>NZ_JBHVWZ010000041.1:41116-62898 GCF_042881985.1 Streptomyces sp. NPDC058246 | reverse complement strand
CCCGGCCGAACATGCCTCGGCAGCGGCCGCCGGAGCCGCGGTGACCGGGGGTTTTGGGCGCCCCCCCCCCCCCCCCCCCCCCCCCCCCCCCCCCCCCCCCCCCCCCCCGCGCCGGGGCCCCCCCCCCCCCGGGGGGGGGGGGCCCGCGCCCCCCCCGCGCCCCCCCCCACTTCTCGTTCCTCGTCGCGGTATCAGCGGTCCAGGAGAGCGGCGAACACCTCCGCCAGAACCCGCTCCGGGTCCTCGACGCCGTCCGTGCCGCGCCAGGCGACGTGCTGGTCGGGGCGGACCACGAGAGCGCCGGCGTCGGTGATCTGCCGAACGGCCTCCCACCCGCCGTCCACGTCGGCGAACTCGGCACCGGCGCCGATGCGGGCCGTGACGATCGGGATCGAGAACTTCTCCGCCACCCGCTCGGCCGCCTCGCACCACGGCGTCCCCTGCGGGCCGGTGATCAGCGTGAAGCCGGTCGTGCCGGTGAGGTCGAGAGTGGACAGGCGGTCCTCGCCCCGGGTGATCCAGGCGTGCGGCAGCCGGTGTCCGGGGCGGGACGTCGGCTGGTGCACGTTCCGCATGGGGACGCGGACCGGCGGCTCGCTGCCGTCGGGGACGAGCGCGCCCGTCTCGTAGCCGAAGCCGATCTCCATGTCGAGCGACTGGCATCCGCCGCGGTGGGTGTGGAAGATCTCCAGCGCGCGCGCCCGCACGGTGTCACCGAGCGGGGACGGGTCGAAGTACGCCGCAAGCCGCTGCCCTCGGCGGCCCGCCGGGATGTTGTGGCCGGCGCCGATGGCATCGATGACCGCCTGGTGGTGGACGGCGGCGGACGTCGCCCAGTCGACGTTCTCCCTGCCCACGGGCCGGCGCTCGGCCTCGTAGGTGTCGATCAGGCTGTCGGGGGCGCGGCCGGTCAGCACCGCGGCCAGCTTCCACGCGAGGTTGTGGACGTCCTGGATGCCGGTGTTGAGGCCCAGCCCGACGGCGGGCGGCTGGCGGTGCGCGGCGTCACCGGCGATCAGCACCCGGCCGACCCGGTAGCGGTCGGCGAGGTGCGCGTGCACGATCCAGTCCGTCACCTTGTGCACGGTCACTTCCAGGTCCGGCAGGCGCAGGAGTTCACGGATCCTGGGGATGACCGTCTCCGCGTCCCAGCGGCCGGGCGGCCCCGGGGCGAAGTGCAGCCCCCACTGCTCGCAGGCCTTCCCCCAGCTCGGTCCCATCTCGATGAGGTTGCTGGAGAGGTCGGGGTCCTCCGGGCTGAGGAAGTGCGTGATGAGCGTGCCCTCCTCCCACCACTGGGACAGATCGGCGGAGAAGTACGCGGTCGTGGTGTTGACCAGCCCGGGCGGGCCCTCCATCTTGATGCCGGCCGCGGGTCCGACCATGCGGCCGCCGTCGGCGCCGATGAGGTACTGCGCCGTGACCGTGGTGATCTCACCGGTCTCGGTGTTCCGCAGTTCGGCGACGACGTGGTCGCCCTCGTCGGAGAAGGTGGTCACCTCGTGGTGGAAGAGGATCCGCCCGGGATTGCGCTGTTCCGCGTGGCGGCGCAGGATCGGCTCCAGCCACATCTGGGGCAGCTTGGCGGGCAGCACGGGCCCGACCGCCGCGTAGCTCTCTCGCAGCTCACCGCCGCCGAAGGCGTCCATCTCATGGATCAGGCGCCGGTCCATCGGCCCGTCGCCCGCGAGCGTGGTCTGCCAGCGCACCTTGCCGAACAACTCCAGCGGCGCCGCCTCGGCGAGCACGTCCTCGGCGATTCCGTGCTGGCGGAAGATCTCCATCGTGCGCTGGTTGAGATAGTGCGCCTTCGGAATCCTCGACGTGTCCGGGTGCCGTTCCACCAGCAGATGATCGACACCCTGGTCGGAGAGGAAGACGGAGGCGGACAGACCGCATCCGCCGCCGCCCACGATCAGGACCGGAACCTCGATTGCTTCCATGTTCGCCCTTCCACAATTGACGGATGCCTTGCCTTCGCAGCCTGGCGAAGCCCTCTTCAGCTCCGGTCAAGAACGACTGGACTCCGCCTCCGCCGGCCGCTCAGGTGATCGGCCGGCGGAGGCGGAGAGCTCTGGTTCCGCGTGGTCAGCCGAGCCAGCCGCCGTCGCGCATGAGGCCGCGTCCCGCCAGCTCGTTCGCCTCCCGCCAGGCCTGGGCACGGCGTGGCCGGATCAGGAAGTACTGGTAGGGCTCGTCGTCCTTGCGCGGGTCGAAGCCGGTCTTGGCCGCGAAGGCGTCTCCCGCCTCCTGGCCGAGCTCGGCGATGTCCACCGGCTCCGCGACACCGTCGACCATCACGACATCGCGGGTCGGCCCGAGGCCGAGGCGCACCCGGCCGTCCGCCAGCAGGTTGCGGCCGGTGACCGAGGCGCGCGGCGTCGAGATGAGGAACGCGGTCCCGTCCCAGAGGTACGAGAGCGGGATGAGGTGGACGCCGCCCGAGGCGCCCGACGTCGCGACCCAGACATCGACGTCGTTCTCCAGCCTCGCGCGGGTGTCCCGCAGCCTCTCCTCCAGCCCACGCGGTGGCACGTCCGTCATGCGTCCTCCATCCATGTCGTGGAGAGTCCCCGTCCGGGGAGGTCTCCGTCGGTTGTCAGCCGGTCCGCGGGCACCGTGGCCGCCACGGCCGCCAGCGCCTTGACGGCCTCGCGCACACCGATCATGTCGTGTGCCCGGTGCGTCACGAAGCGCACGTATCCGTTCGGCAGCGGCAGTACGAGCACGCCGTGGCCGGCGAGGCGCGCGGCGCACTCGTGCGGGGTCAGCCCGGCAACCCGCGCCATGACCATGTTGGTCGGCCGCGGCGGGCGGAACAGCTCGACGCCGGGCACCGACGCGAACCCGGAGGCGAGCGCGGCGGCCCTCTCGTGATCGGCGGCCAGGTCGGGCAGGCGCCCGAGCGCGACCAGCGCGGGCGCCGCGACGACTCCCGCCTGGTGCAGGGAACCGCCCAGCCATCCCCTCAGTTCGCGGGCGCGGGCGACGTACTCGCGTGACCCGCACAGCAGCCCGCCGACCGGCGCGCCGAGCCCCTTGGAGACCGAGAAGGCGACGCTGTCCGCGGGCTCCGCCAGCTCCACGGGGCGGACCCCGAGCGCCACGGCCGCGTTGGCGAGCCGGGCGCCGTCGAGGTGGAAGTGCGCGCCGTACCGGTGGGCCAGCGCGGCCACGGCGTACGTCGCGACGGCGTCGAGGGCGTTGCCGGAGCGCATCATGCTCGTGTTCTCGAGACAGACCACGGTCGGCGGGCCCGCTCCGGTGGCGAGCAGCGCGGCCAGGGCGTCCAAGTCGGGCAGGCCGTCGGGTCGCTGTTGCACCGTCAGCAGCTCGACCCCGCCGAAGCGGCGCAGCCCCGGCGCCTCGAGGAACGCCATATGGGTGTCGGCGCCGACGATGAGCCGCGGCGCGGGCGATCCCGGCGGCCCGGACGCGGCGAGCGGGGCGAGCAGGTTCGCCATCGTGCTGGTGGGCGTGAGCAGCGCGGCCTCGGTGCCGAGCAGTTCGGCCACCCTCTCCTCCAGGAGGGCGACCGTGGGGTCGTCGCCGTAGACGTCGTCCCCGACCTCCGCCCCGGCCATCGCCGCCCGCATCCGCGCGTCCGGCACGGTGCGGGTGTCGCTGCGGAAGTCGAGCCGTGCGGAGGTCGGCATCGCGGCCTACCGCCCCGGCCGGTGGGCCACCCAGACGGCGCGGGGCCTGGTGTAGCCCTCCACCGCGTGGATGCCCAGCTCACGGCCGTATCCGGACTGACCGAGACCCGAGACGCTGACCGACTCCTCGGTGTCGCCCCAGGTGTTGACCCACACCATGCCGGCGCGCAGGGCCCTGCTGAAACGCTCGACCCGGTCGGCGTCCGACGTCCAGACCGAGGCCGACAGACCGTACGCGGTGTCGTGCGCCAGGGCCAGGGCCTCGGCGTCGGCGTCGAACGACGCGACGGACAGCACCGGGCCGAAGATCTCCTCGCGCCAGGCACGGCCGTCGGACGGCGCGTCGTCCACGATGACCGGGTTGACGAAGAACCCGCCGTCGAGCTCGTGCCGTACCCCGGAACGGCCCGGCGGAAGGATCACCTCCGCGCCCCGCGCCGCCGCCTCCTCGACCACCTCGGCCACCCGGTCGACGGCCGCCCGGCTGATCAGCGGGCCGAGATCGGTGCCGGGGTCCTCCGGCGGCCCGACTCGCAGGGCGGCGGCCAGCTCGGCGACGCGGCCGACGAACTCGTCGTGCACGGCCCGGTCGACGATCAGGCGTGTCCCGGCCACGCACATCTGGCCGGTGTTGCCGGTGTACGCCGTGACGACCGCGCGCGCCGCCGCGTCGAGGTCGGCGTCGCGGAAGACCACGAACGGACTCTTGCCGCCCAGCTCCAGTGAGACGGGCTTGAGGCCGTCCGCGCAGCGTCGCGCGACCTCGCGCCCCGCCGTCGTCGAGCCGGTGAAGGAGACCATGCCGACGGCCGGGTGGTCGCAGAGCAGCCGGCCGGTTTCGGCGCCGCCGTAGACGGCGGTGAGCACGCCCTCGGGAAGCACCTTGGCGGCGTGGTCGACCAGGCGGCGGACCGAGAGCGGTGTCTCGGGCGCCGGCTTGACGACGACCGTGTTGCCGTACGCGAGCGCCGCGGCGATCTTCCAGACGGCCAGCAGGAGCGGGTAGTTGTTCGGGGAGATCGCCGCGCACACCCCGACCGGCACACGGTCGGTGTAGGTACGCATGCCGCGGCCGGCCGGATGGGTCTCCCCCACCGGGTACCGGGCCGCCGCCGCGAACCAGTCGACCACCCGGGCGGCGAAGTCCACCTCTCCGACGGCGCGCGTCGTGGGCTTGCCCGCGTTGCGCCGCTCCAGCGCCGCGAACTCGTCGCGGTCCTCGCGCAGCAGATCCCCGAGCTCGCGCAGCAGGCCGGAGCGGTGGGCCGCAGAGGTGTCGGCCCAGCCACCGCGGAACGCCGCGTCCGCCCGGGCCACGGCGTCGGCGACGCCGCGCCCGTCGGTGTCCGGCAGGCGGGTGATGACGCGGCCGGTGGCGGGGTCGAGGACCGGCCGGCCCGCCGCGCTCATCCCAGCACCTCGGCGTTGGCGGCGAGCCGCAGCGCGGCGTCGATCTCAGCGACCAGGCCGAGGAACGCCTCCCGCCCCATGCCCGTACCCGCGCTGCCGAGCAGCCTGAGTTCGTACCCGTCGGGGTGCTGCCACCAGGCGTCGCAGGCTCCGAACTCGGCGCTGAGGTAGCCGAGATGCACCGGGCGGCCGCCGAGATCGCGGAGCTCGTCGGTGGCGGGGTGCTTGTCCCGCTTCGGCGGGAAGTCGAGGCGCCCGCCGCCGGTGCGCTGCGCCGTGAGGCGCAGCTCGCCGCCGGACGCCGAGGCGTAGACGACCTCCAGCTCCCGGACGGCGGAGCCGTCGCCGAACGTCGCGGCGCTGTCGGCGTAAAATCCACCGGCCGACACCGGCACTCCCTGCTCGGTGAGGAAGGCGGTGACCTCCCCCGACGGGATCCAGTCGCCCTCGTGCTCGCGCCCGTGCCGGTGGAAGAAGAAGACGCCGGTGGGCACCGAGACCATGTCGGCCGGGTGCCTGGCCCAGTAGCTCAGTTCGGAGAACGGGGTGGCCAGCACCCTCGGCACCGCCTCCGGTACGGCCGGACGCAGCGCGGCGAAGAGCGCGACGATCTCGTCGTCGGAGAACTCTCCTTCCAGCACCGAGAGTTCGACCGTGGTCCGCGCCATCCGGGCGCTGCCGGCCCGATGGCCCAGGTAGTCGGTGCCGAGCCAGACCACCCGGCCCTCGCCGATCTCGAACGCCCGGGTCTCGCTGCCCCACAGGCACGGGTGGTCCGCGGCGGCGAAGGCCCAGTCGTACAGGAACTGCTTGAGGCGCAGCCGCCGTCCGCCACCGGAGATCTCGGTGCGGTAGCCGGACGGGTTGGCGTCGCTCCACGGGCTGCGGCCCACGGCGTCGACGCGTCCGGGGGGAGCCTCGCGGCGAAGCGTTCCGACGCTGGTGTCACAGCCTTCGGGCAGTACGGCCGGCCGCCACACCACGAAGTCGCACCAGTCCTGGGCTCGCGCCTCCTCGATCGCCGGGGGCACCGGGTCAAGGTCGGCCGCGCTGTCCAGAATCTGCCAGCGCCACCGGGGAACGGAACTGCTCACCATGACTCCTCGGGTCGGTCCTGAGCTCCGCGAGGTGGTCGAGCCAGGCGGAGGTTGATGCAAGGAACATCCATTCGCCGACTCCCAGCTCGGCGCGGAGCCCGGCCGGCAGCGGTGGCAGCCCGAACGGGGCGCCGAGCCCGTCGGCCAACTCGGTCAGCCGCCTGACGTAGCCGGGGTCGGTGGGAGTCGGAAAGCCTTGTTTGCGACGGCGCCGCACCGAGTCGGGCAGCAGGTCGGCGAGCGCGGTCTTGAGCAGCTCCTTGTGGCTGCCGGGCTCGCCGGTGTCCTTCAGGTACTCGGGGCAGCGGAAGGCCAGTTCGGCGAGGGTGACGTCCTGGAAGACGGGCCGGTCCTCCAGGGTGAAGGTCGACGACGTGGCGTCCACCATGTCGTTGACGTAGACCAGAAAGCGCCGCATCAGGTGGTACCTGCCGCGTTTGAGCGGATCCGGCGTTCCGAGCGACCGGTACTCGGCCATGGTGCGTTCCCACACCTGTGTGGCCACCGCCGTCATGTCGACGTCGAGCTCGTGCGCCAGCCAGCTGACGAGCCGGGCCCAGACCGGCCGTTCGTCGGGGTGCAGCCGGTGGGTCAGGTAGTGGCGCCCGTGGACGTGCGTGGGCGCGGCGGGGTCGACGACGGGGAAGTACCGGCCGTCCTGGTACCCCCAGAGCTCGTCGGCTCCGTGCCCCGAGTAGACGACCACGTTCCCGTCGCCGGCGATGGTCCGGTAGAGCTGGTGCATCGCCAGCTCGGCGCCGTGCAGCAGCGGCCTCATCAGCCGGGTGGGCAGGATCGGCACCAGGTCGGCGGCGGCGTGGCGGTCCAGGTCGCAGACGGTCAGCGGCACACCGAGACGGTCGGCGACCTCGGCGGCGTGCGCCACGTCGTCGCCCGAGCCGCCGATGCCGTCCTGGTAGCGCAGCACGTACGCGTCGATGGGCAGTCCCGCCGCGGTCAGGCCTGCGACGATCGCCGAGCTGTCGACGCCGCCGCTGAGCACCGCCGCGCGGGGGACGTCGGACACGGACCGCTCGGCGACCGCCCGGTCGAAGGCGGCCCTGATCTCCTCGGGACCGACCGGGACGTCGTCCGGCTCGGGTCGCCAGTAGCGGTGCGTGCGCGTGCGCGGTGGGTCGACCACCAGGTACTCGGCGGGCTGCAGGGACTTGACGCCGCGCAGCCAGGTGCGGTCGTCGGCCGCGTCCATCCGGATCCAGGAGCGCAGCACGTACTCCTCGGGGTCGGCCTCGGGTGCCACCAGGCCGGTGCGGAGCAGCACCCCCGCCTCCGAGGCGAACAGCAGCCCCCCGTGGGTGAAGGCGTAGACCAGCGGTTTCACGCCGAAGTGGTCGCGGGCCAGCACCACGCGGCCGGTCGAGGTGTCGTGCCAGGCGAGCGCGAACATGCCGGACAGCGGCCGCAGCGCGTTCCCCGGATCGGGCTCGCGGCAGATCTGCTGGAGCACGAACTCGGTGTCACAGGTGGTACGGCGCGGCCACAGCGGTGGGGCGGGTGAACGGGAGCCGTACACCTCGCCGTTGTGCACCAGCACGACCCGGCCGCCGGGGTCGGTCATCGGCTGGTCCCCGGCCGCGGTGCGGTCGCGGACCGCCAGCCGCGTCGCGCACAGCATGACGGTGCCGCACGACGAGACGTACGGGGCGCAGGCCCCCTCGCCGCGGTGCGCCATGGCCTCGGTCATCGTCCGGCCCAGCGCGTCCAGCCACGCGGGGTCCCGTCGTCCGTCCAGGCTGATGAAGCCCGCTATGCCGCACACGTGTCACGCTCCGGTTCCCGCCATACCCGCCAGAGCTCCGCCAGAGCCTCGGTGAACACGTGCTCGATGCCGTGGTGTCCGCCCTCGTGCTCCCGGTAGACGTGTGGGACGCCGTGCGCGCCGAGGGCCGCGTGCAGCGCGCGGACCCCCCAGTGCATGCCGTACTCGTCGCGTTCGCCGACGCCGAGGTGGAGCAGACCGAGTCCGGCGAGACGGCCGGCGTGGGCGGGGAGCATCCGCACCGGGTCGTGGGTGAGCCACCGCCGCCACACGTCGTCGCGGAACAGGCCCGTCGCCGGGTCGCACGGCAGCGCGTCCGACGGGGTGGTCCGGGGGTCGTCGGCGTAGCACATGCCCATCGCGATGATGCTCATCGCCACCATGAAGGGGACGTCGTGCGGGCCGCTGTCCCGGCGGGCCAGCAGCCCGTCGACGCCGCCGGCCGCCTTGACGGTGTCGAGCGCGGCGGGGAGCAGCGGCAGGTAGCAGTGCTCGAACCCGGCGTCGGGCGAGCAGGCGATCACCGCCCCGAACAGCTCGGACGTCATGCCCGCGAGGAGCGCGCCGTAGCCGCCGCTGGACTTCCCCGCGACGCAGCGCCACGCCGGCTCCGGCCGGGTCGCGAATCGCCGGTCCACCTCCGCGACGACCTCGGCGAGGTAGGCGGCGTAGCGGCCGGAGGCGGCCGAGTCGAGGTACTGCGAGCCGCCGTAGGCGGTCGTGCAGTCGGGCACGACGAGCAGCGCGGGCGGCACACGGCCGTCCGCCATCGCCTGGCGGAGCCGGTCGGCGACGGATCCGCCGAAGGCGAGGGCCCGGCCGCCGAGACTGGGATAGGCGCCGAACCCCGGCAGCCAGTACACGACCGGGTACCGCCGGACGCCGTCGTAGCCGGGCGGCAGGCGCACCTCGATCCGGCGGCGGTGCGGGTCGCCCAGCGGGTTGCCGCGCAGGCAGGCGCTCTCGTGGTCGAGCAGGACCGCTTCGGGGGCGTCGTTCACGGGCCGCTCGCCTCCCGCAGCGCGCGCTCCACATGGCGTGTGTAGAACGACGGGTGGTGGAAGACCGCGGAGAGCAGGACGCCGTCGCTGGCCCACAGGCCGAAGGAGCTGCCGAACAACAGGTCGGCGCCGAGCATGGCCTCCAGCGTGCTCGCCGCCATCTCGGTCCAGCCCTCACCGCCGGCGAGGTGGCTCCGGGCCGGGCCTGGACCGAGCCGCGTCACCCGGGCCGCCACCGGGTCCAGCAGGAAGGCGGTCTCGGCGCCGCCGTCCTCGTACAGCGAGATGACGTGCCGTCCGGCGCCGTCGTCCAGCGCCCGGTACCAGTAGTCGGTCGCCACCAGCCGGTCCAACAGCTCGCGGAGCATGTCCTCGCTGGTGCGGGTCTGGCGACCGTACCGGTCGAGGGCGGCGTCGAACGGCGGCACCGGCGTGCCCGGGTCGAGCGTCACCTCGGAATAGACCTGATCGAAGTCGTACGCGCCGGGCGGGACCGGGCCGTCGGCCGGTACGGCCTTGCCGTCCGCCACCTCGATCACCTGGCCCGGCCCCCACAGCAGGCCGTCGCGGCCCAGCTCGTCCAGGCGCCGCAGGGCCTCGGTCGGGGTGAAGGGGAACATCGTCCGGTTGCACCAGGAGTAGTCGCGCTCGCCGTCGCCGATGACGCGCCAGCCGAACGAGGAGGGCACCGTCAAGGCGGCGGGGATCGCCTCGACGTACCGGTCGAAGTTCGCGACGGCGCGGGCGCGGGCCGCGTCCGGGTCCGTCAGCGGGCGGCGCTCGGTGAGCACACCGGGCGGCGCGATGCTGTGCGCGGGGACGAACACGGCGTCGAGCCGGGGCGCGTCCTCGCGGCGGAAGGCCTCCACGGTCGCCTCGTGCAGCAGCGCGTCCCCGCACAGCAGGACGGCCGCGTCGGCGGTCTCCACCAGCACGCTCATCTCGGGGAACGGCACGGCCGAGGGGAACGTCCGCAGGGTCGAGCCGCCCAGGGTGATCGTGTCGCCCGGCGTCACCGGGTGCAGGTGCTCGAAGCCGAAACGGCGGAGCGTCCAGGCGATCGCCTGGTGCCCGAGCCCCGAGGCGGTCAGCTGCGGCGGCACCGGGCCCGCGGGGTAGACGCAGGTGACGCCGGAGCTCTGGCGCGGGCTGTCGTCGAAGTCCACGTCGGCGCCGTCGCGCAGGCGGAGCAGCGAGGGGAAGTGGTGGTGGTCGAAGTGGTGGTGGCTGAGGACCACATAGTCGACACCGTCGTCGAGCACCTCCCGGACCAGGTCGTCCGCCAGCGGCGGGTGGTGCTCCCAGAAGCGGTCCAGGCGCTGGGTGAGCCACGGGTCGAAGAGGATGCGCTCCGTCCCCGTCTCGACGAGGACCGCGGCATGCCCGAGCGATGTCAGACGCATCAGCCGCTCGTCTCGTACACGCAGCGGAAGCCGACCTCGTTGTGCCGGTCGGTGATCAGGTCCTTGCCCCGGTAGAACGTGGTCAGACAGGTCGGCGGCGACGTCCAGGTGCCACCGCGCAGGATGTGGAAGGCCTCCTTGCGGTTCATGAAGTCCAGCGGGTGGCGTCCCTTGAAGAAGGGGTCCATGTCGTCGCCGGTGTAGAAGTTGGTCCGGGTCAGCTCCCAGACGTTCCCCGACATCTGCAGGACGCCGTACGGGCTGGCGCCCTGCGGGAGGGCGTCCGCGGGCAGCACCGGATGGGCGGGGTTGTCACCCTGCGAGATGGTGACCAGCAGCGCCTCGAGGGAGTCGAGGTCGGCCACGGCCTCGCCGAACGAGCGCTCGACGTAGTTCACCCGCTCCGGGTCCCACTCCTCGCCCCACGGGTAGCGGCGGCCGTCCACGCCGCGTGCCGCCTTCTCCCACTGGACCTCACTGGGCAGCGAGCCACCGGCCCACTTCGCGAAGGCGTAGGCGTCGTACCAGTCGACGCCGACGACCGGCAGGCCGGGCGCGTTGAAGCGCGGGTCGTGCCAGTGCGCGGGGCGGTGCGACCGCTCGAGCGGCTGGTCCGGGTGGTCGAACTCGCCGGAGTCGCCGACCTCGTCCAGGAACTCCCGGTAGCGCGCGTTGGTCACGGTGGTCCGGTCGATGAGGAACTCGGGCACGTCCACGGCGCGCAGCGTGCTGTCGTCCTGCGCCATCCGGAAGGCGTCGGGCTTCGCGTTCGCACCGATGATCGCCGCACCGCCCGGCACCAGGACGACGTCGGCGTGCCGCCGGGGCCGCTTGCGCGCGGCATCGATCCGCGCCCGCATGTCCGTGAAGTACTCGTCCTCGAGACGGCGGAGTTCGGCGGGGTCGCGGGTGCCGAAGACGGCGATGAGGGCGCGCTTGGTGAGCGCCGCGCCGCAGCCGACGGGCTTGCGCGCCCAGTCGGGCCGGGTGAAGTTGCTGGGCCAGCCGGAGATACGGATGAGGTCGGGGACGGCGGCCGCGATCCGGTACTGCGCGATGACCTTGAGCGCGGTGAACGCGACCCAGTCGACCGTGTCGTGTGTCGCGGCGGCCACGGCGGCGTCGGCCGCGGGGTCCCCCACGTGATGTTCGGCCAGCAGCCGCACCGCGCCGGCGCGCACCGGCCACTCCGGATGCGTGACCACGAGACTGGCCAGCAACGGCACCCCGTCCGCGGCCCGGCCCTTCTCCTCGGCCAGGTCGACGACGCGCTGCACCGACGCCCAGTAGCGGTCGTCGGTGGAGTCGTCGATCACCAGCATGTCGGCGGGAATGTCGATGACTTGTGAAACGCGATTACCTACCATCTCAACCTCTCTCAGGACGACGTGCCGCCCGTACGGAATGCGATTCCATACGGGCGGCGCATTTCGCTGATCAGGGGGTTACCACTTGCTGGTCTCCTCCTGCGCGTCACGGGTGTCCATAAAGGTACGGTCGCTCATTTTTCACTCCCTTCGCCATGACCAATTGCGTGGCCGAATGACCAACGGCTCGGAAGCATACGCAGACCGCGGAATACGCGGCAACGGCCATGACCCGCGCACCTTGAACATGAACATTCCCTGATACGTGCGGGTAAGTTCGCGGCGGTCCGACGTCAGGAGAGGGAGAAGAGAATGGTCGAAACCGTTGACACCGCTGATACCGCTGACACCGTTGACACCGCTGACACCTATTCCCGTGACATGCGGGAGAACGGGTTCGTGCGGCTCCCCGCGCTCGCGACCGGCGACGCGCTCGCCCGGCTCCGGGGCGCGGTGGGCCGGCTCGAGGAGCTCGCCCGCGGCCGCACCGTATCGACCGGGGACTTCGTCCTCGAGGCGCCCGGCATCGGCGGATGGGCGGCCTGGCAGCAGGGGGCCGGAGCCCTCACCGGGGTGCTCCGGTCGGCCGACCGCATCCACGCCCACGTTCCCGAGTTCGACGCCGTGCAGCGGTCGCTGGGCCTGGCCGACGGGCCGGTCGCCCGGGCCGTCGGTGCCCCGGGCACGCTGGTCAACGCCTTCCTGTGGGCGAAGCCGCCCGCGGTGGGCTCGGCGAAGCCCTGGCATCAGGACATGGCCTTCGCGCCTCCCGGCTTCGGCGCGCGGGAGCACGGTGTCGTGACGATCTGGATCGCGCTCGAACGCGCCACCCCGCGCAACGGCTGCGTCGAGTTCATCCCCGGCTCCCACCTGCTCGGGCTGCTCCCGCACACCGGGGACCGCGAGCGTCTGCCGGGCGAGCCGCCGCTGGAAGAGGCGGTCGAGCCGCACGTCGCGGACGAGCACCTGCCGCGCACCGAACCGGTCGCCATGCCCCTCGAACCCGGCTCGGCCGTCATGTTCGACGGCATGGTGCTGCACCGCTCGGCCCCCAACACGACGGCGGCGGAGCCGCGCACCGCCGTCAGCTTCGTCTACAAGGTGCCGCGGCCTTCCTGGTCCCGGCGGGAGCCGGCCGCCGCCCGCCCGTGACGTTCGACCGCGGCGGGTCAGCGGTCGAACGGCGTGTTCAGGAGCGGGCGCCGCGGTCGAGGACGTAGAACGCGACGCCGTCGAGATGACGGATCGTGTTGAGGTCGCGCTGCACGACCTCCTCGAGGTCGTGCAGCAGCGTCACGACGACCGGGTAGGTGAGGTCGTCGACGGTCCGCTGGATCTCCTGGCCCGGTTTCACCTGGGTCGACAGGGCGTGGAAGCTCTCCAGCTCCTGGATCTCCTCGATGCCCCGGTACTCGCTGAGCACGCCCTCCACCGGCGAGACCATGCCGGCGATCGCGCAGTACCGCCGCACCGTGTACGGGCTTGCGGCCCGGGCGTGGAACCGCTCGGGGCGCGTGTACGCGTCGACGGTCCACTCCAGCTGTGACTCGCCGATGCCGAGGCCTGCGCAGGCCGGGATGCCGCCGCCGGCTATCCGGGCGCCGACCTCCACCAGACACGGGCCGGCCGGGGTCATCCTGATCTCCACGTGCGCCGGTCCGTGCCGGATGCCGAGAGCGTCCAGGACCCGGAACGCGTAGTCGCTCAGCGGCTCCACGACCCGGCTCCCCGAGTCGATCAGCGAGAGGGCGTCACAGAGGTCGACGACACCGTTCGCGCTGACGCGGCCGGTCCGCCAGACGTCGCACACGTGGTGGCGGCCGTCCCGGCTGACCGTGTTCACCATGTACTCGGTGCCGGGAAGGTACTCCTGCGCCACGGCCCCGTTGTTGGGCTGGGAGAAAACGTCGTCGGCGTCCGCGAGGGACAGCAGGGCCGCGACCGACTCCTCCGGGGTGTCGCAGAAGAAGACTCCCTGGCTGCCCGCGCTGCGCGGCGGCTTGACGACGACGCGTCCGCCCAGCTCACGGTGCCAGGCGGCGAGTTCGTCCGGGTCGGTGGCCCGCAGCTGCCGGGCCGCGCGGAGCCCGGCGGCGCGCACGGTCTCGACCATGAGGTGCTTGTCGCGCCGCGCGGCGCTGAGGGCGGTGCCGTTGCCGGGCAGGCCGAGTCGCTCCGCGAGCAGGTCCGCGAACTCCACGCCGACCTCGCCACCCGAGATCACGGCGACCGGCGCGAACGCCGCGACCGCGTCGACCGTAGCCGCCAGATCGCCGTCATGATGGATGTCGGCGATGAAGTCATCGCGGACGAAAGGGGCCGACCGGTACACGAACGGCACATCACTCGTGCTCTGCACACGAACGACGGAGTACCCCTGCTCCCGGAATTCCAAAACGAGTGAACGGACCGCGGCGTAGGCATCGACAATCGCGATGCACGGGCTGTCCTCAATGGCTGCTGTCATATGTTCAAAGATAGACAGACTTTGCCCTCGCCGAAATCTGTTCAGCTCTGACATCCTCCAGAGCTGGAGGAATACGTGATGACTTCTTTTCCCACGACGTTACGCTCGCCGCATTTCACTCCGGTATTGCTGTTCGTCAACGCGTTCGGAAGTTTTCTGGTTCTCGCGAGCCTGTCCACACACGTGGGGTCGGTCACCGGGTCGGGCCTGCTCGCCGGAGCCGTGCTGAGTGCGCCGTGGCTGCCCGCGCTGCTGCTGGCCGGACCGCTCAACCGGCTGCTCAGCCGGCGCGCCCCGGAGCGACTCGTCCGGCTGGCCGAGGCCGCGAGCCTGGTGCTCACCGCTGCCGCCCTCGTGGCACCGGGCGACGCGCTGCTCGCGGCCGCCGCCGTTCTCGTGCTCGCCCGCGGCTATTTCGAGGCGGTCACCCGCTCGGCCACGTCGGTCGTGCTGCGCGGCACAGTCCGGCCGGAGCGCCTGGACCGGGCCAACACCGTCGCCGAGATCGGCAAGTTGACCGGGCTCAGCGTCGGCGCGGCGCTGGCGGGGCCTGCCGGGGCGGTCCTGACGCTCCGGGGCCTGATCGCGGTGAACGTGGCGACGCTGGCGCTCTCCGCGGCCCTCGCCTGGGCGCTGCCGTCACCCCCCGAGGGGTCCCCCGTGGCCGCCCGGGACGACGCGGACTCCGCGACCGGCACGCGCCTGCGCGTCCACGACCCGGTGCTGCGCAGGCTGTTCGCCCGTTTCCTCCTGGTGGCGTTCTGGCAGGGCTTCCACACCGTGGCCGTCACCGTGATCCCGCTGCACGTGCTGGGCGGCGGAACCCGCCTGGTGGGGGTCTTCGTCGCGATCTCGGCGGTCGCCATCTTCGCGGGTTCGCTCGCCGCCCTGCCGGCCCAGCGGTACCTCGACCGCCTCCCCTCGGCCACCTGGGCCCTGGCCCCGATGCCACCCCTGCTGGCGGCGGTACTGGTCGGCCGCACGGTACCCACGCTGGCGCTGTACTCGCTCTTCCTGGTCCTCTTCGAGGTCGCCTACGTCCACTACAACAACCGGCTGCTGGCCGCGGCCTCCGCCGAGGAGCTCTCCTCGGTGGTGACGCTGCGGGCCACGCTGCTCCCCTCGGGCGTGGCCGTCTCCATCCTGGTCATGGGGGCGCTCTGCGACCTGGCCGGCCCCCTGCCCGCGGCCCTCGTGGTCGCCGCCACCACCGTCCTGGTCACCGCCGCGACCGGCGCCACCGGGCAAACCTGGAGAAGAACCGTACGGCACCGCGTGATCATGATGGCGGGAGCCGGAAAGCGTGGCGTTCGCCCCTGAGTCCCCCCACCCCTGAATCTAAGGAAGTCCGTCGTGCGCGTGCTCATTGTGCCGTTTCCCTGGAAAACACATCTGTTCAACCTGGTTCCGTTGGCGTGGTCGCTGCAGACGGCCGGGCATGAGGTGCGGGTGGCCGGGTGGCCGGACCTGCTCGACGCCGTCACCGGGGCCGGGCTGACGGGCTTAAGCGTCGGTCCCGGCGAGACCGCGGAGGAACGCAAGCGGCGGGACCGGCGCAAAGCGGCTCCCGCGCCCGCCGCGGGAGGGTCTGGGCAAGGGGGCCTCGGCCCGCTGTTCGACGTCCGGCCGGATCGCGAGCGGCTGGGGTGGGAGCAGGTCACCAGGCTCTTCGACACCCTGGTGCTTCCGCAGGCACGGCGATCCAACGACTCGATGATGGAGGACCTGGTCGAATTCGCCCTCGAATGGCGGCCCGACCTGGTGCTCTGGGGCGCGAAGGCGTTCGCGGGAGCGGTGGCCGCCGCCGCGGTGGGAGCGGTGCACGCCCGGGTGCTGTATTCGGTCGACGTCTACACCCGCATGCGTGAGGACTATCTGCACGCCAAGGCCCTGCAGCCACCGGAGGAACGCGTCGACGGGCTGCGCGACTGGCTGGCGGGCTGGGCCGGGAAGTACGGCCGCGAGTTCTCCGAGGATCTGGTGAACGGACAGTTCACCATCGACCCGCTTCCGGAGGCGTTCCGGCCCGACCCCCGGCCGACCACGCTCCCCGTGCAGTTCATTCCGTACAACGGGCCGGCCGTCGTACCGCGATGGCTCGCCGAACCGCCGCGGGCACCGCGGGTCCTGATGACGTTCGGTGACTCGGTGAACGACGGGCCGGTACGGCACCTGCTGCCCGTCGAACGCATCCAGGACATCCTCGACTCGGTGGGCGACCTGGAGATGGAGCTGGTCCTGACCCTGCCGCGGGACTCCCAGCACAGGCTGCGCGACGTGCCGGCCAACACCCGCCTCGTGGAGTCCGTGCCCCTCTCGGAGGTCCTGCCGACCTGCGCGGCCATGGTGCATCACGGCGGGACCTGGTCGTTCGGCTGCGCTCTGCGCTACGGCGTCCCCCAGTTGCTGGTCAGCAGGGCGTTCGACATTCCGCTGAAGCGCCAGTGCCTCGACCGGACGGGGGCGGGGCTCTCCATGGAACCCGCCGAGGTGGACGGGCCCGGAGTCCGCGCCGCACTCGTCCGTCTGCTGGAGGACGGAACCATCCGGGCGAACGCCCAGCGGCTCCGTCAGGAGGTGCTCGCCACGCCCTCCCCCAACGAACTGGCGCGAACCCTGGAAGAACTGGTCGCCGCCCGCCGGGCCGACGCCGTCCCCGCCACGCGCTGACCCCGACAGGCGGGCCCCGCATGACCACATGCGGGGCCTGCCTGACGACGGATCAGGACGCCGGCACCGGGTCCGCGGCCGCCTCGCAGGTGGCGTCGACACCCGACCGGGAGGCGGGACGGGTGCCGTCCCTCAGGTAGTCGCTGACGTAGGCGTTGAGGCAGGCGTTGTTGTTCGCCGACAGCGCCGCGCCGACGTTGTGGCCGCCCTGCTCCAGGATGAGCCGGGAGTTCGGGAACAGCCTGTGCGTCTCGTTGGCTCCGGCGACACCGTGCGCGGTGTCGAACTCCGGCTGCACCAGCAGGACGTTCACCCCGCTGTTGCCGACCTTCTGCGCCTTCTGGGCGGGCACCGGCCAGAACGCGCACGGCGCGCTGTACCAGGCGTTGGTCCAGGTCAGGAACCGGTTTCCGGCGGCGTACTGGCGGGAGTAGTCCGTGTGCCAGCGGTTCCAGTCGCGCGGCCAGTGGGCGTCGAGGCACTGGACCGCGTTGGTCATCGCGTGCCTGTTCTGGTGCGGGAAGCCCGGGTCCGAGTAGTTGGCCCGCAGCGACGTCGGGTCACCGCGCAACGCCCAGTCGGCGAGCACCTGCGCGCGGGAGAGCCAGGTCCAGCTGCGGTAGACGACCGGCTCGAAGACGTCCGCCCACTCGGCCGGGCCGATCTTGCCGTCGAGGGGCGCCGCGCCGAGCGCGTCCTGACCCTTGTAGTACTCCGCCTCGACCTCGGCGGCGGTGGTGCCCAGGTGGTAGACCGCGTCGTACTTGGCGACCCAGGTGAAGAAGATCTTGGCGTTCTTCTCGGACGTCACGTTCTTGTCGAGGTTGTTCTGGTACCAGGCGCCGCTGGGGCTCACCACGCTGTCCAGCAGCATCCGGCGCACCCGGCTCGGGTACATCGAGGCGTAGACCGAGCCGAGGTAGGTGCCCCAGTCGGTGCCGAAGTAGGTGATCTTCTCCTGGCCGAGCGCGATCCGCATCTGGTCGAGGTCGCGTGCGGCGTCCTTGGTGCTGAGGTGCTTGAGCACATCGCCGTACTTGTCGCCGCAGCTCTTGGCGTACGCGCGGGCCCGGTCGGCCCACTCCTGCTCGGCGGCGGGGGTGCTCGGCACGGGGTCCGGCTGCGCGTGCCCCGGGTAGACGTAGTCACTGTCACAGACGACCGCCGGCTCGCTGGCCCCGACGCCGCGCGGGTCGAAGCCGATCCAGTCGTAGGCGGCGCCCACGTCCTGCGCCAGTCCGGTCGTGCCCTTGGCGTACCGGGTGGGCAGGTCGCGGCCGATGCCGCCGGGCCACTGGCCGCGGTTCAGCAGCACGACGCCCTGGTACTGGGCGTCGGGGGCGGTGTGCTTGGCCCTGGTCAGCGCCAGGGTTATCTTCTGGCCGTCGGGTTTGCCGTAGTCGAGCGGCACCTGTATCGATCCGCACTCCAGGCCCTTGAGCAAGGCGCCGAGGACCGGGTCGGTGGCCGGGCACGGCGACCAGGCCACGCTTTCGGCGGCCGGCGCGGTCGTGTCCTTCGCCGTCGCGGTCGTGTCCTTCGCCGTCGCGGGAGCGACGGTCGAACCCAGGAGACCTGCCACGATCACTGACGTGACCAATGCGAGCTTTTTCACGTGATTCCCCTTCTGGATACAACGCGCTCGCAGCCTGACGAGGCCCTCTTTAATTCCGGTCAAAGATGGCTGGAAACCCGTTGGGGTGAGCAGGAACGAAGAAGCGCCGCGTCGGGTGATTTCCCTAGCCTGAAGTGACGACATCCCAACCCCAGGAGTGATCATGGCTGACTCTGCCGTCCAGGGAATCAAGACCGTGCTGCATCCCGTCTCGGACCTGGCGACCGCCAAGAAGGTCTACACGGCCCTGCTCGGCGTCGAACCTCAAACCGACGGGGACTTCTATGTCGGCTTCGACGTCGCGGGCCAGCACATCGGGCTGGTGCCGGGGGCGGGAACGCAGGGCATGGCCACGCCGGTCGCCTACTGGCACGTTCCCGACATCGAGGCGAAGCTGGCCGAGGTGACCGCCGCGGGCGCCACGGTGAAGAACGCCGCCGCCGACGTCGGCGGCCGTCTGGTGGCCACCGTCACCGACCTCGACGGCAACGAGCTCGGACTGCTCCAGGACCGCTGAGTCCGAGCATCCCCTCGAAGCCCCTCGAGTCCGGCTCGAAGCCCCCTCGTATCCCCCTCGAGTCCTGCTCGTATCTCCCTCGTATCTCCCTCGAGGCCCACTCGAATCCCGCTCGAAGCCCCCTCGAGTTCTCGCGAACCCCCCTCGACCCCCTTCGAGTTCTCCTCGAGTTCTCCTCGAGTCGTTCTCGACGGGGCCTCGAGGGGGATTCGAGGGCAGCGCCCCAAGCTCGGATGGGACCGGGCGAAGGCGGTCCCATCCTGAGAGATGGAGACACGATGAGCATGGCCCCGAGGACGGACACGCAGTCGCCCGCGCCGCACGTCGCCGACAGTCACGACCTGATCCGCGTGCACGGCGCGCGCGTGAACAACCTCAAGGACGTCAGCGTCGAGATCCCCAAGCGCCGGCTGACGGTGTTCACCGGTGTCTCCGGCTCGGGCAAGAGCTCGCTGGTGTTCCACACGATCGCCGCGGAGTCGCAGCGGCTGATCAACGAGACCTACAGCGCCTTCGTGCAGGGCTTCATGCCGACGCTCGCGCGTCCCGAGGTCGACGTCCTCGACGGGCTGACCACCGTGATCACCGTCGACCAGCAGCGGCTGGGCGCCGACCCCCGCTCCACCGTCGGCACCGCCACCGACGCCAACGCGATGCTGCGCATCCTCTTCAGCCGGCTCGGGCAGCCCTTTGTCGGCCCGCCCAGCGCGTTCGCCTTCAACGTCCCCAAGCGGACGGCGAGCGGGGCCATGAACGTCGACAAGGGCAAGGGCGAACGGATCGTGGTCCGCAAGGCCGTCTACCACGGCGGCATGTGCGCGCGCTGCGAAGGCCGCGGCATGGTCTCCGACATCGACCTCACCCAGCTCTACGACGACTCCAGGGCGATCGGCGACGGCGCGTTCACGATCCCCGGCTGGAAGCAGGACAGCTTCTGGACCACACGGGTCTACGCCGAGTCGGGCATCCTCGACCCGAAGAAGCCGATCCGCGAATTCACCGAGAAGGAGATGCGGGACTTCCTCTACGGCGAGTCGACCAAGGTGAAGGTCGACGGTGTCAACCTGACCTACGAGGGCCTGATCCCGAAGATCCAGAAGTCGATGCTGTCCAAGGACAAGGAGTCGCTGCAGCCGCACATCCGGGCGTTCGTGGAGCGGGCGGTGACCTTCGCCTCCTGCCCCGACTGCGGCGGTTCCCGGCTCAGCGCGGAGGCCAGGTCATCCAAGATCGGCGGCATCAGCATCGCCGACGCCTGCGCGATGGAGATCAGGGAACTCGCCGCGTGGGTACGCGAGTTGGACGAGCCGTCGGTGGCGCCGCTGCTCGCCAAGCTGCTGCACACCCTGGAATCGTTCGTGGAGATCGGCCTCGGCTACCTCTCGCTCGAACGTCCCGCGGGCACCCTGTCGGGCGGTGAGGGACAGCGGGTGAAGATGATCCGCCACCTCGGCTCCGCGCTCACCGACACCACGTACGTCTTCGACGAGCCCACCACGGGCCTGCATCCGCATGACATCAGCCGGATGAACGACCTGCTGCTGCGGCTGCGCGACAAGGGCAACACGGTGCTCGTCGTGGAGCACAAGCCGGAGGCGATCGCGATCGCCGACCACATCGTCGACCTCGGCCCGCGCGCGGGCGCGGGCGGTGGCGAGGTGATGTTCGAGGGCTCCCTCGAAGGGCTGCGGGACAGCGGCACGATCACCGGCCGCCACCTCGACGACCGGGCCGGCCTCAAGGAGACGGTGCGGAAGCCGAAGGGGCACCTCGAGATCCGCGGCGGTTCGACGCACAACCTCCAGAACGTCGACGTCGACATCCCCCTCGGCGTGCTGTGCGTCGTCACCGGGGTGGCGGGCTCCGGCAAGAGTTCGCTGATCCACGGCTCGGTGGCGCGCAGGGACGGCGTGGTGGCCGTCGACCAGTCGCCGATCAAGGGTTCACGCCGCAGCAACCCGGCGACGTACACCGGGCTGCTCGACCCGATCCGCAAGGCGTTCGCGAAGGCCAACGACGTGAAGCCCGCGTTGTTCAGCGCCAACTCCGAGGGCGCCTGCCCCACCTGCAACGGCGCCGGCGTCATCTACACCGATCTGGCGATGATGGCGGGCGTCGCCACCGCCTGCGAGGACTGCGAGGGCAGGCGTTTCGAGGCGTCGGTCCTGGACCACCGACTGGGCGGCCGCGACATCAGTGAGGTCCTCGCCATGCCCGTCGACGAGGCCAAGGACTTCTTCGGCGCCGGAGAGGCGCATGTCCCCGCCGCCCACCGGATCCTCGAACGCCTCTCCGACGTGGGTCTCGGCTACCTCGACATCGGCCGGCCCCTCACCACGCTGTCGGGCGGCGAACGCCAACGGCTCAAGCTGGCCACGCACATGGCGGACAAGGGCGGCGTCTACGTCCTGGACGAACCCACCACCGGCCTCCACCTCGCCGATGTCGAGAACCTGCTCGGACTGCTCGACCGTCTCGTCGACGCGGGCAAGTCGGTGATCGTCATCGAACACCACCAGGCCGTGATGGCCCACGCCGACTGGATCATCGACCTCGGCCCCGGTGCCGGTCACGAGGGCGGCCGGATCGTCTTCGAGGGCACCCCCGCCGACCTCGTCGACGCCTGTTCGACCCGCACCGGCGAACACCTCGCGGCCTACATCGGTCGGTAACGCCTGATCCGGGGGGTGGGGGGGGGGGGGGGGGCCCCCCCCCCCCCCCACCCCCGGTATAGGAGGGGTAGGAGGGGTAGATGAATAATTAGCCCATCTACTCAGTCGTTCTTGGGAATGTGGAGTA
>NZ_JBHVWZ010000041.1:0-41106 GCF_042881985.1 Streptomyces sp. NPDC058246 | reverse complement strand
CCCCACCCCCGCCCCGACGCGCACCCCCCCCCCTCCCACCCCGCCCCGCTACACCGGGTCGTGTCCGCGCTGCGGGGGGGGGGGGGGGGGGCCGCCCCCCCCCCCCCCCCCCCCCGACGCTTTTTTCAGCGGTTGAACCGGCAATATGAAAGATGCCCGGAATCAGGCGATTCTTTAGCGTGAATTGCGCGTTCCTCATCCCTCTCACCGAAAAGGGCAAAGACACATGCTTCGACCATGGAATTCCGACTGCGATGTGGTCTCATGAGAATCCTCGTCACCGGCGGAGCCGGATTCATCGGCTCGCATTACGCACGGACCATGCTCGACGGGGGATATCCGGGTTTCGAGGACGCGCACGTCACGGTCCTCGACCAGCTGACCTACGCGGGAAGACGTGACAACCTCCCCGCCGCCCACCCGCGGCTCACCTTCGTACGGGGGAACATCCTCGACCGGGAACTGCTGCGCTCGGTACTGGACGGCCAGGACGCGGTGGTGCACTTCGCGGCCGAGAGTCATGTCGACCGTTCGATCGAGAGTGGCACCGCGTTCGTCCGGACCAATGTGGAGGGCACACAGGCGCTGCTCGAGGCCTGCCTGACGGTCGGCGTCGATCGGGTGGTGCACGTCTCGACGGACGAGGTGTACGGGTCCATCGAGGAGGGGTTCTGGACCGAGGAGTCCCCTCTCCTGCCCAACTCCCCTTATGCCGCGTCCAAGGCCGCCTCCGACCTCATCGCCCTCGCCTACTTCCGTACACACCGGTTGAACGTCTCGGTCACCCGCTGCTCCAACAACTACGGCCCCTATCAGCACCCCGAGAAGTTCATACCGCTCGCCGTCACCCATCTGCTCGAGGGACGCCCCATCCCCGTCTACGGCGACGGACAGCAGGTCCGCGAGTGGCTGCACGTGGACGACCACTGCCGGGCCCTGCACCGGGTGCTCACCGGGGGCCGGGCGGGCGAGGCCTACAACATCGGCGCCGGCACGGCCGTGCCGAACCTGACACTGGCCCGCAGGCTCGCCGAGCTGTGCGGAGCGGAGCCGCACATGATCCAGCACATCACCGACCGCAAGGGCCACGACCGGCGCTACGCCCTGGACCAGACCAAGATCGAGCGGCAGCTCGGCCACCTGCCGCTCACCCCGTTCGACAAGGGACTGGCGGAGACCGTCGCCTGGTACCGGGACAACCCGCAGTGGTGGAAGCCGGTCAAGGAGAGCGGTGGTCGGCCGTGAGCGCACCGGCACGACTGGTCCCGCGTTCCAGAGCGGGGATATCCGAGAGGCTGGCCCTGTCCGCCGCGACGGCCGAGGGCGTCCACATCGCGACGTCCGACGTGCCGGGCTGGCTGGACCTCCACCGGCAGTCCTGCGGGACGGCGATCCGGCGGATCCCGTTCGCCGAGCTCGACCACTGGTCGTTCGCGCCGGAGACAGGCGACCTGCGGCACCGCAGCGGACGGTTCTTCACCATCGAGGGCTTGCACGTCGTCCGGCCGGAGGCCGAGTGGCAGCAGCCGATCATCGTGCAGCCGGAGATCGGCATCCTCGGCATCCTGGCCAAGGAGTTCGACGGCGTCCTCCACTTCCTCATGCAGGCGAAGATGGAGCCCGGCAACCCCAACCTGGTCCAGCTCTCCCCCACCGTGCAGGCCACCCGCAGCAACTACACGAAGGCCCACGGCGGGGCGGAGGTGAAGTACCTGGAACACTTCCTCGCCCCGGACAGGGACCGGGTGCTCACGGACGTCCTGCAATCCGAGCACGGCGCCTGGTTCTACCGGAAGCGCAACCGCAACATGATCGTCGAGGTGGACGGCGACATACCCCTCGACGACGCGTTCCGCTGGCTCACCCTCGGACAGCTGGTGGCGCTGCTCCGCCTGGACAACGTGGTGAACATGGACGCGCGCACCGTGCTGGCGAGCGCTCCGACGGCCCCTCCCGAACCCGGGGCGCTGTCGTCCGACGCCGACCTGCTGGCCTGGTTCACCGGGGAACGGGCCCGTCACGACATCCGTACCCGCCGCATGCCCCTGCGGGAGATCGCCGGCTGGCAGCGGGACGAGCACTCCGTCCGCCGTGTCGACGACAGGTTCTTCCAGGTGGTGGCGGTGTCCGTCGAGGGCGCGGGCCGTGAGGTCGCCGGCTGGACACAGCCGATCATCGAACCGGTGGGCCCCGGGATCGTCGGTTTCGCCTACCGCGTCTTCGACGGGGTCCCGCACGTCCTCGTGCACGCACGCGTCGAGGGAGGCTTCCTCGACACCGCCGAGCTCGCGCCGACCGTGCAGTACGTTCCGGCGAACTACGTCCATCTGGCGGCTGAGCACCGTCCGCCCTTCCTCGACCTGATGCTGAACGCGTCTCCCGACCGGGTGCGCTACTCGGCGATCCACTCGGAGGAGGGCGGCCGGTTCCTCAACGCCGAGAGCCGCTATCTGATCGTCGAGACCGACGAGGCCACCACGCCCGCCGAGGCGCCCCCGGGATTCCACTGGGTCACCCCGGGCCAGCTGAACTGGCTCGCCGGGCACAGCCGCTACGTCAATGTGCAGGCCCGGAGCCTGCTCGCCGTCCTCAACACCAGCGCGGCCGGCCGCACCCGCCTGCCCCGCTGAGTCCGGAAACGACAAAAGGCCCTGTTCGGTGGATCTTTCACCGAACAGGGCCTGAGAACGAGGGAGGCTACCGGGCCGAGGCGAGCCGAGAGGTCATCGGGGTCCACTTCTTGGGGTTGACTCGCCAGTCCACGGGCTCCTGCTTGGTGACGACATTGACGCGGTTCCAGAGGTTGACCAGGCCGATGTGGAGCACCACGGCGCCGAGTTCCTGCTCGTCGAAGTGCTTGGCGGCCTCGTCCCAGACGTCGTCCGGCACCGGGTCCTCCTGGTCGTTGATACGCGTGGCCGCCTCGGCCAGAGCCAGCACGGAGCGCTCGGCGTCGGTGAAGCAGGTCTGCTCCCGCCAGGCAGCCACCAGAGGGAGGCGGTAGTCCTCTTCCCCCGCCTCCTCG
Source organism: Streptomyces sp. NPDC058246 (assembly GCF_042881985.1). Lineage (NCBI taxonomy): Bacteria > Bacillati > Actinomycetota > Actinomycetes > Kitasatosporales > Streptomycetaceae > Streptomyces > Streptomyces sp. NPDC058246. The sequence continues at coordinate 38,081 of NZ_JBHVWZ010000041.1, read as the reverse complement.
AACTCGCGCTTCTTCACGGGGATCTGGACCGGACGGCCGTTGATCTGGCTCACCCGCAGGTGGATGAGTACAAGCGTCTGCAAGGGCACACCGACATTGTTGATGGCCTTGACCAGAGCACGCATCGGCGGCAGAACATCGGGAACGACCAGTGACGGGTTAGGCATCCGCGGCGACATCGGTAATTCTCCTTCGGATCGGGAACGGATAAAAGCTTGCCCGCAGGCCCGCCTTTTCTCAAGTTTGCGAATTCCGGCGGCTAACTGTTTTTCGGGCGTCCGGCGGCTTGGGCGAGTGCTTGATGAAGTCGTTTGTCGGCCGTTTGTCCGGCTTCCCATTGCACGCCGATCGCGAAGGGATGATTCCTGACTTCGATGGCCTCGACGGTTCCGTCCTCCGCCCAGCCGGTGGCGGTGAGGCCGGCACCGAGCCGGTTGACGGCCTGGTGGTGATGGCAGGCCGATTCCGGCGCGTCCTCGTCGAGGACGCCGGCGATCCGGCTGCCCGGCTCGAGCTTCAGCCGGTGGTGGCCGAGCGTGAAGGACGGCGTTCGCGGACGGTGGCCGTGGTGGCCCGTGACATCCGGCAGGTGCTGGTGGAGGGTGCCGCCGTGCAGCACGTTCAGCAGTTGCGTGCCGCGGCAGATGGCCAGGACGGGCAACTCGGCGTCAAGTGCCGCCCGGACCAACGCCAGTTCGGCGCGGTCGGCGTCCGGACTCATCGCCCGGGTCACCGGGTGCGCGGCCTCACCGTACAGCTGCGGATCCAGATCGGGGCCGCCCGGGACCAGCAGGCCGTCGAGCCGGCCGACCAGGCTTTCGACGCCGGGCAGCAGCGGAAGCAACAGGGGCGTGCAGCCCGCCGCGGACAGGAAGGCGACGTGCGACTGGAGCGCGAGGCTCACGACCATGTCGCTGCCCTGGAGCGTGACCGGCGCGGTCCGCGCGCAGATCCCGATCACCGGCCGCCCGGCGCTCGCCGGATCGTTGACGACTGAATTCATGACCACCCTCGTGGGTTTCCGTGTTCAACTGAGGAGAATGAGCAGATGAAACATCCGCGTCCGCGGGTGGTCATCGCCGTCAAAAATAGCCGCGCGGGTAAAGCGGAGGCCAACGTTCAGAGCGCGGGCTGGTCTCCGACTACTGAACGGAATCGCAGTCCTGATACCACGGTGGGTGGGGAGCACTTTATCCCCCGTAAATCTCTCGCAGCCCATTCAACCGAGGTGCCCATGATCGAGGCCAAGAACCTCACCAAACGCTACGGCGACAAGACCGCGGTGAACGATCTGTCGTTCACTGTCGAGCCCGGCCGGGTCACCGGCTTCCTGGGCCCCAACGGTGCGGGCAAGTCCACCACCATGCGGCTGCTGCTGGGACTCGACCGGCCCGATGGCGGCGAGGCCACCGTCAACGGCGTCCGCTACAGCGATCTTCCGCAGCCGATGCGGGTGGTCGGCGCGCTGCTGGAGGCGCGCGCCGTCCACACCGGCCGCAGCGCCTACGACCACCTGCTCTGCCTCGCCCAGACCCAGGGCTTCGGCAAGCGCAGGGTCGATGAGGTCATCGACCAGGTCGGTCTGGCCTCGGTGGCCCGCAAGCGGGCGGGCGGCTTCTCGCTCGGCATGGGGCAGCGACTCGGCATCGCCGCCGCGCTGCTGGGCGACCCCGCGGCGCTGGTCCTGGACGAACCGGTCAACGGTCTCGACCCCGAGGGCATCCTCTGGATCCGCAACCTGATGAAGACGCTCGCGGCGGAGGGCCGCGCCGTCTTCGTCTCGAGCCATCTGATGAACGAGATGGCCGTCACCGCCGACCATCTCATCGTCATCGGCCGCGGCAGGCTGGTCGCCGACTGCTCCACCGAGGAGTTCGTCGAGCGCAGCACCGAGCAGAGCGTCCGGGTCAAGACGCCCGACCGGGAGCAGCTCGCCGAGCTGCTGAAGGCCGAGGGCGCCACCGTCACCGACGCCGAAGAGGGCGACCTGGACGTCACCGGGCTCGAGGCCCCCCGCATCGCCGAGCTCGCCGCCGCCGGCGGCCTGGTCCTGCACGAGCTCGCGACCCGACGCGGATCGCTCGAGGACGCCTTCATGGAACTGACCAAAGACGCCGTCGAATACGACGCCGGCGTGTCCACCGCCGGAGGCGTGAAGTGACCACCCTGACCGCACCCGCGTCCGCACCCGTCGGCGAGGCGCACAAGCCGAGCTTCGGGCGGCTGATGCTCTCGGAATGGACCAAGATCCGTTCCGTACGCTCCACGGTCTGGTCGCTCCTCATCCTGATCGTGCTCACCCTGGTCTTCACCGCGCTGTTCATGGAGATGGGTGTCGCGAACTGGGACAAGAGCGACGCGTCCCAGCAGGCCGCCATGCGGCTCGATCCGACCGGCACCATCCTGGGCAGCGGCATCCTGCTCAGCCAGCTCGCGATCTGCGTGCTGGGCGTGATGGTCATCGCCTCCGAGTACTCCACCGGCATGATCCGTGCCAGCCTCCTCGCGGTGCCCAAGCGGGTGCCGGTGCTGGCGGCCAAGGGCGCCGTCTTCGGGCTGCTGGTCCTGGCGGTGGGCGAACTGACCGCGTTCGCCTCCTTCTTCATCGGCGCGCCGATCCTGCACAGCAAGGCGCCGGTCGCCATCGGCGACCCGGGCGTCCTGCGCGCCGTCGTCGGCTGCGGTCTCTACCTGTCCCTGCTCGGCCTGTTCGCGCTCGCCATCGGCGCGATCATCCGGCACACGGCCGCGAGCATCACCGGCGTCATCGCCTTCGTCCTGGTCGTCGCGCCGATGGCCAAGCTCCTGCCCGGCAGCGTGGGCAAGCACATCCACGGCTACCTCCCCACCGAGGCCGGGTACCTGATCACCCAACAGCACTCCCGCGCGGGCGACGTCCTGGGGCCCTGGCAGGGCCTCGGGGTGCTCGCGCTCTGGACGACCGTCCTGCTGGTCGTCGCGGCGGTGCTGCTGCGACGCAGGGACGCCTGACCTCTGCGCACCCACCGCGGGTGTCCGCCGGATCGGCGGGCACCCGCGGTGTCGTGTTTCCAGGGAGCGTCCACCTGCCCTCGACTGCAGCTAAAGACCCCCCTGCGACGCTCATCGTGAGCGGCAGCAGAGAGGGAGTAAACGGAATGTCTCAGAGCAATGCGCAAGCCGTCTTGATAACGAGTGCATTCACCGCCGTCAGGGCGGAGAGCGCCGAAACTTCGACCCGCAGCGAATTCGATCTGAAGAATTTCGAGAAACTGCCGGCACGCGATGTCCCCATCAACGCGCTGTCGCCCGGAATATCGCTGCGCCAGGACGGAACGGACGCCTCTCACATCCAGCTTCTCATCGACGCGGCGGGCTCGGCGGAACTTCCGCCCATTCTCGTCCAGATGGACGGCTATCGCATCATCGACGGGCTGCACCGACTGGAGGCCGCCAGGCTCCGGGGCGACGACAGCATCAAGGCGCGCTTCCTCGACTGCTCGAATTCCGAGGCGCTCGTCATCGCCATGAAGGCGAACGGTTCGCACGGACTGCCGCTGTCGAAGGCCGACCGCGTGTCCGGAGCCCAGCGTGTCCTGAACTCCCACCCCGACTGGTCCGACCGCGCCATCGCCGGGATCACCGGGCTGAGCGCGAAGACGATCGCGTCGCTGCGCGACCGGGCGGCGGACGGAGCGGCGCTCGACGGCAAGCGCATCGGCCGGGACGGAAGGCGACGTCCGGTGGACCCGGGCGAGGGCAGGCGGCGCGCCGCCGAGTACATCACCGCCCATCCGAACGCCCCGCTCCGTCAGGTCGCCAAGGAGACCGACGTGTCACTCGGCACGGTCCACGACGTGAGCGCCCGGCTCCGGCGCGGCGAGGGCCCCGAGCGGGAAGGACGCCAGACACCCGCCGCACGGCCGCTTCCCGTGCAGTCCGTACAGCCCGTGGAGTCCGTACATTCCGTGCAGTCCCTACGGCAGGCCGACGAGGCGACGAGGTCCGTCGCCGCGGTTCCTGGCGGCGCCACCCGTGCGCCGCTACGGGTGGCCCCGAGCGTCGATGCCGCGCCGCCGCAGCGCAGGAACCACACCGACGCGCCGCCCGCGTGGACGGCGGTGGCGGCCAAGATGGCCAGCGACCCCGCCATCCGGTACAACGCGGGCGGCAGGGAGTTCCTCCGCTGGATGCAGCTGCACGCCACCGACCCCGACGAGAACTGGCGGGAGCTCGTCGACGCCGTCCCGCCGCACTGGCTCGGCGTCATCGCCCCGATCGCCGAGCGCATCGGCAGGGAGTGGAGCCTGCTCGCCGAGCGGCTCAAGACCAAGCAGGACATGGTGCCGTGATCCCCCACGATCACGACCGTGACGGCGCCGGCGCCGCGGACGCCACCCGGAGGTGGCCCGCGGCCTGGCGCCGTCCGGCGGGATCCGGACTCGGGGTGACGGAGGCGCACCCGGGGTGCGCCATGACGGAGGCCCGGGGTTCGAGCTCGGGCAGCGCGAGCAGGACCGGCGGGTCGACCGGCCGGCTCGGGCGCAGACGCAGCGCCGCGCTCGTGACGCTGTCAGCGCTCACGGCCACGGTCGCCGAGCCGCGCCCCCCGACGAGCGAGGTCCGCCGGGCCGGCGCATCGGGCCCGATGCCGTCGGCCACCGCCACCGCGAGCAGGTGCCAGCTCCCTTCGGGTACGTCCTTCAGGGAGTAGCAGGACGGACGGCCGCTCGGCACGTCGACGACGACCTCGGCGACGGACGGATGCTGGACGACGGGCGTGCGGAAGGCGCCCAGGTACACCTGCGCGTTCCCGTGGCCCTCCGGCAGACTGATCGTCCCCGCGACCACACCGAACCCCGACCGCGCGCTCGGCTCCGGCCCTGGCAGGCCGTCCCCCCCGTCCCGCGTCAGCCGGCGGAACCGGCTGGGAGACACTCCGACACTGGCCGTGAAGGAGTTGGTGAACGAACCCAGGCTGTTGTATCCGACCGCGAACGATATTTCGGTGATACTCATCGAGGTACTCTCGATCAGCCGCTTGGCCTGATAAATGCGGACCGCAGCCAGGAATCTGCCGGGAGTGAGCCCGGTCTCCTCTTTGAACAGCCGGGTGAAATAGAAACGGCTGAGCAGGGCGCTTTCGGCGATCTCCGTGAGAGTCAGCGGCTCGCCGTAACGCTCCCGAATGCACTCGATCGCCCTTTCTACTGCAGTATCCATAATGCACCTCACTACGTCTCGACGCACGCAGCAGAATGACGCGGGAACATCGCGCTTAGCTCGAGTAACGCTAGTGATCTGACCAGATAGGTTCCGTTCGTCGTGCCGCCGATTACGGCACGGGGGCCGGGGGGATGGGCGCTGCTGGGACCGGGACGATCACGTCACTGGGGCCAGGGCGATGGGCGCCACTGGGGCCAGGGCGATGACGTCCCTGGGACCGGAGGACGGCACTGGAGCCGGCGTGATGACGGCACTGGAGCCGGGGCGATGGCGGCACAGGAGCCAGTGGGGTGTGGGGCGGACATTTGATTCGGGGTGGGGAGGACCGGTTGGGTGCGAGGCGCGGAGGCGGGGCCTGGAGCACCGGTCCGGTGGGAGGCCGGGGGCGGGGCCTGGAGCACCGACCAGTGCGAGGCCGGGGGCCGGGAACACCAGGCCGGTGCGAGGCCGGGGGCGTGACGCTGGCGGTATCGGCCGACGGGAACCGCGTGCCAGTCGGGGCCGGCGCTCACATGCGCCAGTTCACCGGCCGCGAGCCGGGACTTGGCGCCTCGACGCACCCGACTCACCCGACTTTCGAGGGGTGGTCGGGACCCACCCGATGGAACGGACATCGCGCCTTCCACCCAGCGCGCCGAACCTTGATCACCAGCGACGAGGCCCCCTGCCCCGCCATCGGAACTCCGCAGGTCAGAAGCAGCAGCCCGGGCACGCCCCTGCACTCGGGGGCCAATGGGGGCGACCTCGGGAAGCCCTATCCGCTACGCTGTCAGCGGTCAGACGGCCAAAGGGCACGTGCCCGGGAATGTGTCCCTCCGGACCCACCCCGGACAGCGCCCCAGAGCCAGCCTGACCAGGGCGCTCGTCTCATCAGGTCGGGTCACTCCCTCTGGGATTTCCGGCAAGGTGTTCGACAAGCCCCGCCTTCGTAGCTCAGGGGATAGAGCACCGCTCTCCTAAAGCGGGTGTCGCAGGTTCGAATCCTGCCGGGGGCACAGCAAGAAGGGCCAGCTCAGGAGGGTTTTCCTCCCGGGCTGGCCCTTCGCCGTTTCCGGCGCCGTGCCACACGCGTGCCACTACGTGTCCGCAGGGGCCTCCTCGGAGGAGCCTGAGGCCGCTCCCGCACCGCCCCGGTATCAGGGGGTGCGGACGGGTTAGTGACCGCCTGCGTCGACGACCTCGACGTCCTCGATGTTCTGCTCGATCGCGTCGGTCGGCAGGGCCACGCGGATCGCCCAGTGGTAGATCGCCAGGGAGAACACGGCCACGACGGCGATGTCCGTCCACATCGGCAGGTTGCCCTGACCGTTACCGAAGGTGCCCTGCCAGGAAGTCACACCGATGCCGAGCAGGTAGACCGGCAGCCACTGGGCGGACTTCCAACTGATCCGCGGAGCGTTCGGCAGGCCCTTCTTGGTCGCGTAGAGGGCGTAGCCGCCGAGCAGGATGTAGCCCAGGACGATCGCTTCGCCCAGCTTCTCCAGGGTCTGCCAGCCGCTCCAGTAGATGATCAGGCTCGCGACGATGAACGCCAGCGGGGAGAGCACACCGCCCAACGGCAGCCGGTAGCTGCGCTCACGGTTCGGCAGGCGCCGGCGCAGCGCGCCGAAGGCCAGTGGAGCGCCCGCGTACATCAGCACGCTGGCGGAGGTGATGAAGCCGACCAGCTGCTGCCAGCTCGGAAACGGCAGGAAGCAGACCACGCCGGTGACGAAGGACATGATCAGGCCGTACACCGGGACCCCGCGTGAGTCCGTGCGCTCGAAGACGCGCGGCGCGTAGCCGTTCTTGCTCAGACCGTAGGAGATACGGGACGTGGAGGTCGTGTAGATCAGACCGGTGCCGCCCGGGGAGACGATGGCGTCGAAGTACAGCACCACGGTCAGCCAGCCCAGACCGACAAGGGTGGCCAGACCCGCGAAGGGGCCACTGATACCGACGAAGTCGAGCTTGTCCCAGCCCTTGGCGAAGCTGCTGCCGGGCAGTGCGCCGATGAAGACGACCTGCAGCAGGACGTAGATCAGCGTGCCGATGGCCACTGAGCCGAGTACCGCGCGAGGGATGTCGCGCTTGGGGTTGCGGCTCTCGCCCGCCAGCTGGATCGCCTGCTCGAAACCGAGGAGGGCGAAGACGATTCCGCTGGTGCTGATCGCGGCGAGCACGCCCTTGGAGCCGAACGGCGCGAAGCCGTGCGAGGTGAAGTTGCTGGTGTGGAAGTGGGTCACAGCGAGCGCGAAGATGGCGAGCAGCGGCACGAAGATCTTCAGCCAGGTGGCAGCGCTGTTGGTCCGGGCCAGCACCGTGACACCGAGGAAGTTCACGGCGACAAAGACGCCCATGAGGATCACCGCGACGATGAAGCCGCTCGTCGTCAGGGTGCCGTTGTCATTAAGGAAGCTCTTGGCGAAGTGCCAGTGACCGGCGTAGCCGATCATGGCCTCGACCTCGATCGGCGCCACGGTTGCCGCTTGCAGCCAAGCGAACCAGCCAAAGGACATGCCTGCCAAGCCACCGAAGGCGTAGTGCGGGTAACGGGCGGTACCGCCGGCGACGGGGAACATTCCACCCAGCTCGGCATGAACGAACGCCAGCAGCACGATCGCGACCGCGCCGATACCCCAGGAAATCAGAGCCGCCGGGCCGGCGGCGACGACGGCGTTCTTCGCGCCGTACAGCCAGCCGGATCCGATGATCGAGCCGGCGGACGCCCAGAGCAGTCCGATCAGTCCGACGTTCCGTCGGAGGGAGCTGTGGTGCTGGCCGGTGCTTGGTGGGGCAAGCTGGTCGACAGATGCCATGGGGCGGCCTCACGGTGTTAGCGGTGCGTTAAGGAGTTGCCACAGGCTAGGTTCGGAATGGCGCCATGCAACAGCCCAAATAGCTGAATGGTAATTTTCATCACGTCCCATTCATGATCGTCTGCGTAGCTCGGTGGCCACCGCTGGACGTGGTGGATCCCGTTTGGCGACACGCCGGCATACGTCTGGCCCTGGCGGCGAAAGCGTCATCAGGCTGCGGTCGTCGCCGTGGTGCCGATTAAGCCGTGGTCGCGGCTGGCCGCAGATTCGAGACGCCCATAGACGCTGCCCACGACCAACTCTCCGGCCAGCGAAACGGTTGGGGAGGTCAAGCAGGCTACTGATCGCGTTCGGGACGAAGAGGTCGTGACGGCAGACTCTGACATCAACGTGAGCAGACTGGTATCGGTCTTGGGCGCCTCACGGAGAACTCACCATGCTCTGTCGCAGGCTCGGTGCCCAAGCACCAGGTTCAGCTGATCGAACTCCTAAGGCAGGTGTCGCAGGTTCGAATCCTGCCGAAGCACAGAACTAAGGGCCAGCTCAGGAGGGGTTTCCTCCCGGGCTGACCCTTAGCCGTTTCAGGCGCCGTGCCACACGCGCGCCCTACGTGTCCGCCGAGGCCTCCTCGGGGGAGCCCGAGGCCGCTCCCCCACCGCCGCGGATCATGGAACCGAGCCGGTCGGCGATGGCTCGGTCACGGTCGCTGGTCATGTGCATCAGCGCGGCCCGTGAGCTGCTGTGGCCCATCCGCGTCATCAGCTCCCGCGTACTGGCCCCGGCCGCGGAGGCCAGTGTGTTGCCGGTGTGCCGCAGGTCGTGAAAGTGCAGCTCGGCCGCGACGCCCGCCGCCTTCCTTGCCTTGATCCAGTCGTCCCGGAAGTTGCTCCGCCGAAGCTGCCCGCCCTGCGGCCCCACGAAGACATGCCCTTCCTGGCCCGGCCCGGGGTACTGCGCAAGGTGGTGCCTGATCTCGTCGACCAGCTCGGCGGGGACGGACACCGCACGCACTCCTGCCGCCGGCGCCTTGTCGAAGAGACGGCCGTTCTGCAGCTCGGCTTGCGCGCGACGAACCACGACCACACGGCCGGACAGGTCGATGTCCTTGCGGCGGAGCGCGGCCAACTCGCCGAAGCGGAGCGTGGTGAACGCGGCCAGGAGGACGAGCAGCCGATAGCGCGGCCCGATGGCATCGGCGATGCCGAAGACCTCCGCGACGGTCAACACCGGCCGTTCCGGCACGTCATAGCGGTCTGCGCCCTTGATCCAGCACGGGTTGCGACGGATCAACTCGTCGTCCACGGCCGTGTTCAACAAGGCTCTGAGCAGTTGATACGCCTTGACCACGGTGGGCTCCCCCACCCCGGTAGCCAGCAGCTTGCCACGCCAGCTCCGCACCCGAGCGGTGGAGACGTCGGCGATGGAGCCTGCTGCAAAGGTCGGGACGATGTGCAGCCGAATGACCGACTCGTTCCGCTCGCGAGTACGGTCGGCCAGCTTCCGGTCGCGCAGCCATACCGTCGCATAGTCGCCGAAGTTCAACGCGCCCGCGTCTGGATCTGACCACTGTCCGCGCGTGATGTCCGCCTCGACCTGAGTGAGCGCGATTTGGGCATCGGTCTTGCTCGGGTACGTCTTCTCGGCCGGGTGCTGACCGTTCCCACCTGCGGTAATCCGATCGGCGTTGGTGTACTTCGGCACTTTCGAGATCGGCGAGAACCATCCGGATCACGGCCCCTTCCAAGCAACACCTAACGATCAAGCCCCCTACCAGCGAATACCCGCGGGTAGGGGGCTTGTCGCTGTGGACGCCGATCGGCGGTCAGGCTGCCGGTATCAGCGATCCCGCGATGAGGAAGTCCCGCGATCTAGCGATCAGAAGGAGACGGTGACGCCGGCCTGGTGGTACTGGCCGACGGTGTCCAGGACCTCGTCCTTGACCGCGCCGAACTGAGCCACGAGGTCCGAGCTGCCGATCGCCGTGGGGCCGGCGGCGATGCCGACCTGCGGGCTCAGGCCGCCGGAGACGGTGTCGAGCTCGGCGTCGGAGATTTCAAGGGTCTGAACCTGGGGAGCGGAGTTCATGATGAAACTGCCCTTCGTATGGATGTTCCACAAGGGGGAGCGGCCAAGCTGGGGAGAGACGCAGGGCCGCGACCGCAGGCGCGCCATCCGTTTCCGGACGCCTTGGCGCGATCCCGGCGGCGCGAAGGATCAAATCACGGAGCGTGCCCGGCATCCAGTCGGTCGCTGTTCCCGGCAGGGCAGTTGAAACAGTCGGCCACTCATCCATGCACGCATGCACACGAATTGAGGGCGGCTTCTCTACATATTGCGCCGCACAGGAAAACGACAGCTATTGCCACGACAGCTCCGACCAGGACAACTCCGCACCAACAGAACGCGCCCGTGACGCAGTTGCGCATTCGCTGTGCAGATTCAGTCACGTGTGCATCCGCACGCCCTTCAGTACCTTGTCCACCGCGTTCCGCGGCCCGTACAGGGCTACGGATCAGAAGGTGCCCGTGCCCCACCCGCTGCCCAGTCCATCAGGGTCCGGGGTCCGCATACGGTGTGGCCCAGCGCAAGGAGAGGGAAGCCAAGGATCGGCGAACCTGGACAGAGGTGAGCCCCATCCGTGCACCACGGCTGAGGTGTCTGGGACAAGCACGTCCCCCGACCAGAGCCCCGACAGCAGAGAGCCAGCGGGCTACCGCCTGCCGAATACGGAAAGCCGCCTCGGAGCTCAAGCCAGTGAGCGTGCCACAGCCGCGCCAGATGCAGGGGTCAGCCCCTGTCAACAAGGGGGTCGGCAGGACTATCCATGCCTTCTAGCTCGGCCGTTGAAGCCGCAGGTCACCGGCCAGGCACCCCACCCTCTCTCCTAAAGCGGGTGTCGCAGGTTCGAATCCTGCCGGGGGCACCAGTTCAGAAGGGGTCCACCTCCGAAATTTCGGAGGTTGTGGTCATCGGGGAGTCTGCACGTCAGCACCATGATCCGCAGGTTTCTCTCACGAACTCTGAGCTGCCTTTGAGGTTGCTGTCGGAGTGTGACGGACCTAAGGCCTCAGACTTCCCTCAAAACCAGTCGCCACCTGCACGTAGGCCCCCGTGCTGGGGCATCATCAGTGCGCCCACGCCACCCCCCTAGCGGAGCGGATACACCCGACATGCGCCCCACACGAATGGTCGGCCTCACTGCCCTCGTCGCGGCCCTCGCCACAGGATGCGGCGGCTCCTCCGGCACAACGGCCCACGCGAGTGCGCCGCCCGTCAGTCAGAAGCAGGCAGTCGCCGTCCTGGACCGCCTGATGGCTGCCGCGCCGGGGGAGAGTGCCCAAGCTTTCTGCGCGAACACCTATCAGACCAAGACATGCGAAGACACCTGGAAGCAGGCGGCCGAGCTCTGCCTCGAGCCGGGGGTCGCACCGCACATCATCGACTCGGCCGTGGTGGAGAACACCGACACGATGGACGGTGGGCGTGTGCTGAAGGTGGAGGGGAAAACCGCCTCGGGGCAGCGGTATGTGTCACAGGTGTTCGTCACAGCCGCGACCGGCACTCCGCAGGCGTCGGTGGGGGTGTACTGGTCGGGACTCGGGCTTGGTGACTCGCCATTCGGGGAGAACAAGACGGCGGTGCCGCAGTCGGAGTGCGGCAGGAAGTAGCTCAGACGGCCAGGAACTCGCGACCGCCCACACAGGGCTGAAGCGGGTGACAAGGCTCAGCCGGCGCGGTAGAGGGACGTGTTCGAACGGCGAGGACAAATCTCAAGCTGAGGGGGGTGACGGCAACGCTGACGGCAACGACAGCACTCACCGGCTCATGATTACGACCTACAGCGATCAACTCAGAAGAAGGCCGAGACCCCGCTCAACGAGCTGCCCGATCCTACGGATCAGAAGGCTTCTGACATCCACGGCTGACATCAACGACGCCGGAGGGGGGCGTACACCAGCACCCCTGTCCGGCCGTCGCACCAGTCGACGGCAGCAGCCGGGCCGTGCTCGGATCGAACTCCTAAACCGGGTGTCGCAGGTTCGAATCCTGCCGGGAGCACAAGGGAAAAGGCCCCGGACCGATCACGGTCTGGGGCCTTTGACATCTACTTCTTCCAAGTGGCCACGCCGACGGCGATCTGGTCTCCGGCAACGATCTCCTGCTGTGCGGATCAACAGCAGAGAACCTGTGCCACGGCCTGGCTGAAGTCGCCGATCGCAAGTGCCTTGACCGGGATCGTGAAGTACAACGTTCCGGCGTCCCCCCAACCCCATCCGAGTTCGGTGTCCTCGGCAAGCTGGAGCAGATGGACAGCTGGGCCGTCGGCGTCGCGGCACGACACCTTGAGCGTGTACGAGGTGTCCGGCCAACCGAAGGCGCAGTGACTGCCGGCGGTGTTCCCGTCGAGATCTCCCATCTCATCGAGAATGAGTGATGCCGCGCCCCAGTGCTGGTCCCTGTCAAACTCCACGTCCTCGTCCTCGACGTCCCAGCAGTCCGGGAGCATGGCTGTCTCAGCCGCCTGGACGGGTATAGCCGGGTAACTTCTCGCTGGTTCGGGTGCCCTCGTCTCAACTGCCCGTGCCGGGTCAACGGGAATGACGCGGTATGCCCCGGACTCGGACATGTCCAGTTGGCGGTACTCCTCGTACGGCAAGTCTGGATCGAGGTAGAAGAAGTTGAGCAGGCCTGGCCGTGTGGGCAGTTCGTTGCCCAGCCAGGTAGCCAGAGCATCGGTGTCCAACACGGCATGCAGGGACAACGGAACCCCGCTCTGTTCGGGCCAGCAGGTCTCCGGTTCGAGGAGAGCAGGCCCACCAAGTCGGCATTGCCCAGTGGCCTGGACAGTTCCCGCTGGGCGGACCAACTGAAAGCCGCGGCGGGCCATGACAGCAAACTGCCGACCGGCCTTCTCACCGAGCCGTTCTGTGCATACGCGGCTCAAACTGACAGGGTCATCGAACTGCATGCCAGGATCTTCTCAACCTCCGTTGGGTCTCGACCACCTTGGGTCCGAGGCACGCCCCTTGCCCGCAGACGGACTCTGACATCCATGACTGACATCAACGGCGTCGGACAGAGGCGTACATGAGCACGCCTGTCTGGCCGCTGTGGTGCAAGGCTGCGTTTCTCCGGGACCGAAGGAACGTGCGAGGCTTTCCCGGATCACGATGTCGCTGGCGCGCAGAGCCGCTGTCAGCTCTCGTCGCAGTTCGTCCGGGAGGAGCCCTGCGCCGAGGGCGCAGGCGCGCACCAGCGCGCGACAGTCGTGCACTTGCCGGTCTGTGGCGATCTCGGTGAACAGAGGGTGAGGCAAATTCTCGCGGGCCACGTAGCCATCTTCGGCGTCCGTCGTCCTGCGGTGGAGGTCCTCGACGATGCGGTGCGCGGCGAGCGCCTCGGCGGACCCGATCGCGTCGAGGACTGTGAGTCCGAGCCGGGTGTCGAAGACGGTCATCCCGAGTTCGGTCTTCCGTCCGGAGTAGGCCGTCACCAGGTCGGCCAGGTGGCCGTCGATCGGCTGCCCGGCGTCGCGGCGGCATAGAACGGTCAGGCATGCCGTGACGGCTTGTTCCCATGGGTCGCCGGGCATCGTGTCGGCAAGGAGGAACAGCGGCCCACGCGGTGTCACCCGCTACGAGGCCAGCGAGTACGGCGACCCATCATGGGGCGAGCCTCGAAGATCGCGGCCCACATCGGGCCTTAACGGGCAGGTCCACAGACCGCCCGAGTCGCCAACAGCTTACGGGCCCCGATCTCTCGCCCCATGGCAGGTCCAGCCCAAAGCCGCTCCACCGCCCGCGCTGGTCACACAGCCCCTATGCGCCGGTGCCGGACCGGGGCGTTCACCGCCTGTCCATGGGGTCAGCCGCGGGGGCGAGCGCGGGCTGCGAGGTCTACGTTGATATCAGGGCTGTGACAACGGCAGGGGGTATGGCGCGATGACCCCGGAAGTTGACCACGCAGCGTTGTTCGCCGCTACGCCGAGCCCCTATGTGGTACTGGGCCCCGACCTGGTGATTGTCGACGTGAATCAGGCGTATCTGGAGGCGACCCGGCGGACTCGGCAGGACCTGATCGGACAGCAAATCTTCGACGCGTTCCCCGACAACCCCGCCGACCCCGAAGCCGACGGAGTCCGAAACCTGAACGCGTCTTTCCACCGCGTCCTCACTTCCCGCAGACCGGACACGCTGGCTCTGCAGAAGTACGACATCCCGATCGTGGGGGAACCGGGGGTGTTCGAGGAGCGGTGGTGGTCTCCGGTCAACACTCCGGTGCTGGGGCCGGACGGGAAGGTGGCGTGGATCATCCACCGCGTGGAGGACGTAACCGCGTTCGTCAAGGCCCACGGTGCCCGGCGTCTTACCAATGAGCAGCTGGGTGAGCGCCTGCAGGCCATGCAGGTGTTGGAGGCGGAACTGTATGCGAGAGCCGTTGAGCTGCAGAGATTGAACGAGGAGCTGCGGCAGACCCATGCACGTGAGCGTGAGGTGGCCGTCATGCTGCAGGAGGCTATGCTCCGCTCCCCTGACCTGGCCCGCCACCCCGAGATGGCCGTCCGCTACCTGCCCGCCACCGGCTCGCTGAACATTTGCGGTGACTGGTATGACATCGTCGACCTGCCGCCCGACAACATAGCCATAGCGGTCGGTGACGTCGTCGGCCACGGCGTCGAGGCTGCCTCTATCATGGGCATGCTCCGCAGCGCCCTGAGCGCAGCGATCCGGGCCATTCCACGCCCCGCCCAGGCGCTGGAGGTCCTCGGCCTGTATGCCAGGTCCGTCGACGGAGCGCTAGGCACCACCGCGGTTAAGGTGCTGATCGATAAGCGTAGCCGCCTGATCATCTACAGCAGCGCTGGCCACCCCCCGCCGGTGCTGACCCACCCGGGCGGCGGCTGCAAGCTGCTGGACCAGGCCACCGACCCGCCGCTGGGAGTCCGCCCGGAACACGTCCCGCGGCCCCAGGCCACCGTGGAGTACGCACCTGGTGACCTCCTCGTGCTCTACACCGACGGGCTGATCGAACGCCGCACGGAGGACATAGATGTCGGCCTGCAGCGCCTCACTGACACCCTCACCGAGTCGAGCGAGCTAAGCCCGGAGCGCCTGGCCGACACGCTGCTGGCCCGCCTCGGCGTCAGCGGCGGCGGCCGCGACGACATCGCCCTAGTAGTCATCAGGCTTTAACCCGACCAACAGCACAGCCGAGCAAACCGGGCCGACCGGCGGAACCCGCCTCTGATGGCACGAGCAGTGTCGTTGGTGCCCATGGTGGGGAGGCAGCTGACATCCATGGCTGACATCAACGATGGCGAACACAGGCGCACAAGCACGGCTCTCGACACACGGGCAAATGCCAGGCAGCCGGCCCTGAGCAGCCGCGCCGCGAGCGGCGGATCGAACTCCATGACATCAGCCGGAACAAGTACGGACACCTGCAGTACGGCTCGTGGGGGTACAAGCTGAACTGGAAGCCGTACCGTTCCGCCGGTGGTAGCAGCTGTGGTGGCGTCGAGATCGCTCACGGGTCGGCGACGCTGCCCACGTCCGAGACTGGCTGGAAGTACTGGGAAACCTCGGCATGACCTTTTCGAGCCCGCGGGCATGGCTCGCCGGATGCGCTTGGCAGCGTCAGTAGTCCTGCTCGCCTCGTGCACGTCCGGCAGCGATGACGGCAAAGCCTCCAAAAGATCACTCGCCGCCTGCTGCGTTCGACGTGCACCTGTGGTGCGGAGGCCCGCAGGTCTCATAGGCCTGCGAGCACAGCCCGGCCGCAGACGTCGCGTTCGGTGATGTCGGGGACCAGTGTCCGCAGGCTGCCGGGGCTGAACGGGCGGGGTGCCGCCCTCGCCGGTTCGCCGGTGAGCGGGTGTCCGTTCCGTAGCGCGACCAGGTGGGGCGCATCTCGTTCAGTAGCCCGGCGCGGCGTCGTGACCGCTCCGTACAGTCCTTCGACGGCGGCGCGGCTGCCGGCCCGGGACGTTCCGCGGGCCGGCACTGGTTCCTCGCTTGTCGTGGGCTCGCTGGTCGGATGACGACCGACGGAAGGGGACGTGAGCGAGATCAGCGTGCCGGGCGGACGGCAGACAGTACGCTCGATCCAGCGGGATCGGGCCCGCGGCACAGCGTCCGGGAGGTGCTTCATGACGGCCGAGATGATGGCCCCGGCGTGGATGCATGAGCAGATCACGGCGGAGGAGTACGAGTCGTGGTCCGAGGAGCAGTGCGCCGGTATCGAGATCGTGGACGGGATGGTCGTCGTGAGTCCGAGTGCGTCCAAGCGGCCCAGCCGTCTGGCCCGGATTCTGGCGAACGCCCTGGATGCCGCCGCGGGCCCGGAGTGGAACGCCGACACCGACTTCGACGTCCGGCTTCAGGACGTCCCGCTCACCAATCGCCGCCCCGACGTCGTCGTGTACCGGGCAGACACCATCGACCTCACCCCAACCCGCCCCGAGCACGTGCTGCTGGTCGCGGAGGTGGTGTCGCCAGGTTCGGAGACCACCGACCGGATCGTGAAGGTTGACCAGTACGCCAAGGCAGGCATCAGCTTCTACTGGCGGATCGAGCAGGCCGCGACAGGCGTTCCTCTCGTGTACACCTACGTTCTCGACCCCGCGACGAAGGCCTACCGGGACGGAGACGTGTTCACCGGCGTCCTGAAGGTAGTGGCCCCGTTCCCGGTGGAGATCGACCTCGGGCAGGTCTGACCAGGCGCTGCTCGGCAGCCAACAGCGCGTGAGCGATGCGTGAGCGGACGGCCCGACACAGGGCGGCATGAGCCGGATCAAGTGGCTCGCCGTGCCGTTCCGACCAGGGGGAACAGCACCGCGCGGCAGCGCCGGGCGCCACCCGGCAAGGACGCGATCCCACTCCTCAAGCGGGTGTCGCAGGTTCGAATCCCGCGGGGGCACAAGGGAAACGGCCCCGGACCGATCATGGCCCGGGGCCTTTCACATCCACGATTGACATCGACGAGCAGCGAGGCCACCGGGGCGATCACGAACCAGCACCAGGCCAGCCGGGACGGACCATCCGAGCGGAGCCGCCGTCAGGCAGCGGCGACCAGGGGCAGATCGACGCCGATCGGGTGGGCCAGCCCCGGCTCTAGCTCTCGGTCAGCGCTATGGCTGCGGCATGTTCAGCGGCCGTGCCGGGCGGTCGGGAGGCCTGGTGAGGCCGCGGTGGCCTGCGTCAGGACATGGATGCTGCTGTGGTCGATCGCCTTTGTCGAAGGGTGAGGGCCGCCGTGGTCGGCCTCCGTGTGGACGGTCGCGGTGGACGGGCCGTGGGTGTCGTCGCCGGCGAACGTGGCCGTGTAGCAGGCCTTGTTGTCCTGTCCGCGTGGGACCTCGCAGGTGGCCTGGCCCCTGCTGTCGGTCGTGTCGGTGCACAGCGAGGTGGAGTCGGTGGTGAACTCGATGGCCTTGCCCTCCAGGGGCTGGCCGCCGGCGGTCAATGTGGCCTTGAGGACCACGTGCCCCCTCCTCTCCTCCACCTTCAGCGTCAGCGTGGTCGGAGTCTGCGACGTCAGGGGGACGCTCCCGACCGCCACACCAACGGGGAGGTCGCCGACGGGGATCGTGGCGGTGACGGTATTGGTGGAGGTGTCGATCACCGACACGGTGTCCGAGGCGGCGTTGGTGACGTAGACGCGCGAGGTGTCCGGGGTGACCGCCACCCCCTGGGGGAGGTCGCCGACGGGGATCGTGGCGGTGACCGTATTAGTGGCGGAGTCGATCACCGACACTGTGTCCGAGTTGGAGTTGGTGACGTAGACGTTGGCGCCACCGACCAGGGCGACCGCCACCCCCAGGGGGAAGCCGCCGACGGGGATGGTGGCGGTGACGGTATTGGTGGAGGTGTCGATCACCGACACCGTGTCCGAGTTGGAGTTGGTGACGTAGACGGTGTCCGGACTGACCCCCACACCTTGGGGGAAGTCGCCGACAGGGATGGTGGCGGTGACCGTATTGCTGGAGGTGTCGATCACCGACACCGTGTCCGAGCCGGCGTTGGTGACGTAGACGCTGCCTCCCACCGCCACACCGCGAGGACCCACCCCGACGGGGACGGTGGCGGTGACGGTATTGGTGGCGGTGTCGATCACCGACACAGTGTCCGAGCCGGAGTTGGTGACGTAGACGTGAGTCCCGTCCGGGGTGACCGCCGCCCCCTGGGGGAGGTTGCCGACGGGGACGGTGGCGGTGACGGCATTGGTGGCGGTGTCGATCACCGACACAGTGTCCGAGCCGGAGTTGGTGACGTAGACGCGGGTGCCGTCCGGGGTGAGCGCCACCCCTTGGGGCGCGGTGCCGACGGGGATGGTGGCGGTGACCGTATTAGTGGCGGTGTCGATCACCGACACGGTGCCCGAGCTGTCGTTGGTGACGTAGGCGAAGGTGTTGTCCTGCGCGGCGGCGGGTGTGGCCGCGGCGAGTGGGACGACCATCCCGGCCAGCACCGTCAGCCCCGTCACCCAAGCCCGCAGCAGCGTCCACCACGAAGCGCCGCCCCCGCGACTTCGCCTCGTCTCGCACTGCCCCCGCGTCCCCGCCACTGCGATACCCGACATCAAGTCCTCCTGTAGCGCACGACACCAAAGTGGCGTTTCCGTGCTCCGGATCAAGTGCGGCGGCCGATGCCCTGCCAGGGATGTCCGGGACCGCCGCGGCGCTGATGATCGCCGCAGCCGACGCTAAACGCGTCTCCAGCACCTTCCCGCTCAAGACCCGTAGACGAGGGCCGTACAGACGAGCCGAATACCCCGTATGGCCTCGCCAGTTCTCGCCCGTGACGGAACAGCTGCACGCCCCGGCGACGCCGAGCACAGACGCGCACATGAACCGGACCCGGCTGGTAACAGCTTTCCGGCCCCACGCAGCGGACGGTATGGCCGCCGCGGACCGATCCGGCTGGAGCTACGGATCTGAAGGTCTCCGACATCTACGGCTGACATCAACAAGGCCGGACAGTCACGCACATGGGCATCCCCGTCCGGCTGTCGCAGGCCGTGCCACACGCGTGCCAGTTGGTCCACGCGTAGTCCACATCTCCTAGAAGGAGCCTCTCCCCCGCCCTCGCGGGTCCACGGTGCGAGGTCCAGGTCAGTGAACAGGAAAGGCGTGCATGTGGCGTGGTCGAGCCATCGAACCCGTCATCCGGGGGTTCGATCAAGTGGCTGGAGAGCAAACCCTTCGACCAGCTGTGGTCAGGATCGCGCATCGGTGCTGCGGCGCCTGCGATGCCCCTACAGTTACGGAGTGGACCTGGGGACGGCACTCACCGTGGTCGGAACTCTTGCGGGAGTGCTCAGTGTTGTAGTGGCACTCGTTCAGCTTCGGCAGCCGCCCTCTCCTGCACCGGCTGCTGATCCCAGTCCTCCTCCAGATAATTACGCACGGCGCGAACCACCCTCGCGAGACCCCGACGCTGCTCCACCGTCGGCCGCCAACCCGGTGCACATCGCACAGACGCTGCGCCCTCCGACTGGGCGTCTGGGAGAGATCCATGGCCGAGATGAGCTGCTGGAACTGCTGAACAGCCGCCTCTGCGAACCTGACGGCCGCTTTCAGGTGTTGGCCGGTCTAGGAGGCACGGGAAAGACGACAGTCGCCCTCGCATTGGCTGATCGCGCACTGCAGCAGGGGCGAAAGGTGTGGTGGGTGTCCGCCACGGAGCGGAGATCGCTGTCGGGTTCCCTGCTCGGACTGGCTCTCACCCTGGGAGCGCCGCCCGCTCACGTGGAGGAGGTGCGAGCTGGAGTTCGCGATGCGGCCGATGTTCTGTGGGAAGGCCTGGAGGGGCAGCAAGGATGGTTGCTCGTCTTCGACAATGCGGACGATGCTGCCGTTCTGGCCCTTGGCAACACCTCCGTGGGAGACGGCAGCGGATGGCTCCGTGCGACGCGAGCCGGCCTGATCGTCGTGACCAGTCGGATCATGGACCAAAGCGTCTGGGGCCGCCACGGCGTCGTTGAACCGGTCCTGTGTCTGGACGCTGCCGACGGCGCTCGGATGCTTCAGGACCTCGCTCCGCATGCCGGTACTCCGGCAGAGGCCCAGGCACTGTCCCGACGACTCGGCAGCCTCCCACTCGGCCTTCACCAAGCCGGGGTCTATCTGGGCTCGCCCTTTGCCTCAGAGCGTACTTTCACCGTCTATCTGGAGGCGCTCAACGATCGTTTTCCACGCCTCATGAGTTCGGGAGGTGACCCACGATCGGGAGTGACACATACCTGGGAACTGTCCCTGGACGCCTTGGCGGCCCAGGGCAGAGGGCAAGCCCGGCCGCTGCTGCGGGTTCTCTCCTGCTACGCCCCCTCCGCGGACATCACCTCCGCGCTCCTGGACCCGCAGGTGCTGAGTGACAGTCTCGGCACGACGGAGATGTCCGTTCGAAGCGGTCTGGAGGCGTTGCTGTCGGTGGGCCTGCTCGAGTTGGGGGCGACTCCTGACACTGACGAAGTGACCGGTGTGGTCGTGCACCCGTTGGTGGCGGCCGCCAGCCGGCAGCACCTGGACATTCATGTCACCACGGCTGCCGCGCGGGCACTTCGAGTTGCTACCGGCCGACTGCGACCGGACAACCCCCAGGACTGGCCCACCTGGCTGCGGCTGCTGCCGCACGTACTGTCCCTGCTCTCGCTCCCGCCGGCCACATTGAGCGACGAGGGACTTTCCGCCACCGCATGGGCCGTTGTGAGCACTTGCTCAGCGTTGAGATGGAGCGGAGCGTGGTCAGCTCCGGAAGGGCTGACCCGCCAGGCTCTGCGCCAGGCGGAACTTCTCGGCCCGGACCACGAGGCAGTGCTCTGCCTCCGCTATCAACAAGCCCTCACCGCTCTGTACCAAGGGCACCATGCGGACGCGGAGTCCCAGCTGAGCGGCATTCTGACGGCTCAACTCGACGTCCTGGGCCCGGATCACCCCGCCACGCTGGCCACACGTCATGAAGCCGCGCACCTTCTCGTGGAGAAGGGGCGTCTGGCCGAGGCCGAGACCGCGTGCCGCGATGTGTTGCGGGACCAACTCAGAGTGCTGGGGCCCGACCACCCGGAGACGCTTGCCACACGTCACTGGCTGCTGCGCTCCGTCGGAGAGCGAGGCCGCCACGCAGAGGCGGAGGCCGGCTACCGCGACCTTCTGCGAACGCGGATCCGGGTGCTTGGTCCTGAGCATCCGTACACGCTGATGACCTATAACAACCTGGCTCTACAGATCGCCTATCAGGGTCGCTTCGCGGAAGCCGAATGGACGTTCAACGAGTTGCTCGAAGCCCGCGTGCGCGTCTTCGGCTCCCACCATCCCTACACCCTGCAGGCCCGCTCCAACCGCGCCTCGGTCGTGACACAACTCGGTCGGGGCGCGGAAGCGGAGGAAGAGTTGCGCAGCGTACTGGCAATCGAACGACAGGTACTGAGAACGGACCACGTGAACGTACTCGACGCCCGCTACGAACTGGCACAGGCGATCGCGGCTCAGGGACGCCATCACGAGGCCGAGGCAGAGCTGCGTGAGGTCATCGAGGCGGAGCGCCGGGTGCTCGGGGTCGAGCATCACCTCGTAGGAGACGCCAGGCTCGCGCTCGGTCAGGCGCTGGCCGGGCAGGGGAGGCATGAGGAGGCGGTCGTCGAGCTTCGGGCCCTTCTCGAGTTGCAGACGCGCGTCCTCGGGCCGACCGCCCCGAGGACCGCGGCAACACGGGAATGCCTGGCTGCCATGGAAACTCGCGGTGCCTGAGGTGAGCGGTCACCGAGCCGGCCTGCTGTCCGACCAAGGCAACGCAAAAACTTCAGGGTCCGGCCCTGTCCCGGGGCGGCCCCGTCCGGAGTGGTGAAGTTGTACTGGAGTGCACTCCAAGGTGTTCGCTGGTAGGTGCGTCGCGACAGCGCGGCGACGTGAGCGATGAGATTGCTGAGGAGCACGCCATGACACAGAAGATCTGGTTCATCACCGGTGCCTCACGCGGCTTCGGGCGGGAGTGGGCGGTCGCGGCGCTGGAACGCGGTGACTCCGTGGCAGCGACCGCACGCGATCTGTCCACCTTGGACGATCTTGTCGCGACCTATGGCGAACGGCTGCTGCCCCTGCAACTCGACGTCACGGACCGCGACGCCGACTTCGCCGCCGTACGGCAGGCGCACGAGCGGTTCGGGCGCCTCGACGTGGTGGTCAACAACGCCGGCTACGGCCACTTCGGGATGGTCGAGGAACTCACCGAGGAGGAGGCCCGCGCGCAGCTGGAGACCAACCTGTTCGGAGCGCTGTGGGTCACCCAGGCGGCACTGCCGTTCCTGCGCGAGCAGGGCAGCGGTCACATTCTCCAGGTCTCTTCCATCGGCGGGATCAGCGCGTTCCCCCTGGTCGGCATCTACCACGCCTCGAAGTGGGCGCTCGAAGGGATCAGCCAGGCGCTGGCCCAGGAAGTGGCGCAGTTCGGCATCAAGGTCACGCTGATCGAGCCGGGCGGGTTCGCCACCGACTGGGCCGGCTCCTCGTCCAGTACGTCCGAGCAGTTGCCGGCGTACGCCGAGTTCCACGAGCAGGTGCAGGAGCAGCGCCGCCGGCGCGTCGGCACCCCTGGCGACCCGCGTGCCTCCGCCGCGGCGGTACTGGAAATCGTGGATGCCGATGAGCCGCCGCTGCGTTGCTTCTTCGGTACGGCGCCGCTGGGTATCGCCCGCGCCGACTACGAGCAGCGTCTGGCGACCTGGGAGAAGTGGCAGCCGGTGGCGGAGCTGGCACAGGGCTGAGGAAGGGGCCACCGGGCTGCCGGACAGCAGGACAGCAGGACAGCAGGACAGCAGGACAGCAGGACAGCAGGACAGCAGGACAGCAAGGCAGCAAGGCAGCAAGGCAGCAAGGCAGCAAGGATCCCTAACTCCTCGCAGCGGCCCGGTAGTTCCAGGCGCCCACCGCTCCGCCGCCTGGACTCCACCCGCGCACCGACCGGCGCCAGCCAGGCCCGGGCCGACCCAGCCGTACGGGCATACGGGCATACGGGCGCAAGGGCCCACGGGCGTACGCGCGTACGGGCGTACGGGCCTACGGGCGTACGCGAACCTGCTCAGCGTGCGTGCGGGTCCGCTCCACCGGAGCCCGCCCCACCGACCCCACCGGAGCCCGCCCCACCGGTTCCACCGGAGGACACCCCACCGACCCCACCAGAGCCCGCCCCGCCGCTTCCACCGGAGAGCACCCCACCGGTTCCACCGGAGGACACCCCGCCGCTTCCGCCCGAGAGCGCCCGGCCCGAAGACCGCAACGTGCCGACCGTCTTCAGTAGGCGGTCGGCCGGGTCCCGCAGGGTGGGATGGGCAAGGACCGTGTTCCGTAGGCCGCGGACCGGTCGGCGCCACAGGCGGTGTGCCGCCGCCACCGGGTGGGGGCGGGTCGCGAAACCTTCACCGACGCGCAGTTCGCGGGTCTTGAGCCAGTCCTTGTACTCCTTGTCGCCGCGTCCCATGTCCATGAGCCGCACGCCCTGCCGGCCCGCGGCCTCGGCCATCCGGAGGTGCATGATCAGGCCGGGCGAGTAGTAGCGGAACTCCGGGTCGTACGCGGTGAACCAGGCGGCGAACACCGTGCGCGATCTCGGCCCGAAGTGGGCGGCCACCGGGCGGTCGCCGGCGTACACGACGGAGAGCACACCGGTGAAGTACTCCTCGCGGACGTGGAACAGGTGGTCCACCAGGTCCACGATCCAGGGCCGCGCGAACCGGTCCATCCGTCCCGTCCTGCGGTACTGGGCGGACTTCCACCGCATGAGCGTGCGCAGCACGGCCGGGTCGCGCTCGTCGAAGACGAACCGCATCTCGCCCACGTTGCGGCTGAGACGGCGTTCCTTCTTCAGCGTCGTCTTCGCCAGCCCCGGGTACGCGCCGCGCAGCCACTCCGCGTAGCTGCCCTCGTCGCCGCCCTTCAGGTCGAGCACGGGTGAGGCGAACGTGCCCGTGACGTAGCTGCCGAAAGGCTTCTGCTCCTCGACCAGGTGGTCGAACTCGAAGACGGACAGCCCGCAGGCCCGCAGCAGCTCCTGGGTGTCCCAGGTGACCCCGGGGCGGTGCACGAGGGCCTGGCAGTCGGACAGGCCGAGACCGATGGCCCGGCCGACACCGAAGGCGTTGCGCTCGTACGGGAAGAAGCCCACGGCCTCTCCGCCCTCGTGCAGGACCGCCACCTGCGCCCTGCCGCGGTATCTGCCGACTCCGGCCGCGAACTCCGGTGCCAGGAAGGGGTTGGCGTAGTCGGGCGACTCGTCCATCGCCTGGTGCCACGCCTCGCGCAACGAGCTGCTCAGCTCCTCGGGTCTGTGGATCGTGATGTCCGCCTCGGACCGGATGGCACGCATGGAACGCATCGGTGACCGCTCCCCCCATTCCCCCCATGACGCGCTGTCCGCGTCCTGCCACTTCTTCGGCTGTCCCCTGATCCACGCCGTGTACCCGCTCGTTCCACGGTCTACGACCGATTCTCGAATTGTGCGGCGGGGCTCAAACGTCGCGAAACAGTACGCACGCTGTCAAGGGTGTCTGTCGTAACGGAAGAGTGCGGATCGGATGACCTGGGACCCAGGAGGCGAGTGATCAGCCACGGCCGAGCACTGCGGGCCCGGGGGCACACGAGTGATCAGCCACGGCCGAGCACGGCCGGCCCAGGGGGCGCTCGAACGCCAGGACGGCGGAAGGCCTGGGCCTTCCGCCGTCCGACTCCGACAACCGCCGCGTCCGCGCGGTCCTGGCCTGTCCGGTCCTTGAGGTCTGGTCCAGCCGGACCGTCGAAGTACGAGCCGCCTGGCCGGACCGTTGAAGTCCGGGCCGCCTGGCCGGACCGTCGAGATACGGCCGGTCCCGGTGGCTCACCACATGGCGGGCAGCCGCTCGGGGATGCGCTTCATGAAGCCGGTACGCCAGACCAGTTGCTCGACGGGGACCGCCAGTTGGAGGGCGGGCATGCGGTCGAGCAGGGTCTCCAGGGCGATCTCGGCGTGCTTCTTGCCGAGGGCCGTGGCGGGGCAGTAGTGGCGGCCGCCGCCGAAGGAGAGGTGGGTGGTGCTGTTGGCGCGGGTGAGGTCGACGCGGTGCGGGTCGGGGAACTCCTTGGGGTCGAAGTTGGCGCCCTCGACGAGGACCAGGACCAGTTCGCCCGCCTTCACCTCCACATCGCCCAGCCGTACGTCCTCCACGGCGAGGCGCGGGAGTCCGTCGCCGATGGAGAGGTTGATGCGCAGGAGTTCGTCCACGGCGGCCGGGATCCGGTCCCGGTGGGCGAGCAACTCCGTCTGCAGTTCCGGGTGCTGGAGAAGGGAGACGATCGCCATCGTCAGGAAGCCCGACGTCGAGATGACACCCGCGCCGAACATCGTCACCCCCACCGTCGCCAGCATCTCGTCGGTCAGGTGGGCGTACTCCGGGTCCTCGCGCAGGGCCGCCAGTTCGGACATCAGGCCCGTCGTCGACGGGTCGTCCAGGCGGGCGGCCATGTACGCGAGGTCCCGGTCCCAGTTGAGCTTCGCGCCCGTGACCGGGCAGGCGGAGTTCATGAACGCGATGTCCAGGCTGCGCATCAGCCGGGGCGCGTCCTCCTGCGGGATACCGAGGATGTGGCAGTGCATCGCGGCCGAGTACGGGTCGGCGAAGCCCCCGCGCAGGTCCGCCGGAGCGCCCTCGGCCAGCAGACCGTCGACGAGCTCGGCGGCGTACGACCGCATCCAGTCCGCCAGGCCCTCGCTCTTCGGGTTGAGCGCCTTGAGGACGGCCTTGCGCAGCCCCGCCCCGGTGATGTTGCCCATGTTGTTGACGACCTCGGGCGGGATCGTCAGGGCGTACTGGCGGGGCACGCCCGGCGCCGAGGTGTCCTTCAGGCTGAAGCGCGCGTCCTCCAGCACCTGCTTGCACAGCTCGTACGACGACACCAGCCAGGCCTCGTCACCGGCGATGGTCCGCACCCGGCGCACCGGGGCCGAGGTCCTCAATTCCTCTACTTCGGAGGGGAGTTGATCACCTCGCCACGAGAACGGGAAGTCGATCAGATGCTCAGCGGTCGCCATCGGTGGTTCCTTCCGTACCCGTACCCGTACCCGTACCCGTACCCGTGCCCATGCCTATGCCCGCGCCCGCGTCCGCGGGCGTGACGATCGCGTGGCCCTGGTTGCGGGAGGCGCGCAGACCCGAGCCGCGCGCGTACAGCAGCTCGGCCATCGGCAGGAGCTGGTGGTAGCAGTTCAAGGAGGACGGCACGCCGAGGATGGCGGGCGTGTCCAGGAAAAGCGGTGCCTCCGCGCAGACGTACTTCAGGCACACCTCACGCTGCCGCGCGGTGCCCTCCCGTCCGTCGAGGACCTTCGAGGAGAGGAAGGCGTCCACGAGGGCGTCGCAGGTCCGCCGGAACTCCGCGTCGGTGTCGAGGAGTTCGCGGATATGGTCGTGGATGCGCCGGTACGCGCGGTTGCCCGTGAAGTCGGACATGGCGTGCGCGGCGAGCCGTCCCCCCGCGCCACCGCCGAAGGCCTCCGCGGCCGCGGTCACCTTGGCGCGTACGCCCCGCAGGTTCTTCACCGCCTTGCGCCGGGCGTCGTCGGCCGGATAGCCCAACGCCTCGTACATCTCGGCCACATGGAGGTCGGTATAGACGAGGTCGACCCGGTCGAAGTGCTCGACGCCCCAGCGGGCCAGGTCGTTGATCCGGCGGGCCGAGAAGTAGCTGTTCCCCGGCGAGACACCGATCACGGCGTGGTCGCCCGCGGTCTGGATCACCTGACAGTGCGGGGTGTAGGGCTGGACGTCGAAGAGGCCGGAAGTCGGCGGCTTCTGGGTCGTGACGTGCTGGATCTCGGAAACGGTCACAGTCGTCAACTGGAGTGTGTCCTTCGCGTCGCAAGTCCCAATGGAGCCTCGTGCTCCTGGTGTGGCGACGACGCCGTGAAGTTAGCGTTCGGACACGGAGAGTGTCAACGGGGGCCATGGCACCCCCGTGGGTGCCATGGGCCGCCCTACGGCATGCGGCCGATCCAGCCGATTCAGCTCTGGTACACCTTGTCGCTGCCCGGGCCACCGGACAGGAAATCGTTGCCCGCGCCGCCGTGCAGGACGTCGTTGCCGCTGTTGCCGTACAGCTTGTCGTCGCTCGTGCCGCCGTACAGGGTGTCGTTGCCCTTGCCGCCCTGGAGGAGGTCGCGGCCCGCGTTGCCGTACAGCTTGTCGTTGCCGTCGTCGCCGGACAGGGTGTTGCCGGTGCTCGTGCCCGACAGGCTGTCGTTGCCGGTGCCTCCGTGGCACTCGGCGGCACACTTCGTGAGGGTGTCGTCGCCCGCGCCGCCGTACGCGCCCTCGTCGTAGACTCCGCCGCCTCCGGAGAGGTGGTCGTTGCCGTCCTGGCCGTAGAGGACGTCCATGCCGTGGCCGGTCAGGGTGTCGTTGCCCGTTCCGCCGTAGATGCGCGCGTATCCGTTGTTGTCGGGGTTGACCGTCGCGGTGTCGTCGCCGTCACCGAGGTCGACGATCAGGGAGTCGAGGTCGGATGCCGAGGTGTTGGGCTCCGTGACCGTGCAGACCGCCTTCGTGTCGTCGCCGGCGTCCGGGCGGACACAGCCGGTGCCGAGGGAGATCGTGACGGTGTCGTCGAAGGTGTAGATGTAGTCGGCCAGCGTGGAGTCGGGGTCGGTCGCGCCGAGCGCCCAGGAGATGGTCAGGTTGTTCTTCTGACCGGAGGCCGCCGTGTAGAAGAGCTTCTGGCCGACGACATTCGCCTTCGCGCTCTTGGTGGCGGTCGGGGCGGGTGCCGTCGCGGCGTGTGCCGTCGGGACGGCCACCGCGGCGCACACGGCGGCCAGCGCCAGGGCCTTCGGCAGGGCGGCGGCGGTACGGCGACTGAACATGGTTACCCCTTGGCGTGTTCTGCGCGCTCGTGTGCGCTTTCGGTCACCTCCTTCGACTCCGGTGTCCGTGGGGTGGTTGTTACCCCAGTCGCGTAACTTCGCTCAATTCAGGGAGTGTTCACCCCTGATTGCCTTTCCCTTGGTGCGGTCGGCTCCGGGCGTTGGCGATCCGGGGACGCGGCAGGGCGGCGGCGGAGCGACGGTGCCATCGTCAGCGTCACAGCGATGGAGACGGCGGCCATCACCGTCATCGCCGGTCCGGGCGAGGTGAGTTGGGCGACTCCGCCCGCCAGCGCCGCGCTCACGCCCTGCATGGTGAGCATGCCCGCCGTGTGCAGCCCCAGGGCATGCCCGCTCAGTTCGTCGGGGATCAGGGACACCAGGCGTTCCTGCTGGATCAGGCTCGCCCCGAATCCGATCGAGGCGACGGCCACGCAGACGGCGGCCACGCCCACCCCCGGCCGCAGCGCGAACACCAGATACGGCGTCGCGAGCAGCAGCAGGAACGGGATGCCCAGCCGGGCGCGCACCCGGGTCGGTAGGAAGCGGCCCGTCGTCACGTCCCCCAGGAACATCCCGAACGCCGCGCAGGCGAACAGCGCGCCCGCCCGGTTCGGCGCATAGGACACGTACAGCGACTCGCAGCCGACGATCAGGCCGTTGGGGATCCACAGGAGGAGGTAGAGGGTGCGGCGCTCGGGCGAGGACCACAGACGCGCGTTCGTACGCCAGGTCTGCGCGACCGACGGGCGTCCGGAGGCGCGCGGGGCGCGGCGGGTCAGGCCCAGGCGGGCGGTCACGGCCGACACCAGATACAGGGCCGCCGCCATGAGCAGGGTGAGCCGCGGCGACAGCAGCGCCACCAGCACGCCGCCGGTCGCGTACCCCGTGATCTGCGCGACGCCGTTCATCATGTTGAAGACCGAACGCCCCAGCAGATAGCCCTCCTTGGCGAGGATCTCGTTGAGCAGACCCCACAGGACGCCGCCGCCGAACGACTGGATCAGGCCGAGGAGCAGCAGCAGGACGAAGAGCGTCCAGACCGGCAGGCCGGGGATCGCCATCGCCGCCGTACCGAGCGCGAAGGCGAGCGCGATGCCCGTCACCGTCGCCCGCGGCGCCACCCGGTCCGCCGCCGACAGCATGGTCGTCGCGCCCACGACCTGCGCCAGCGACGGCCCGAACATGCTCAGCGCGGAGAGCAGGGGCGAGTCGGTCGCCCGGTACACCAGCGTGCCGAGGGCCAGACCGCTCACCGTCGAGGCCGCGCTCTTGAAGCAGGAGGACAGGAACAGCGGGGTGAACTCCCGCGTGCGGAAGAGGTCCGAGTAGGTGCGCATGGGCGGAGTCTTGGGGCCCTTACGAAGCGGCCGTTATTGTTTCGCGCCGAGGCGAAACCAAGCGGACCGACGGGGGTACGGACATGGGCTGGTGGCAGGTCAACGCCGACACCCTCGCCGGCAGCCGCTTCGTCCTGTCGCCGCTCGCCGAGACCTTCGCGAGCCTGCGGACGCTGCACGTGGGGGTCGCCGCGCACCCCGGTGAGCACGCCTGGCTGCGGGCCCACCTGCCCGCGTACCGGCGGCGGCTGGCCGCCGATCCGGTCACCGCGCTGCTGATCCGTTCCGGCATCGGGAAGTCGTGGACCGCCGACTTCCTCACCCCGCCCCCGTACGGCGACGAGGCCTTCGAGGAGGAGGTCGCCCGGGTGCGGGAGGTGGCACCGGACGCCGCGCGCGCCCACCTCGCCGTCTCCCTGCGGGGGCCGCTGCCCGACCCGCTCGTGGACCGCGACGACCTGCCCCGGCGCGCCGCCGAGCTGCTCACCCACGTGTGGGAGGAGGCCGTACGACCGTACTGGGACCGGCGTCGGCGCATCCTGGAGGCGGATGTGGTCGCGCGGACCGCGCACCTGAGCCAGGGCGGCTGGGCGGCGGCGCTGGACGCGCTGCGGCCGGGGACGCGGTGGCTCGGCGAGAACCGTCTGCAGGTCAATCTCCACGAGTATCCGCCGCGGGAGATCTCCGGGGCCCAGCTGCTCTTCGTGCCGGTCACGCCGCAGGTCGGGTGGGTGTGCTGGAAGGAGCCCGACCGGTACGCCGTCGTCTACCCGTGCGCGGGCGCGCTGGCCGGCGTACGGCCCGAAGCGGTACCCGAGAGTCTCGGCGCGCTGCTCGGCCCCGCCCGCGCGGGCGTCCTGGTGCTCCTCGACTCCCCCATGTCCACCAGCCAGTTGGTCGCCGTGACGGGGCAGGGGCTGGGCTCCGTCGGGCGGCATCTGCGGGTGCTGCTGGACGCGCGGCTGGTGGAGCGGCGGCGGGCCGGCCGGTCGGTGCTGTACTCGCGGACGGCTGCCGGTGAGGTGCTCGTCACAGCGCAGCGCGAGTGAGTGTCCGAGGGCCCGTCATCCGGCGGAGTTAGCATCCGCTCATGACTACTGACAACTCTGTGCTCGACATCGAGATCGGGTCCCTCCAGGGGGGCTCCGCCGACCTGGGGCAGTACAAGGGCAAGGCCGTCCTCATCGTGAACGTGGCCTCCAAGTGCGGGCTGACCCCGCAGTACGCGGGTCTCGAGCGGCTGCAGGAGCGGTACGCCGAGCAGGGCTTCACCGTGCTCGGCGTGCCCTGCAACCAGTTCATGGGGCAGGAGCCCGGGACCTCCGAGGAGATCGCCGAGTTCTGCTCGGCGACGTACGGCGTGACCTTCCCGCTGACCGAGAAGGCCGAGGTGAACGGGGAAGGCCGGCACGGCCTGTACGAGCGCCTGGTGGGCACCGAGGACGCCGAGGGGCACAGCGGCGACATCCGCTGGAACTTCGAGAAGTTCCTGATCGGGCGGGACGGCACGGTCGTCGGCCGCTTCTCGCCGCAGACCGAGCCGGAGTCCGCGGAGCTGGTGTCCGCCGTCGAGAAGGCGATCGGCTGAACCCTGTGATTGACCTTGCCCCTGGGGCAAGGGGGAGCGTCCTCCTCACCGGGCGGAAGTCGCCCGGTGACGGAGGATGACGTGGTGGACAAGGAACTGCTCACCATCGGGGCGTTCGCCTCGCGGGCACGGCTCTCGGCGAAGGCGCTGCGGCTGTACGACCGGCTGCGGTTGCTCACCCCGGCGTACGTCGACGAGGTCAGCGGCTACCGCTACTACCGCGCCGAACAGGCCGAACGCGCTCGGCTCGTGGCGCTGCTGCGCCAGCTGGACATGCCGCTGGCGCGGATCGCGGACGTCGTGGGGGCGCCGGGTTCCGACGCGGCCGCGCTGCTCGCCGCGTACTGGGACGGTGCCGAGGCGCGGTTCGCCTCGCAGCGGGCGCTCGCCGACTACCTCCGTGGACGACTGTCGGGGAGGAGTTCCGAGATGTACGGAAAGTTCGTCGTCGAGACCGCCGAGGTGCCCGAGCGGGTGGTGCTGACCGAGACGCGGCACGTCCTGGCGCCCGAGCTGCCGGTGTGGATCTCCGGCTCGCTGGGGCGGCTGGAGGAGGGCGCGAAGCAGGCCGGGGGTGTCACCGGGCCGTCCTTCGTCGTGTACTACGCCGAGGTCAGCATGGAGAGCGACGGGCCGGCGGAGGCGTGCGTGCCGGTCGCCGACGAGGCTGCCGCACGGGCCTGGGCGGAGCAGCAGGGGCGGGCCACGGGGGTGAAGGTCCGGGTCGAGCCGCCTCGGCGACTCGCCTACGTCCGCATCGCCAAGGCGCAGGTCGCCCACCCCCAGATCCTCGCCGCCTTCGAGGCCGTCGAGGCGTGGATCGCCGAGCAGGGACTGTCGTACGACGGTCCCTGCCGCGAGGTGTACTTCGCGGACTGGGACGCGGCGGGGCCGGAGGACGCGGTGTGCGATGTGGCGTTCCCGGTGAGGTGACGTCGGCGTCGCGGGGCAGCACGGCGCGGGCGGGAGTACGGGTGCGCGTGGGGACCTAGCCGCCTCCACCCCTTCCGTAGCCGGGGCGCTGCCTCCGGCCCCCGCCCCTCAAGCGCCGCGGGGGCTGCCCCGTAGCCCCGTGGCCCGGGGCCCGTCCGGCGCGCTCAGCGCAGTTCCTCCGGGCACGGGGTTCCCCGGGGGAGCTGGTACGGCGCCGCGAGGCGGTAGGTGCCCGGCTTCGGGGCCAGCAGCTCAGTCCACTTGTCGCCCGCCGCGGTCTCCTCCGTCGGCATCAGACAGCCGTTGAGGTTGTCGTACGTCTTCGGGGTGCCGTCCGCGCGGTTCTTCGACGCCTCGGTCTCCTGCGGCGCCTTCACGCTCTTGCCCTTGGCGTCGACGATGCTCAGCCACGGGGAGTACGGGACGCGGATGAGGATGCGGCCGGCCTGCTTCACCTCGATGGTCAGCTCGCCCTGCTCGGCGCGGTCGACGACGGCGTTGGGCTCGGCGAGCTGGGCCGGGTCGGTCACCGCGAAGAGCTGCCAGTTCGCGTCGCCCCAGATCTGGCGGAGGTAGGGCATGCCCCGCTGGACCAGTTGCCGCTCCCGCTCGCCGCCGTCGCCGTCCGGTTCGCCCTTGGGGAGGACGACGTAGTGGACGGCCCAGCGCTGCAGCCACTCGTGGTAGTTGGCGGAGTTGAGGGTGTCGTCGTAGAAGAGCGGGTTGCGCTCCATGTCGGCCTGGCGGTTCCAGCCGCGGGCGAGGTTCACGTACGGGGCGAGGGCGGAGGCCTCGCGGTGGGAGCGGGCCGGGACCACTTCCACGCGGCCCTTCTCGGCGCCCACCACCTGGAGCTCGTTGACGAGCGGCGCCAGCTCGCGCGCCCAGGACGCCGCCGGGGTGGTGTGCACGATGTCGTCGACCGACTTGAAGCCGATCCAGCCGGTGAACCCGGCGAAGGCGACGACGATGGCGTACCACTTGCGCGACTTCGGCACCGTGAAGGGCAGCGCCGCCAGCAGCACGACGCCCGCGAACAGCATCGCCAGGCGGGTGATGTTGGAGCCGATCTGCGAGCTGATCAGCCAGACGAGGACGACGGACAGGCCGTACACCGCCGCCGTGATCCGTACCGTCTTCCACTCCCTGGGGACGAGGAAGAAGACCAGGGCGGCGTAGAGGAAGGGCAGCAGGACCGAGTAGACGGTCATCGGCTGGGTGCCGGAGAAGGGGAACAGCCAGGCCGAGACGGCCACCACGAGCGCCGGGGCGATCCCGAGGGCGTACGCGCCGGGGCGGCGCTTCTGGAGGAACAGGGCGACCGCGACCAGGCCCACGAACAGTCCGGCCACCGGCGAGGCGGCGGTCGCCAGCGCGGCGAGCGGCGCCGCGCACAGGGCCTTCGCCCAGCGTTTGTAGCGCCAGCGGTAGGGCCAGCAGAAGACGACGGCGGCCGCGCCGAGCGCGAACATCGTGCCCAGGCCGTACGTCACCCGGCCCGAGGCGGCGTTGCAGAGCAGTGCGAAGACGCCCGCGAGGGCGGGCCACAGCGGGTTCTTCACGGCCCGGCTGCGGATGAGGATCATCGTCAGCAGGGCCGCCGATATGGTCCCCGCGATCATCATCGTCGTACGGACGCCGAGCACCGACATCAGATACGGCGACACCACGCTGTACGACACCGGGTGCATCCCGCCGTACCAGGCGAGGTTGTACGCCGAGTCCGGGTGCCGGCCCACGAACTCCGCCCACGCGTCCTGCGCCGCGAGATCGCCGCCGCTGTTCGCGAACGTGAAGAACCACACGACGTGCAGGACACCGGCGAGGACGGTGACGAAGAGGACGGGGTGGCGGAGCAGACGGTTCAGGAGGGTGCCGGGCGGCGCCTCGGGCGTCTCGTCGGGTGCCCCGTCGTCAGGTCCCCCGGCCTCGGGTGCGCGCAGCGGTATTCGCGGGCCTGATCCTGGGCCCGGATCGGCGTCGTCGGCGTGTGTCGGCTCCGCTGTCGCCACTGCAAGGCACTCCCAAGTCCCGTTTTCCGTTCTCGGCCGGGACCCGCGGCTCGCGAGCAGCCCCGATCTCGCGACGCTAGCACGCACCCCGCGGGGGAGCGCCCGGGTGGGGCTCCTCCGCGGGACGCGCGGGGTTCGTCCGTACGGCTCGTACGTCACCGGTGTGCGCGTCGATGCGTCACCGGTGCGTACGTCCGTTCAGTACGGCCGTTCAGCTGACGCGGGTCAGCTTGGCGCCGAGGCCGGGCTCGGCGAGGTCCGACCGGAGCGCGACGGGGATCGTCACGGCGTGGCTGGAGCCGTCGCCGACCGTCAGCTCGCCGACGACCGTGCCGGCCGTGCCGGTGTGCGGGACCGTTTTGCCACTCTCGGTGCCGATCGACAGCTTCGTCTTCAGCCCGGGCCAGCCGACCGCCTTCATGTTCTTGGTGGCGACGACCGGGGTCCGGCCGCCGAGCTGGTCGTCCACGTAGCCGACGACGTCGCCCTTCTTCACCACCATGGCGGAGGTCAGGCTCTGCTGGACCTTGTCGATCAGCTTCTGGCTGTTGGTGAGGGCCAGCTGGAGGCTGTCCCAGACCTTGCCGGTGCCCGCGTTCTGGCCGAGGACGGCGCCGTAGACCGTCTGCGTCTTGCCGTCGACGGTCTTGGTGGCGGCCCACACCAGGTTGCCGCCGGCGGGCGTCGACGAGCCGGTCTTCAGGCCGATCACGCCGACCTGCTCCACCAGCAGGTCGTTGTTGTTGTAGATGGGCTTGTCGAGGCCGGGGATCTTCGCGCTGGCCATCGCGACGATGCTGCGGAAGACCGGGTTCTGCATGACGGCCTTGGCCAGCTTGAGCTGGTCGGTGGCGGTGCTCACCGTCGTCTTGTCCAGACCGCTCGGGTCCGTGTACGTCGACTGCGTCATGCCGAGTTCCTTCGCCGCGGCGTTCATCTTGCCGACGAAGGTCTCGTTGTCGGAGTCCCAGCGGGCGAGCAGCCGCGCGGCGTTGTTGCCGGACGGGATCATCAGCATCTGGAGCATCTGGCGCTCCGTGAACTTCTGACCCTTGCTCATCGCCGCCGTCGACTCGTCCGGCAGCTTCGACTCGTCCTCGGCCTGCTGGTCGACGGTGATCTGCGGGCCGCCCTCGTTCCCCTTCAGCGGGTGCTTCTGAAGGATGACGTACGCCGTCATGATCTTGGCGACGCTCGCGATGGGGGCGGGCGCCTGCTTGCCGTCGGTGCCGAGGGTGCCGACGCCCTCGACCTCGATCGCCGACTGTCCCTGGCCCGGCCAGGGCAGATCGAGCCTGCCGCCCTCGAAGGTGTACGTCTCGTCGGCGGTGAGCGTGAGCCCCGGGGTCGGCAGCGGGCGTACGGCCTGTACGACCGCAAAGATCACCACGAGCAACAGGACCAGCGGGGTCCAGATCTTGACCCGCCGCACGATCGTGCGGACCGGGGTCTGCGGGGGCGGCGGTGTGTTCGTGAGCTCGGCCAGCAGATCCAGCGGCGGCTTCGGCGGCAACGGCTGCTGGGTGGTGCGCTCGGGCCCGACCTGCGGCAGCGCGGTGGTGGCTGCCGCCGGCTCCGGCCTGTTCGCGGTGCCCGGAGCGGGCGTGCCCTTCGGCTTCGCCGGGGCGGCGGCCTCGTCGAGCGACTTGAGCGCGACGAACTTGCTGGTCCGCTCGGCCTCGGCCTCGGGCTTGGCTCCGGCGGGGCCGGAGGGCCTGTCTCCCGGCTTGGCCCAGGACGGGCCGGCGGGCTTGGCTCCGGCGGTGCCGGAGGGCTTGCCTGCGGCGGGCTTGGCTCCGGCGGGCTTGGCTCCGGCGGTGCCGGAGGGCTTGCCTGCGGCGGGCTTGGCTCCGGCGGGCTTGGCTCCGGCGGTGCCGGAGGGCTTGTCCGCGGGCCCGGCTTCGGGCTTGGCCGGGGGCCGTTCGGTGGTCGGCTCGGTGGTCGGCTTGGGGGCGCCGCCCAGCTTGAGCATGGTGGTGGGCTGGTCCACGGCCGGGGGCCGGGGGGCCTTGAAGATGGCGGTGGGCTGGTCGACGGGGGGTTCGGCGGTGGTGGTGCCCTTGGCGTCCGCCGAGGCCTTGGAGTCCGTCGGGACGGACTCAGGGGACGCCGCCGAGGGCTGCTTCGAGGGGGCCTCCGCGGTGCCCTTCGGGCCGGGAGGTGTGCCCTTACCCTTGTCCGAGGAGTCCCCGGCCGACCGGGACTTGGGCCCGTCGTCGGGGACGGAACCAGCGTCGGCATCGCCGTCGGCGTCGGCCGCGGACCCAGCGGCGGACGTGGAGTCAGCCCCGCCCTCGGACTCGTCCGCGTCGGAAGTCCCGCCGGTGGCGGACACGGAGTCGGCGTCAGCCGCGGACCCAGCCGGGGACGCGGAGTCGGCCCCGCCCTCGGACTCGCCGGCGTCAGAAGTCCCGCCGGTGGCGGACGCGGAGTCGGCCTCGCCCTCGGACTCGCCGGTGACAGCGGCCTCGTCGGAGGCGGAGTCCGCGGAGTCCCGCTCCTCCACCGAGTCGGTGTCCGGAGCTGACGCCTCGTCGGACGCCTCCGGCTCCCGGTCGCCTCCGGCGTCGGAATCCGCATCGGCGTTGGCGTCGGACTCGGCGTCGGCGTCGGAATCCGCATCGGACTCGGACTCGGACTCGGACTCGGCGTCGGCCTTTGACCCTGCCGCCGCCGCGCCGCCCTCGCCGCCGGACTCGGCGTCACCGGCCGGTTCAGCGGCGTCCGCGGGCACGTCGGAGGTCTCGGAGCGCCCGGCGTCGGAGTCCCGGTCGTCACGGCCGGCCTCCCAGTCCGCCGGGGACTCCTCCCCGTCCGCCCCCGCCACCCACGCGGCCACGGCCGCCCGCAGCCGGGAGTCGCCCTCGGCGCTCTTCTCGCCGGGCTCGGCGGACTCCCCGGACTCGGTCGCCGCCAAGGCCTTCGTGGAGAACACCGCCGTGGCCTGATCCACCCGCACCGTGGCCGCACGCTCGCGGGCCACCGCCAACCGGGGGTCGGCCGGGGCCGGGGTCGAGCTCGACGCGGCACCTCGCGTCGGACTCGGAACCGACGCCGGGGCCCCCGGCGTCGGTTCTGCCGACGACGCCGACGACTCGTGCTGCTTCGACCTGTCGGGGGACTCGCCCGCCACCGATGCCTCCTCCATGCGGCGCACGCCCTCCGCGCGCCAACCGAACCGTCAACCCTGCAACCGCCGCCCGGACACCGCTGTCCGAACCATGTACCAGTGTCCTGTGTGAGGGCTTGACCCCTGCGGTAGACGAGAACGACATACCTACTGGTTCCACTACATTCCGGTCACGCACTCTCGACAGACCAATGTGAGAGGGGTCACCCTGTCATTCATCCACGCGGGGAGGCATGGATGGGCAGGAGCCGCAGAACTCTTCCGGAAGAGCTTCTACTGCTGGCGTTGGACCCGACCACGGGTACCACCGCACAGCCGCAGTCGCTCGACCTCGGTCTGGCCGGAGCACAGCTAGTGGAGCTGGCGCTGGCCGGACGGATAGCCCCAGACGGGGATCGTATCGCCGTGGTGGCACCACGGCCGACTGGAGATCCAACACTGGACTGTGCGTTGGAACTGCTTCGCCGGCGCGGAGCACCCGTACGCGCGGTCAACTGGATTGGCGGACCCCGACTGGGACTTCGCCAGACCTACCTCTCGCATCTGGAGAGGTGCGGCATGGTCCATGCCGTGGCCGGCCAGATGTGCGGGGTGCTTCCGACGACTCGCTACCAAGCGACGGACACGGAGATCAGCCGGGAGATCAGGTCCCGGCTGGACAACGCGATCCGCACCGGCGTCCCGCCGGACCCGCGGACCGCGGCGCTCGCCGCGCTGGCCCATGCGGTCGGACTCGGCAAGCACCTGTATCCGGGTAATGAGGGACGCTCGTCCCGCTCCCGGCTGCGGG
Source organism: Streptomyces sp. NPDC058246 (assembly GCF_042881985.1). NCBI lineage: Bacteria > Bacillati > Actinomycetota > Actinomycetes > Kitasatosporales > Streptomycetaceae > Streptomyces > Streptomyces sp. NPDC058246. The sequence goes on along the minus strand of NZ_JBHVWZ010000041.1, from coordinate 402 downwards.
ACCTGATCAGGCACGACCCCATGGGCGGCCTCGTGGCGCACGCGGTCATGGACGTCCAGAACGGCGTGGCCGCACAGCCACGCCGCAGCCCGGCACCGGCAGGCCGTCCGGCCACCGCCGGAGTCAGGACCGCACCGGAACCCGCCCGCGGTGTTCCGATGCAACCGCGCCGCGGTTCCATGGCGCGCGCCGTGGCCCACTGAGCCGCAGTCCCACGGCACCCGGCACGACACGCAGGACCAGCACCGCCAGCACCAGAAGCACCGCCAGTACATCAGCGCCGCACCGCAGTCCCCAAGACCGGTTCGGGAGCCGCTGGCTCGCGCGGGGCGGGGTGGGCGGAAGGGACTCAGCCGACAAAACCAAAAAACCCCCCCCCGCCCCCAAAACCACGAGGGGCCC
>NZ_JBHVWZ010000040.1:0-81398 GCF_042881985.1 Streptomyces sp. NPDC058246 | reverse complement strand
CCCCTGTTCAGGGGCGCGGGAAACCGCGCGGCCAGCCCCGTCACGCCGCCAGTGTCCCCGGCCCGATCACATGCGGGCCGAACTTCGCTCGCGCTCGGTCCGCGACCTCCTCGATCCGGCGGACCTTCTCGTCCACAGGGTCGAAGGTGAGCTGGTGGGAGGCCTGCTCGGCGGGCGTCAGCCCCTCGGCGCGCAGGGCGATCGCACGAACCCGGGCACGCTGGAGGCCGAGTGCCTCGTACAGGGCGTACGCGGTGGCGGTGAGCGCCGAGGAGTGGGCGGTCGGTTCCTTGAGGGTGCGGCTGCGGGTGGTCGAGGAGCGGTCGGCGTAGCGGACGGTGAGGGTCAGAGTGCGGCAGACCTTCTCCAGGGCGCGCAGCCGGGTGCCCAGTTCCTCGGTGGCGGAGAGCAGCGCGCGGCGGTGCAGGGACGGGTCCAACTCATCGCGGGAGAAGGGGCGTTCGGCGGCAAGAGAGCGCGAGGTGGCGTTCGGGACGACCCGGCCGCGATCGACGCCGGACGCCTTCTCGTGCAACTCGCGGCCGGCCCGGGCACTGGTGAGGCGTTGCAGCGTGGACAGGGGCGCGGCGGCGACCTTGCCGATGGTGTCGAGGCCGTACTCGCACAGGGTGCGGGCGGTGGCGCCGCCGACTCCGGGCAGCGCGGCGACGGGCCGCTCGGCGAGGAACTCCGCTACGGCGTCCGGCTCTTCGGGCACCACCCGGGTCACCCCGGGCTCGGCGTCCCGCAGCGCCATCCGCGCGAGCATCGGCCCCGGTCCGGCGCCGATCACGCAGTCGATCCCGTACAGCGCGAGTGCCCGCACCCGGATCAGCGAGGCGAACTCCACGGCGATCCGCCCGAAGTACCGTTCGGCGCCCCGTAGATCCAGCAGCGCGCCGTCGGGCGGCAGCGCCTCGATGACAGGGGTGAACTCCTCCAGCAGTCCGAGGAGCCCCGGCAAGGCGGCCTCGTACATCGGAGGCAGCTGGAAACGTACGCAGAGGATGGTCATCCCGCACTCCCCGGACTCTGGTGCCACAACTTCTTTCCCCCCGCGGGCCCTTCGCCCGCGGGACGCAGATCGGCCCAGGGGTGCATCTCGTACCCCGTGGGCAGGCGGATCTTCCGGCTCTCCTTCGCGTCGCCCGGCTCCGGCGGTGGCTCCGGCGCGGGCTCCGCCGCCAGCCGTGCCGCCACCACGTCGAGACCGCCCTCGGCGCGCAGTTCGACCAGCTCGGCGAGGTTCCAGGCCGCCGCGCCCACCACACTGAGGCTGCGCGGGCCCCGGCGCTGCACCACCCCACGCACCAGCAGCAGCCAGGAGTGGAAGACGGTGTGGGCGCAGGCGTCGTGGGAGTCGTCGAAGAAGGCGAGGTCGACCAGGCCGGTGCCGTCGTCCAGGGTGGTGAAGATGACGCGTTTGCCGGAGCGGATCGGCGGGGTCTGGGTGGCCGCCTTGGCGCCCGCGACCAGGACCGTCTCACCGTGCCGCGCCTCCCGCAGCCGGCGTGCCGTGACCACGCCCAACTCCCCCAGGAACTCCCGGTGGTCGTCCATCAGATTGCGCGAGGCGTCCATGGAGAGCACGCCCAGCTCGGCGCTGAGCCGCTCCGCCGAGGAGAGGTCGGGCAGCCCGGCCGAGGCGGTCTTCCGCCCGCCGGACAGCGGCAGTTGTCCTCCGCGCCCGGCCCTGGACCCCCGGTGCAGCTCGGTCAAGTGCAGTTGCAGATCACGGCGGTTGGCGCCGAAGGCGTCCAGCGCGCCGACCTGTGCGAGCCGCTGCGCGAGCGGCCGGCTCGGCCGGGCCCGCTCCCAGAAGTCGAGCAGCGAGGCGTACGGCTGTCCGTCCGCGATCCGCGCCGCCTCGGCCTCGCTGATGCCGTGCACGTCGGAGAGTGCCAGCCGGACTCCCCAACGGCTGGAAGCAGCAGTAGATTCAGACACCAGTTCGATACGGTGGGCGACCGCCGACCGGTTCACGTCCAACGGCAGGATCGGCACCCCTCGTCGCCGCGCGTCCGCCAGCAGCAGCCGCTTCGGGTACATCCCGGGGTCGTGCGTGAGCAATCCCGCGTAGAACGCCGCCGGGTGATGGGCCTTCAGCCAGGCCGACTGGTACGTCGGCACGGCGAAGGCGACCGCGTGCGCCTTGCAGAAGCCGTACGACCCGAAGGCCTCGACGATCTCCCAGGTGCGCGCGATGGTCTCGGCGTCGTACCCCTTCGCGGCGGCGTGCTGCGCGAACCAGAAACGGATCCGCCCCTGCGACTCGGGGTCGGAGAGCCCGCGTCGTACCCGATCCGCCTCGTCCCGCCCGCAGCCGGTCATGATGTCGACGATGTCGATGATCTGCTCGTGGAAGACCACGACGCCGTACGTCTCCTTCAGCGGTCCCTCCAGATCGGGGTGCGGATAGCGGATCGGCGCCCGCCCGTGCCGCGCCTCGATGAACGGCCGCACCATGTCGGCGGCGACCGGCCCGGGCCGGAAGAGCGAGATGTCGACGACGAGGTCGTGGAAGGTCGCGGGCTGGAGCCGCCCGACCAGGTCCCGCTGGCCCGGCGACTCGATCTGGAAACAGCCCAACGTCTCGGTGGACTGGATGAGTCGATACGTCGCCGGGTCGCCCGGCGGTACCGCGTCGATGTCCGGCCGGTCCCCCGTGGCCCGCTCCACCTCGGCCACCGCGTGCGCCATCGCGGACTGCATCCGGACCCCGAGCACGTCGAGCTTGAGCAGCCCGAGGTCCTCGACGTCCTCCTTGTCGAACTGCGACATGGGGAAGCCCTCGCCGCTGGTCGGCATGACCGGCGTACGGGCGAGCAGGGAGGCGTCGGAGAGGAGCACCCCGCACGGGTGCATGGCGATGCCGCGCGGGAGGGCGTCGAGGGACTCGACCAGCTCCCACAGCCTGCCGTACTTCTCCTTCTCTCCCGCCAGCTCTCGCAGTTCGGGCAGCTCGTCCATCGCAGCGCGGGCGTCGCGGGCGCGGATGTGCGGGAAGGACTTGGCGATCCGGTCGATGTCGGCGGGGTCCAGGGAGAGGGCGGCGCCCACGTCGCGGATGGCGTGCCGGACCCGGTAGGTCTCGGGCATCGAGACGGTCGCGACCCGCTCGGTGCCGAACCGGCCGATGATCGCGCGGTAGACCTCCAGACGGCGTGCGGACTCCACGTCGATGTCGATGTCGGGCAGCACCGCGCGGCGCTTGGACAGGAAGCGTTCCATCAGCAGCCCGTGCTCGACGGGATCGGCGTGCGCGATGCCGAGCAGGTGGTTCACCAAAGAACCGGCTCCGGAACCGCGCGCCGCGACCCGGATGCCCATCATCCGTACGTCGTCCACGACTTGGGCGACCGTCAGGAAGTAGGAGGCGAAGTTGTGGTGGGCGATGATGTCCAGTTCACGGTGCATCCGCTCCCAGTAGGCCCTCTTGCGTTCATAGCCGCGCAGCACCATCCCCGCCGCCGCCCGGGAGGCCAGGACGCGCTGGGCGGTGCGGCGGCCGGCGCCGACGAGGTGCGGTTCGGGGAAGTGGACGGTGCCGAGGCCGAGGTCGTCCTCGGGGTCGACGAGGCATTCGGCGGCGGTGGCCTGGGTCTGTTCGAGCAGACGGTACGCGGTGTCGCGGCGATAGCCCGCGGACTCGACGATCCGTTCGGCGACGCCCAGCATGGCGGCCTCACCCTTGAGCCAGGCCTCGCCGGAGTCCAGTTCCTTGCGCGGGTCGACGGGGACCAGGCGCCGGGCGGCGTCCAGGACGTCGGCGACCGGACCCATGCCGGGGTCGGCGTACCGGACGGCGTTGCTGAGCACCGGCCGCACCCGCTGCTCGGCGGCGAAGCCGACGGTACGGGCGGCAAGGCGCAGCGAGCCGGGTCCGGTGCCCTCGCGGCCGTGCCAGACGGCTTCCAGACGCAGGTCGTCGCCGTAGATCTCCCGCCAGGGCACGAGCAGCTTCGCGGCCCGGTCGGGGCGTCCGGCGGCGAGCGCGCGGCCGACGTCGGAGGCGGGGCCGAGCAGCACGGTCAGGCCTTCGGCGTGGTTGTCCGGCCAGGGCAGCAGCGGCTGGCCGCCCTCGGTGGCCGCATGGGTCGCCGTAACGATTCTGCAGAGGTCGGCCCAGCCGGTCGCGCCGTCCCGGGCGAGGAAGGTCACGCGAGGTGTCGACTCATCGATGAAGGCACCGCCACGCACCGGCGGCCGGCGCCGCTCCCCCCGTACGGGCTCCCCGACCGCCAGCTCCGCACCGAACAGTGGACGGATGCCCGCCTTCACGCAGGCCTTGGCGAACCGGACCGCGCCCGCGAGGGTGTCCCGGTCGGTGAGGGCGAGGGCGTCCATGCCCCGCTCGGAGGCACGCTCGGCCAGCCGCTCCGGGTGCGAGGCCCCGTATCGCAGGGAGAACCCGGAAACGGTGTGCAGATGCGTGAACCCTGGCACACGCACCTCCCGTACCCGTCCGTGTCCACGGGCTCCTACCCGAGCCCTCGAACAGTTGTTCCCAACTACCTCACCCCCACCATAGACCAATTTCCGAACATGTGTGCGACATCCATTCAGACCCGCCTCACCTGCGCAAACGCCGAACGGGCCGGGCCGTGGGGGCACGACGCGCTGCCGATGCTCCCGCCCACTGGAGAGCGGCATGATCACGGTGCCGGGGGCACAGTCGCCAGGGGCGGCCGCCCCCATGGCACACACGGAGCCCCGCCCCCGCACAAGCGGGGACGGGGCTCCGTCGAGGAGTGCGGCCCGTCAGCCGATCTGCGCCCCGAACGTCGAGAGCGCCTCCGTGACCGGCTGGAAGAAGGTCTCCCCGCCGGAGGTGCAGTCACCGCTGCCGCCGGAGGTGAGGCCGATCGCGGTGTCGCCGTCGAAGAGCGAGCCGCCACTGTCGCCGGGCTCGGCGCAGACGTCGGTCTTGATGAGCCCGTTGACGATGTCGCCGTTGCCGTAGTTCACGGTGGCGTCCAGGCCGGTGACCGTGCCGCTGTGCACATGGGTCGTCGAGCCGCTGCGGGTCACCTTCTCGCCGACGGTCGCGGCGCCCGCCTTGGTGATGGGCTGCGAGGAACCGTTGTAGAGGTCGACCTCGCTCGGGTGGGCGACGTTCCCGGTGTACTTGACCAGGCCGAAGTCGTTGTCCGGGAAGCTGGACTGCTCGTTCGTGCCGATCTGGTTGCCGCTGGAGTCCGACCAGGTGGAGATCGCCTCGGTGCAGTGCCCGGCGGTGATGAAGTACGGCTGGCCGCCCTTGACCACGTTGAAGCCGAGCGAGCAGCGCCCGCCGGAGCCGGAGATGGCGTCGCCGCCCGCGATGAAGGGCTTGAACTCCCCCTTCGTATGCTGGAGTTCGGCCTTGCTGCCGAGACCGTCGACGACCTTGGTCAGCTTGGCCAGCTCGGCCTTGGAGACCGTACGGTCCGCCGTCACGACGACCTTGTTGGTGGCCGGGTCGGTCGCCCACGAGGTGCCGGGGATGGTCGCGTCCTGCTGGAGCGCCGTACGGGCGCTCTTCAGCTCGGCGAGGGAGTTCTCGACGATTCTCGCCTTGGCGCCGGCCGCCGCGACCGTCTTGGCCGCGGTCTCGTCGAGCACGTTGACGACGAGGTGCTGCGACTTCGCGTCGTAATACGTTCCCGCCGCGTCGGCGCCCAGATCCTCGCCGAGTGTCGAGGCGAGCTTTCCGGCCGCCGCGACCGAGAGGGTGTGCGGCGCGGGCGTGTTCGGGGTCTCGCTCGCGTTCGCAGTCTGGAAAGTGACTCCGGCGGCGACGAGCGCGGCGATGCCCGCCCCGGTCATGACGGCACGCCGCCTGAGTATGCGTCGGTGCTTCAACTTACGTCCTCCTGTGGGGGGTTGGTCACGGGGGCTGTGGGGGCCGCCGGGACCGGAAGGCGTACGGACATGGACCCGGCACACGACAAGAAATTGCGCCGGAAGGCATCGAGCCGTGTCCATGCCAGTTGTTCGCGGCCCACTATTCCGAGGCGCACAGGGGGCACACAAGGTCGACTTCAGGACGCGCGTACGCCAACGGGCGTACGCCCCCTGCGCCTTGACTGCGTGTGGTCACACCACGTCGGTTCCCCGTGCAAACACTCCGCGCACGTGGCCGGTGGGCAGTCTGTGAGGTCTAGTCCTGTCTTGTTTCCGACCCATCGGCGTCCGGATCCGAGGAGGCAGCCTGCGACGGCAGTTGCTCCTGCACCGGTTGCCGAACCGCGGGCGGCGTCCGCTCGGGCGCCGGGGCACCCGGCTGCTGCGCCCGTTCCAGGAACCGCAGCAGCTCCACCGGGAAGGGCAGGACCAGCGTCGAGTTCTTCTCGGCCGCGACCGCCACCACCGTTTGCAGCAGCCGCAGTTGGAGGGCCGCCGGCTGCTCCGACATCACCCCGGCAGCCTCCGCCAGCTTCTTCGACGCCTGGAGCTCCGCGTCCGCGTTGATGACCCGGGCCCGCCGCTCCCGGTCGGCCTCGGCCTGCCGGGCCATCGAGCGCTTCATCGTCTCCGGCAGCGACACGTCCTTGATCTCCACCCGGTCGATCTGCACGCCCCAGCCGATCGCCGGGCTGTCGATCATCAGCTCCAGACCCTGGTTGAGCTTCTCGCGGCTGGACAGCAGATCGTCCAGGTCGCTCTTGCCGATGATCGAGCGCAGTGAGGTCTGCGCCATCTGCGAGACCGCGAAGCGGTAGTCCTCGACCTGGATGACCGCGTCGGCCGCGTCGACCACCTTGAAGTAGACGACCGCGTCGACCCGGACCGTCACGTTGTCCCGCGTGATGCCCTCCTGCGCGGGCACCGGCATCGTCACGATCTGCATGTTGACCTTACGAAGCCGGTCCACGAAGGGCACGACCATCGTGAACCCGGGCCCGCGCACGTCCGAGCGCAGCTTGCCGAGCCGCAGCACCACGCCCCGTTCGTACTGTTTGACGACACGGGCCCCGGCCATCGCATAGACCAGCCCCACGGACGCGACGGAGACTCCCGCCGCCACCAACTCCTCGACCATCACGGCCCCCCAGGGTCCGGCGTGGACGCATCAGGCCTGTACAGCGCGCCAGCGTGCACAGCGTGTGCTTCGACGGTAACTCCGGCACCTGGACAAGGGCGAGCCCCCGCACGCCGGTTGCGTGCGGGGGCTCGCCTGCTGCTGGCTGCAGGCCTGGCCGTGCGGAAGCCATGTGGGGGGTACCGGCGCATCGGTGGAGGAACAGCCGATCCGCCGGCCGGTCGATCAACAGCCAGTGGGTCAGCCGACGCTCACGCCGTAGTAGTTCAGCGCCTCGACGACCGGCTGGAAGAAGGTCGTACCGCCGGAGGAGCAGTTTCCGCTGCCACCGGAGGTGAGACCGTAGGCGGTGGAACCGGCGTACAGGGGGCCGCCGCTGTCGCCGCCCTCGGCGCAGACGGTGGTCTGGATCATCTGGTAGACCACGTCGCCGCCGCCGTAGTTGACCGTGGCGTTCAGCGCGGTGACCCGGCCGCTGTGCGTGCCGGTGGTCGAGCCGCGACGGTAGACGGTGGTGCCCACGCTGGGCGTGGCGGCACTGGTGATGGTCTGGCTGCCGACCGAGCTCGGGTGGGCGACCGAGGACGTGTAGCGCACCAGCGCGAAGTCGTTGGTCGGGAAGCTGTAGCTGACGTTGGTGCCGAGCACCGAGCTCTGGCCCGAGTTGGAGTACCAGGTGGAGGCGACCTCACCGCAGTGGCCGGCGGTCAGGAAGTAGTAGGTGCTCCCGCTGTGCACGTTGAAGCCGAGCGAGCAGCGGTAGCCGCCACCGTAGATGGCGTCGCCGCCGGTGATCAGCTTCTTGAACTTGCCCGGGGTGTGCTTGATGGTGAGGGCTGAGGCGTTGCTGCCCGCGTCCTTCTTGATCTTCGCGATCTCGGTCTTCGAGACCGTGCTGTCGACGGTGACGACCACGCGGTTCGTCTTGGCGTCGACCGCCCAGGCGGTGCCCGCGATGTCGGACTTGAGTACCGACTTGTTGACACTGCTCAGCTGAGTGGCGCTGAAGGTCTGGACGTCGGATGCGTTCGCGCTGGGGACCGCGAACGATGCGGCGGCCACGAGGCCGGTGGTGACGGCGATCAGCCGGGTCCGTCTCGTTATGCCACTGCGAGGGGTGGTGCGCTTGATCCTCACGTTTCGTTCCTCCGAAGGGAAGTCGGGGGCCCCTCGTGTCGTGGGGTGGGGGGCCCGTGAGGCGCAGCCGGGGGCCGCCCGTCCGGATTCCGGACAAGCCGTGCCCCTGACAAGCGCTGAGGGGGAGTATTCGGCCGCACGGCCGACCGGCGCAAGGGCGCCTTTCGGCCGTGCAGCGTTCAACTTGCCTGTGTCCCGCGGCGGTTGATCACCCGGGCCGGAAAAAGCCCGGATACCCCCACAAGCCTTCACAGGCCCCGGCGCCCGCCGAACCCCGGAAGCCCCAGCGCCCTCCGGACGTCCCGGAAGCCTCAGCGCAGCCGGCGCTCCCCCGCCTCGATGACCGCGCCCAGCGTATTCCCGGGCGGCGGGAAGGGGCAGATGAAGTGGTCGGCGAATGCGCACGGCGGGAGCACGGCCCGGTTGAAGTCCACCGTCGTACGCCCCTCGGCGTCGGGCGCCGCCGGGCGCAGGAACCGGAAGCGGTAACTGCTGTCCCCGCTGGTGGCGTCGGCGAAGACGGCCCACAGCGAGCCGTCGCTCTCGACCGACACCTGGAGCGTGAGGTCCTGCCCGTCCAGGGTGAAGGCGAGGACCCCGCCGAGCCCGAGGCCGCGGGCGACACCGTCCGCGTTCTCGACGCGTACGGTGCGGCTCTCGCCGTACGGCGTGAAGTGCCCCGGCACCGACCAGCGCGGGTCGTACGCGGTCGCCTCGATGCCCTGGAAGGCCCCGCGCGCGGGTGCGGCGGGGTCGTAGTCGCGTACGCCCCAGATCCCCTCGCGCACGAGGACGACGAACCGCCGCTCGCCGCGCCCGACACGGGCCCCGGCCGGCGATCCGAGATCGGCGTCGAGCACGACCTCGCCGGTGAAGGGCTCGCCGTCGACGGTGAGTCCGTCCTCGGCCGTCGCGGTCAGGACGACCGCGTCGTCCTTGGCGGTCCAGTGCCCGGGGATGTCCGGAAGTCGACCCTCCGGATAGTCCTCGATCCAGTGCGTGCCCGTGAGCGCGAGCGGCCCGTAGGGCGCGGACACCGTCTCGGTGCGGTGCTCGTGCCAGTGCTTCCAGTCCTCGGATGCGTCCGTCGTCATGTGATCAACCCTTCCATACGGACTGCGTCAACCCGAGGTGTGAGCGCAGCGTCGTGCCCGTGTATTCCGTGCGGAACGCGCCACGCTCCTGGAGCAGCGGCACCACCCGGTCCACGAACTCGTCGAGTCCGCCGGGTGTCAGATGCGGTACGAGGACGAAGCCGTCGGCGGCCTCCGTCCGGACGAACTCGTCCAGCTCGGCGGCGACCGCGTCCGGAGTGCCGATGAAGGACTGCCGCCCGGACGCCTCGATGACGGTCTGTCGGAGGGACAGGCCCTTCTCCCGCGAGAGGGTCCGCCACTGCTCGGCGACGGCATAGAGGTCTTCCCTGTTCGAGCGGAGCCGAGAACCTGGGGAAGGATCGGCGACCCGCACTCGGCCCTGGACCAGGGTCGACTGCGGGTCCGGGTCGATGTCGGGGAAGGGTCCGTCGGGGTCGTACGAGGACAGGTCGACACCCCAGATCTGCTCCAGGGTGAGGATCGCGTTCTGCGGCGAGATCTGCTGCCGCCTGATCTCGACGGCCCGCTCCTGCGCCTCGGCGGCGGTGTCGCCGAGCACGAAGGTGACTCCGGGCATGATCTTCAGGTCCTCGGGCGCCCGCCCGTACGTCGCGAGCCGGCCCTTCACGTCGGCGTAGAACTCCCGCCCCGCCTCCAAGGTGCCGTGCCGCGTGAAGACGACATCGGCGGCACAGGCGGCGAACTCGCGGCCCTCCGGCGAGTCCCCGGCCTGGATGACGACGGGGTGCCCCTGCGGCGGCCTCGGCACGGTGAACTCGCCCGCGATGTCGAAGTGTCGGCCTCGGTGCGCGAAGGGGCGGGGCAGCCCGTCCGCCCCCGCCTCGGCCGGTAGCCAGGAGTCCCACAACTCCCGTGCCGTCGCGACGAATTCGGCGGCGCGGGAGTAGCGCTCGGCGCGGTCGAGACAGCCGCCGCGGCGGAAGTTCTCCCCGGTGAACGCGTCCGGCGACGTCACCACGTTCCAGGCGGCCCGGCCCCCGCTGAGATGGTCCAAGGTGGCCAGCCTGCGGGCGAGTTCGTACGGCTCGTTGAAGGTCGCGTTGACCGTGGCGGCGAGCCCGAGCCGCTCGGTGACGGCGGCGAGCGCGTTCAGCACGGTGAGGGACTCCGGCCGCCCCACGACGTCGAGATCGTGGATACGTCCCTTGTGCTCGCGCAGCCGCAGCCCCTCGGCGAGGAAGAAGAAGTCGAACAGTCCGCGCTCGGCGGTACGGGCGAGGTGCTCGAAGGAGGCGAACTCGATCTGGGACCTGGAGCGCGGGTCGCTCCAGACGGTGGTGTTGTCGACACCGGGGAAGCGTGCCGCCAGATGCATCTGTTTACGGGCCCGTACGGTCATGACGCTCCCCCTGTCACGGCGTACCGGTTGGCGGGCCGGGCGAGACCCAGGTGTTCCCTGAGCGTGCTGCCCGGATAGAAGGTGCGGAACAGGCCGCGGTGCTGGAGCAGCGCGACCGTGCCGTTGACGAGCCGCTCCAGGTCACGGCGTGGCTCGAGGGGCGTGAGGTGGAAGCCGTCGGCGGCGTCGGCCTGGTGCCAGGCGGTGATCAGCTCGGCGAGGTCGACGGGGCCACCGCGGTACAGCGGGCCCTGCGCGGTCTGCCGGGGTCCGCCGCCGCCATGGCCCGGCTCGGCCGCGCGCTCGCCGTCACCGAGGTCGACGGTGAGTCCGACGAGGACGCGCAGGTCGTCGGGATCGCGCCCGAACTCGGCTGCCGCGCTCCGCAGTTCGGCCCGTACGGCGCGCGCCTGCGCCGGACCCGCGACCCGGACGAGCGCCACGTCCGCGTAGCGGGCGGCCGTCCGCCGGGCGGGCCCCTCGGTCGCGTCGACGACTCGTACGGGGTGGCCCTGCGGCGGCCTCGGCACGATCGAGGGGCCTTTCACGAAGAAGCCGGTGCCCTCGAAGTCGACATGGTGCAGCTTGTCCCGGTCGATGAAACGGCCCGTGGCCTCGTCGCGTATCTCGGCGTCGTCCTCCCAGCTGTCCCAGAGCCGGGCGGCCACGTCGGCGACCTCACCGGCCTCCCGCCACAGCGCGTCGGCGGGCGCCGCGTGACGGCGGCCGAACAGCCGGGCCTCGCCCTCGGTCGTGGACACGTCGATGTGCCAGCCGGCCCGGCCCCGGCTGACCCAGTCGAGGGTCGCGACGGCCGCCTGGACGTGGAAGGGCTCGGTGTGGGTGGTGGTCACGGTGGGCACCAGACCGATCCGGCCGGTGACGGGCGCGATCCGGGACAGCACGGCGAGCGCGTCGGGTCCGGGCCGCGCGAACGTGTCGCCGAGCGTCACGAAGTCGAGCGTGCCGCGCTCCGCGAGCTGCGCGAGCTCGATGTACGAGGCGGCGTCGTAGGCCGCCTGCTGATCGAGGGCGGCGGCCAGGTGCGGCAGTGCCCGGCCGCGGGGTGCGGTCATCAGGAAGGAACCTTTCGGGGGCCTTGGAAAACGTTCAGAGAACCTTGGAGAGAAACGCCCGGGTGCGCTCGTGGCGCGGCTTGTCGAGTACGTCGCCGGGCGCGCCGCGTTCGACGACGCGGCCGTCGTCCATGAAGACAACGGTGTCGGCGACCTCGCGGGCGAAGCCGATCTCGTGGGTGACGACGATCATCGTGGTGCCCTGGTGGGCCAGGTCCTTGATGACGTCGAGGACTTCACCGACCAGCTCGGGGTCGAGCGCCGAGGTCGGCTCGTCGAAGAGCAGCAGCTTCGGTTCCAGGGCGAGCGCGCGGGCGATGGCGACGCGCTGCTGCTGGCCGCCGGAGAGCTGCTTCGGATACGCGTCGGCCTTGTCGGCGAGCCCGACCCGGTCGAGCAGCCCGCGCGCGGTTTCGACGGCGTCCTTGCGGGGTCGCTTCAGGGCGGAGACCGGCGCCTCGACGATGTTGTCCAGCACGGTGAGGTGCGGGAAGAGGTTGAAGTTCTGGAAGACGAAGCCGATCTGCGTGCGCTGCTTGAGGATCTCGCGCTCGCGCAGCTCGTACAGCTTGTCGCCGGAGCGTCGGTAGCCGACGAGCGCGCCGTCGACGCTGATCCACCCCTGGTCGACCTTCTCCAGGTGGTTGATGGTGCGCAGCAGGGTCGACTTCCCGGAGCCGGAGGGCCCGAGGACGACGGTGACCTCGCCGGTCCGCACTTCGAGGTCGACGCCTTTGAGCACCTCCAGCGAACCGAAGCTCTTGTGGACGGACCTGACCGCGACCATGGCCGTGGCGCCGGCCGGATCGTCCTTGGTGAGTGACGCGCTCATGGGGAAGTTCCTTAGGGAGGTGGGGGATCTGGACGGGACGCGTTCAGGCGGCGCGACAGGACAGCGCGCGCAGGAACGAAAGCGCGGCACGCGCCGTCGCGTCGTTCTGCCGGAAGGCCGGGCCGCCGGTGCGCGGCCGGGTGAACGCGCCCGCCCCGCGGGCGTCGGTGTGCGGGCCGAGCGCGAAGCGCCGGGGGTGCGGGGTACCGGAACGGTCCAGGACCCGGCCGTCGGCGGGGTCGACGGCGAGCAGCCCCTCGGGCGTCGCGGCGGCCCCGTCGGCGTACAGCTCCCGCAGCAGCGAGTCCCGCGCGCGCTCGACCGTGGGGTGCGGCAGCCGGGCCTCGACGAGCGCGCGGGCCTCGATCGCGCTGCCGGGCACGGTGGCGCTGCCCGCCCGGAAGACCCCCTCCTCGGCGGTGACGGTCATGTCGGCGCCCACGAATTTCAGGATGCCCGCCCGCGACAGCGCGAGCATCTGCCGCAGCCGCGGTCCGGGCGGCCCCGACGCCAGATAGCTGAAGAAGCCGTGCCACCAGGAGCCGATGTCACCGAGCCGGACCAGCTGTGCGTAGACGGAGAGAAGTGCGAAGAAGACCGCGAAGTCAGGGCTGTGGTCCGGATGGTGACGTCTTCTCAGATCCTCTTCGATGTAGCCGCGCAGGCCGGTCTGGAGTTCCTCGTACGAGGTGTGCCGCACCCCGTCCAGCGGATGGTCGAGGGCGGTCAGGTCCAGCCGGTCGGCGGGATCCGGCACGGCGGACGCCACCAGCGCCTGGATCTCGGCGCCTTCGCCGGCCGTGTACTTCTCCTCGAAGTCCGTCCAGGCGGTCCGGGTGCGCTCGGGGTGCGCGGCGAACAGCCGGTGGTAGTGCGCGAACCCCAGCTCCTTCTCGATCAGCGGCCACACGTCCCGCCGGAAGTCGAAGCCTTGGGGGCGTGCGAGGAACGCGTCGACTTCGGCGGGTCCCAGGAACCGTGGCAGCGGGGGCCGTTCGCCTTCCCAGTCGTAGCCGATCTTGGAGTGGTAGGGGACGCCGCGCCGGGAGCCGACGTGCAGGATCGGCTCCCGCCCGGACGGGAGGTAGGTCTCCCCGTCGTAGCGTCCGCCGCGTCCCTCCGTGAGCAGCACCATCAGGTCGACGAAGGCGAGCCCGAAGCCGCGGACGAGGACGGGTTCGCCGGGCGCGAGGGCGGACAGATCGCTGTCGGCGGTGAAGTCCGGCGGCAGATGGACGAGCCCGTGCTCGCGCGCGTACGCGGCCAATTCGCGCTGTTCGTCGTCGAGTTCGGCGTCGAGATGACCGAGGGTCAGGACGACCAGGTCGGCGAGGAGCGGGCGCGGCCGGCCCTCCAGCCACACCTGCTGGCGGCCCTCGCGGGGGCCGCTCACGCGCAGCGCGCGGCACGGATGGTGATGGACCCGGATGCCCGGCGGCAGGGCGGCCACGGCACGCTCGTACACCCAGCGCATGTACGCGCCCTGTCGGGGCCGGTCCGCGAAGGTGCGCCCCTGGAGACGCGCCCACTCGTGCAGGGTGGGGCCCTCGGTCACCGGTCCGGCCATGTCCACCGTCTCGTCGGTGAACATGGTGACGTCCTGGGCCTCGGAGTTCATCCACAGCAGCGGCGACTGCTCCTCGCGCCAGACGCGTCCGGCGCCCGGCGGATAGGGGTCGACGAGGTGGATGTCGAAACCCTCGGAGCTTGCGGGACCTCCGGGACCCGCGGGCCCCGATCCGGCGTACAGCTCGGGCGCGTTGGCGGCGATGCGCTCGACGAGACCGGTCCCCCGCGGACCGGCCCCGACGATCACCAGCGAGGGCCGCAGCGAACCCTTCGGAGCGCTCATCGCGTGCGCTCCGAACCGCGCGCGTAGTGCTTCTCCACGTAGTACTGGCCGATGCCGAGCACCGAGGTGACGACGGTGTACCAGATCGTGGCCACCATCAGCAGCGGGATGACCTGGTAGGTGCGGTGGTAGACGAGCTGCACGGAGAAGAGCAGGTCCTGGACGGCGATGACGCTGATGATGGAGGTGCCCTTGAGGGTGCCGATCAGCATGTTCCCGGCGGGCGGCACGATGGAGCGCATCGCCTGCGGCAGCACGATCCTCCACCAGCGGCGCCACCGGCTCAGACCGAGCGCCTGCGCGGCCTCGATCTGGCCGCGGTCGACGGAGAGGATGCCGCCGCGGACGACTTCGGCGGCGTACGCGGCCTCGTGGAGCGTGAGGCCGATGATCGCGACGGCCACGGGGGTCAGCAGATTGACCGTCTTCACCCCGAGGATTTGCGGATACAGCGCCCCGATGTTGAACCATAGCAGCAACTGCACCAGGATCGGAATCGACCGGAACAGCCACACATACCCCCAACTGACGCTGCGCAGAACGGGGTTGGAGGACAGGCGGGCTGCGGCGAGCAGTGCCCCCAGCACGAAGCCGAGCGCCATGACGACCGCGGTCAGCCACAGGGTGAGCCACAGGCCGCGCAGCACGGAGTCCGAGGTGAAGTAGTCACCGACCACGCCCCACTGGAACGCCTTGTTGCGGACGACGGAGGTGATGGCGAGCCCGAGCAGGACGAGCACGGCGACCGCGGCGGTCCACTGGCCGAGACGGCGCTGCGGAACGATCCGCAGGGAGTCCGCCTGCTCAGGTATCTCCGGTGCGGCGGGGGCTTTGGCGAGGGTGTCGGAAGACATGCGAACGCTCCGTGATGCGTCGAGTCGAACACGGTGAGTGCCTTCACACGGAGCGCCGGGGCGCTGTACGGCCGAGCCCCTCAGCAGGGCCGTCCACCGAGAGTACGGGGCCGTTTCCCCTCACTGTCAAGGCTGTCCACACTGTGAGCCGTACGTCTCAAGTCAGTTGACGCGAAACCGGATGCCTGTTCCACTTGGCCCATGCATCCACAGCAGTGGCTGGTCAAGCGCTCCCACATCGACTTCGGTCGAGTGTGGTCCTCTTCCTGTTGAGCCGACCCACTGCGCACCCCGATCTATTGATCCGTTGATCTCCTGATCCGTTGATCTCCTGATCCGTTGATCGATCGGGCGCCTTTCGCGTTCTTCCCCTTCGCCTTCACACGCGCACCCCTCCCCTCGCGCTCCTCTCCCTCTTGCCTTCAGGAGACCGCACACGATGCGTACGCCCACGCGTGCCCGTAATCGGGTTTTTATACCCTTTGCTCTCATCACTTCGGCGGCCCTGCTGCTCACCGCGTGCGGCTCCGGCTCGGACAGTTCAGCCAGTGGTGCCGCAGGGACGTCGGCACAGGCCGACAAGATCCCCACCACCGACGTCGTCTCCGGCATCGCGAAGGACGAGGCCGCCGCCAGGCTGCTGCCGAACGGCGTCACACACCTCACTGTCGCGGTCAGTGTCGGCGGCACCCCGCCCGGTACCACCTACCTCGACGACGGCAAGACGTTGACCGGCCAGGACGTGGACTTCACCCACGCCGTCGCCAAGGTCCTCGGCATCGACCTCAAGACGGAGCAGGCCAGCTTCGAGGCGATACTGCCCGCCCTCGACAGCGGCAAGTACGACTTCGGCGCCAGCAACTTCGGCGTCACCGACGAGCGCCGCAAGACCATCGATTTCGTCACCTACATCAATGACGGCCAGGGCTTCGCCACCCGCGACGACAGCAAGCTCACGAAGATCACCGACCTGAAGCAGCTGTGCGGCCTGAACGTCGCGACCACCGCCGGCACGACCTTCGAGGCGACCCTGGAGGAGAACAAGAACGCCTGCGCGGACGCCGGCAAGAAGGCGTACAAGGTGCAGACGTACAGCGAGCAGGGCGCGCTCTGGTCCTCACTCCAGCAGGGCCGCAGCGACATCGTGATGAGCACGATCAACGGCCTGCGCTACGCCGTCGACCACCAGCAGGGCGTCAAGTTCCTCAACGAGTTCCACCGACTCGACGTCGGCTTCGCCTTCAAGAAGGGCACCAAGCTGGCCCCCGCCTTCCAGGCCGCGGTGAACAAGCTCATCGCCGACGGGGCGTACGCGAAGATCCTGAAGAAGTGGGGCACGGCGGGCTCGGCGATCCCGAAGTCGCAGATCTCCCCGCCGGAGCTGAAGGGCTGAGCCTTCCGACACCCGCCGCCTCGTGCCCCGTACAGGAGCGCCCTGTACGGGGCACGAGGAGCATCACGCCAAGTGCAGGAGCGCGCCGCCCGAGCGGCGAAGAGCATCACAGCCCCGTACAGAAGCGCCCCGTCCGAGCGGCGAAGAGCATCACAGCCCACAGTCGCAGCACGAGCAGCATTCGCAGCACTCACAGGCCTCGCAGCAACCGCAGTCACAGTCGCAGTTGCTCAGGCACCCCTCGCGCTTCTTGCGCGACCACGGCCCCTCGTACTCGTCGGCGCAGCACACCTTGCAGGTGCAGCACAGCCCGATCGCGGCCGCGCACCCGGCCCAGAAGCCGCGCCTACCGGGCTGGGGCGGCGGCCCGAAGGAGCCCGCCGGCCCGAACGAGCCCTCCGGCGCAACGGATCCTCCCGGCCCGATGGATCCTCCCGGCCCGAAGGACGCCTCCGGCGCATGCCCGCACCCCGCCGTCCCGAACGCCCGGTCCACCGACCGCCCCAGCTCGTGCGCGAGCAGCAGATGCGCCAGCCTGCCCTCGGCGAAGTCCACCTCGCGCAGCGCGAGCCGTATCCCGTGCAGGGCGTCGTCGGCGAGCCGTCGCGCCTCGGCGAGGGACGTACCGGTGGCCGCCAGTGGATTCCACGCGCCCGACGCGGCGTCAGTTTCCCTGTCCTCCACGGCGTCCAGGAGATGCGCGAGCCGGCCGAAGAGCCGTCCGGCCTCGGCGAGCGGCTCGGCATTGCCGGGGCGTCCGGCCAGCACGGCGGTGTGCGCGAAGGCGGCGGCGGTCGCGGTCTCGGTCGGTTCGGTGACGGTCAACAGCGGCGTGCCGGGCCCGGCCAGTGCCTCGATGCCGATCTGCCGGTCCACGGCGTCGACGAGTACGGCGGTGTCGAAGCCGACGTCGGAGCCGGTCCGCGCACCGGCCCTGCCCCAGCTCGAGGCGACCCGTCGCGCGGCCAACGCCACGGGCCTGCGGGCCAAAAGGCCGTCCCCGTCGGCGACATGGTCACGCACCTTCGCCGAGGCGAGCACCAGCGAGACGGCGGCGGCGAGCCGTGCGCCCTCTCCTTGCGCGACGGACGCGGTGCGCATACCGCGGAGCGGACAGGGCCCGGCGGTGCGCCGCCATTGCGTCGTCCGCTCGGCCTGAGCCTCCGTCAAAACCGATATCAGCAGGCCGTCATAGTTGGTGACGATCCGAGCGAACTGACCATGGTCTCCGCGCAGCGCGAGGCACAGCCCGCACAAATGCGCCATCCACTGCGTCTTGAGCCCTTCAGCGAGCCGGTGGCTGCAGGGCCTGACGATTCCGAACACGACACCCCCCCGTGACACGTACGACGTTGAGCTGCGGCATCGTATCGACCACCCCGTTCACCCGTACGCCCCAGCCGTCACCCGATCGCCGTCGCTCATCATATTTCACTCTCAGTCAGCAGCTGTATCCAGCAAGACCCTTGGGACACGCGGGCTCTCGACGTATGCGCTGTGCACCAGTACCGTCACGAAACCCCCGCGCGGCGTCTATCCACTTGGCGCGACATCCGCATCATGGACGACCATGGGGATGCGGAAAGCAAGCAAGACCGCTGTGAGAGGAGGCGTCCATGGGATCGGTGCGCAAGGCGAGTGCCTGGCTTGGCCTCGTCGACGACAACGATGACGAGCGTTACTACGACGACGACAACTACTCCGAGGGACAGGACACCGGCGATGCCTGGGTCACCGACCCGCGCGTGAAGGTCGCGTCGGAGACGGCGGAGGAGAAGGGCCGCCGGATCGGCACGGTCACCCCGGACAGCTTCCGGGACGCACGCGGCATCGGCGAGCTCTTCCGGGACGGCGTCCCGGTCATCATCAACCTCACGTCCATGGAGCCCGCCGACGCCAAGCGCGTGGTGGACTTCGCGGCCGGCCTGACCTTCGGTCTGCGCGGCACGATCGAGCGGGTCGCCACCCGTGTCTTCCTGCTGACCCCCGCCAACACGGAGATCGTCAGCGGCGAGGCCGCGGGCCGTCAGACGGACGGTTTCTTCAACCAGAGCTGAGGCAGGGCCGCTCACCGGCCCTGCCCCGCGGGGTCCTACCGTCTCTACCGGAACGCATCGAGTCCGGTGAGCGCCTTGCCCAGCACGAGTTGGTGCATCTCGACGGTGCCTTCGTAGGTGAGCACCGATTCGAGGTTGGTCGCGTGCCGCATCACGGGATATTCGAGCGAGATCCCGTTGGCGCCGAGGATGGTACGGGCGGTCCGGCAGATCTCGATCGCCTCTCGTACGTTGTTGAGCTTGCCGAAGCTGACCTGTTCGGGACGGAGCCGTCCCGCGTCCATCCGCCGCCCGAGGTGATGGGCGAGCAGAATCCCCTTGTGCAGCTCGACCGCCATGTCGGCGAGCTTGGCCTGGGTGAGCTGGAAGCCGCCGATCGGCCGCCCGAACTGCTCACGCGTCTTCGCGTACTCGACGGCCGCCTCGAAGCTGGCCCGCGCCGCCCCCATCGCACCCCACACGATCCCGTACCGCGCGTGCGAGAGACAGCTGAGCGGCCCCTTCAGCCCGGTCACCTCCGGCAGTACGGCGTCGGCGGGCAGTCGCACGTCGTCGAGGATCAGCTCGCTGGTGACGCTGGCCCGCAGTGACCACTTGTGCTTGATCTCGGGCGCGGAGAACCCGGGCACGTCCGTCGGCACGACGAATCCCCGGATCCCGTCGTCGGTCTGCGCCCATACGACCGCGACCCCGGCGACGGACCCGTTGGTGATCCACATCTTCCGTCCGTCGAGGACCCAGTCCCCGCCGTCGCGCTTGGCGTAGGTCCGCATGGAGGCGGGGTCGGAGCCGTGGTCGGGCTCGGTGAGCCCGAAGCACCCGATGACCTCGCCGGCGGCCATCCGCGGCAGCCAGGCCCGCTTCTGCTCCTCGCTGCCGAACCGGTGGATGGCGTACATGGCGAGCGAACCCTGCACGGACACCAGCGAGCGGATCCCGGAGTCGGCGGCTTCGAGCTCCAGACAGGCGAGCCCGTACTGCACGGCACTGGCCCCCGCGCACCCGTACCCCTGGAGCGACATCCCGAGCGCCCCGATCCCGCCCAGCTCCCGGGCCAGCTCCCGGATCCCGGGCAGTTCCCCCTTCTCGTACCACTCGGCGACGTGAGGCAGCACCCGGTCCGCGGCCCACGCTCGCACGGTGTCCCGGATGGCGAGGTCCTCCGGCTCCAGGAGGTCGTCGATGCCGAGGGGGTCGGCGGGGTCGAAGGGCGGGAGCTTCGAGGACGCGGACATGGGGCAGCCTCCGGACGACTAAAACTAGCATCGCTAGTTACGATTCCGACCCGACGTTACGACGCAGTGTCCCGCAAGTCCAGGCCGCACCCGACGCGGAACCGGCGGCCGCCGACGGCGAGTCACCGCCACGGGAGACCGGCACTTGCCCACAGAGTCGAAGCAGGCGAGGCGGTGCGCGGGCGGGAGAACCGGCGGGCGGGAGAACTAGGCGGAGACGCGGGGCTCGGCGACTTCCCGAGGCGCGGGGATCGCGGAGCCCGCCGCAGGCACTCCGCACTCCATGACCCGCGGCAACCGCAGCGCCATCACCGCCCCGAGCAGCAACAACCCCGCGCTGACCAGCAAGGTCACATGCAGCCCGTGCACGAAGGAATCCCGGGCCGCCTGCCGCAGGGCCGCACCGGGAGACCCGCCGAGCCGCCCGGCAACCTCGTACGCCTCCCCGAGCGAGTGCCCGGCAGCACGGGAATCGGCCGCCGGGACCCCCGGAACCGACGCCAGCCCCGGCGCGTACGCGGCGTTCATCACGCTCCCGAGGAACGCTATGCCGATCCCGGCGCCCAGCTGGTACGAGGTCTCACCGATCGCGGCGGCTCCGCCGGCCTGCGCGGGCGGCGCCTCGCTCAGCATCGACTCGTAGGCTCCGAAAAGCGTCGTCTCCAGTCCGAATCCGAGCAGAACGAACCCGACGACCAGCAGTCCCGTGTTGTCGTCCCCACCCATCGCGGTGAGCGTGATCACCGCGGCGGCGGTGAGGCAGAACCCGAAGCAGACCATCGCGCGCGGTCCGAAGCGGCGCAGCATCTTCGCCCCGGCGAGCCCCGAGGCCATCGCCGCGACGGTGAGCGGCAGCAGCCGCAGCCCGGTCTCCAGCGGGGACAGCCCGAGCACGAGCTGCAGATACTGCGCGGCGATCAGCTCGAGCCCGACGAGGGCGAGCATGGCCAGCACGATGCATCCCACCGACGTACTGAACGCGGGCCGCGAGAACATCCGCAGGTCGACCAGCGGGTGCGCACGCCGCCGCTGCCGCCGTACGAACCCCGCCATCAGCACGGCGCCCCCGAGCAGCGGCACCAGCGTGAACGGGCTGAGCGAGGCCTCGTCGCCGCCGAGCCGCTTCACCCCGAGCACGAGGCCGAAAAGACCGGCGGCGGCCATCAGGGCGCCGACCACGTCCCAGGGGCCATCGCGGTCGCCCTTCGACTCGGGCAGCAGCAGCCGCCCGATCGGCAGGCTGATCAGCATCAGCGGGATGTTGATGAGGAAGACCGAACCCCACCAGAAGTGCTCCAGGAGGAAGCCGCCCAGCAGCGGCCCCACCGCCGCGCCCACCGCCGCGACCGCGCTCCAGATGCCGATCGCGAGCGCCCGCTCGCGCCGGTCGGGAAAGACCTGGCGCAGGATCGAGAGCGTCGCGGGCATGATCATGGCGCCGCCCACGCCGAGCAGGGCGCGCGCGCCGATGAGGACCTGGGCGTTGTCGGCGAGTGCGGCAATACCCGAAGCGACGCCGAAGAGTCCGTACCCGAGGAGAAGAATCCGTCTGCGGCCGACGCGGTCACCCAGCGTGCCGAAGAGGATGAGCAGCGAGGCGCAGACGAGCGGGTAGACGTCAACGATCCAGAGCAGTTCTATCGCGCCGGGCCTGAGGTCCTCGGTGACGGCGGGCACCGCGACATGCAGCACCGTGGCGTCGAGGGCGACCAGCAAGAGGCTGACGCAGAGGACGACGAGGACGACCCAGCGGTTGGCACCGGCCCCGGCCTTCCGGCGGCATCGCGCAGCGGCCGTGGTCGTCCCGGACATGCAGTACCTCCCAGATGTTCCCTCGCGTTCGGCGGATACCGCGGGGTGGGGACTCCCTGCGGTTGCGGCCTGGGGAGCGGAATCCCGGCCCACGCAACAAAGGCGAGTGAGCGGCCAGCGTACGCGAGTTCCCGTCGATGACGCGTGGCAGACCTCTCACGTTCTTCCCGCCGAGGGTGTGGTGTGCACCACGCTCCCCTCGGTGCACCACGCGGGGCAGGGGCGGCCGGTTCCGTCCGGCCGCGCCCCCGGGACCGGCCTGGTACGCGGCCGTCCACGTCCTGGTCGTACCCAGCCGGTCGTACCCAGCCGGTCGTACCCAGCGGTCGTCACCCCGCTCGCGCCGCGCGCGCCGAGCCGCCTCGGCTCGAAACCGCGTACGTCCAGGTCAGCGCCGGTTCTCCGCGGGGCCGCCGGTCGGCCGGCCGGCTCCGGTCGGCCGTGATCCACTCCCCGACGCCCGGTGAGCGACCGGTGAGCGTCCGGCGAATTCCGCGCCAGGATTCGGTGAACGAATATATAAGCGGCATAAAAACAAGCTGTGTGTGATCAATGGAATTTAAGGGTCCACCAGTCGAGTGATTAGAGATTCATTGGAAATAAACATCGATCTGAGAGGAATCCCACATCACATCGTCATCACAAAGCGAGTGAATCGGCCTGGGACGCAGCTCACTCGCTGTAACGTCGATTGGGTGCGTACCGAACGAAACCTCACCCGTCTGGACCGGGTCTTCGCCCGGCTGGACCGTGAGCCGGAACGACCGGCCCACATCGATGTACCGCGGATGACCCGGCACAGGGTTGTGCTCTTCGGAGCCACCCTGGCCTTCTACGTGGCCATTGTGTGGGCCGTGGCGATCACTTCATGGCTGGTCCGGTTCGACTGGCAAGTCATGTTCTTCCGGCCCTATCAGCAGTGGCCGGAGATCCACGCGTTCCTCGACTACTACGTGGTGCTCGGCCAGCGCGGCCCCACCGCCGTGATGGTCGCCGCCTGGCTCGGCTGGCGCTCCTGGCGACAGCACACCCTGCGCCCGCTGCTCACGCTGGGCGCCTCGCTGCTGCTGCTCAACATCACGGTCGGCGCCGCCAAGCTCGGCATGGGCCGCCTCGGCCCGCACTACGCCATCACGATCGGCTCGAACGAGATGGGACTCGGCGGCGATATATTCCCGTCGGGCCACACCGCCAACGCCGTCGTGACCTGGGGAATCCTGGCCTATCTGGCCTCGACCCCGAGGGCCAGACGCTGGCTGTCCGCGCTCTCCGCCGTGGTCTCGCTCGGCGTCGGCCTCACCACCGTGTACCTCGGTACGCACTGGCTGAGCGACGTGCTCCTGGGCTGGGCCGCCGGCCTGCTGATCCTGCTGGCGCTGCCTTGGGTCGAGCCGCTGATCGCCCGCGCCGAGGCCTGGATCTTCTCGTTGCGCGACTCCTGGCGGGCCCGCCGCGGCGACACCGCCCCGGCCCCGGTCCCCGCTCCGGCCGGTGCACCCGTCATGGTCACGCAGCCCACCCGCGCGGACGCAGAGGTGCCGGCCCGCGAGACGGTCGCGGCCGCCCGCTCGCCCCGGGCGCCCGTCTACCTGGCCCCCGGCCCGCACTCGGCCCGCTCGGAGCGCACCCCGGTGACCCCGGCGGGCAGCCGCCGCCCGCCGCACTCGGACCGCGTGCCGCGCGGGACCACGACGACCCCGGCCCGCCCGCTGGCGGGCGGCTGAACGCCATAGGACAATCAGAACAAGAAAGACAGCGGGGCCGGTACGCACAGCCTCTCCCCGCACCGTGAAGGCCCCGGCTCCTGACGAGCCGGGGCCTTCGCACGTGCCGACGCATACCCGATACGGGCCTGGGGTCAGCCCTTCCAGCAGCGGGTCACCCTGCCGTCGGTGACCTCGAAGTTCAGCCGCCCGAAGCGGTACTCCATGGTGATGATGGCGCCGGGCGGCAGCGAGCGCACCGAGGTCCAGCCGTGCTCCCGGGCGCGGCGCTCGGCGCTCCTCTCCTCCAGTCCGACGTAGCTCTCCGGACTGTCCTGGGGCTCTGCGGGAGGGGTGGGAATGGGTGCCATGACCGCCACGTTAGGCGGCGCTCCCCGGCCGGGGAAGCCCGGGCCCGACACCAAGGGTCACCTATCCCCCTCCGGTCACGCTTCTGTCACAGGATCACGACACGCGTTTCGGCCGAACCCCCGTCACACGTACGAGGGGTTCGGTACGTGTTCCGCACGCCTTCGAACGTAATTCGGAGCTACCGTGACGCAGTCCCGAATAGCCCAATGGAATGTGCGGATCAGGCGGTACGGCAGCCGTGCGGCGGTCCCACAGCAGTCACACGGCGAAGCTTTTCCATTCTGATTCCGGGGAGGGTCGCGAAAGCTGACGCTGCATAGGAAATACACGGTTCCAGCACACAACCCCCGCATGCCCCTGTCGGGCCACGGGGGACACGAGCTTCTGGCATGAACTTCAGCAGGCCCAGAACGCGCGACGGCGAAGGGGCGAGCGATGGGGACGGACACCGCGCAGGCGACGGCGCGAACCGCACGGACCGATCGGCCGGGGCGGCTGGTCGTGGACTGGCTGACGACCACCGATCACAAGAAGATCGGGCACCTCTATCTGATCACGTCGTTCGTCTTCTTCCTGATCGGCGGCCTGATGGCGCTTCTGATGCGCGCCGAACTCGCCCGGCCCGGCCTGCAGATCGTGGACAACAACCAGTTCAACCAGCTGTTCACCCTGCACGGCACGATCATGCTGCTGCTCTTCGCGACCCCCACGTTCGCCGGGTTCGCCAACGAGATCATGCCGCTGCAGATCGGCTCCCCTGACGTCGCGTTCCCGCGTCTGAACATGCTGTCGTACTGGTTCTTCCTCTTCGGGGGCCTGATCGTGCTCGGCTCGCTGGTGGTACCCGACGGGCCCGCCGCCTTCGGCTGGTTCGCCTACGCCCCGCTCAACAGCCTGGAGCGGTCGCCGGGCATCGGCGCCGACATGTGGATCATGGGCCTCGCGCTGGCCGGCTTCGGCACGATCCTCGGCGCGGTCAACTTCATCACGACCATCGTCGGGATGCGCGCCCCGGGCATGACGATGTTCCGGCTGCCGATCTTCACCTGGAACACCCTGTTCACCTCGATCCTCATCCTCTTCGCGTTCCCGGTGCTCGCGGCGGCGCTGCTGGTCCTGGAGGCGGACCGGCGATTCGGATCGGTGGTGTTCGAGGCGGCCAACGGCGGGGCGCTGCTGTGGCAGCACCTGTTCTGGTTCTTCGGCCATCCCGAGGTCTACATCATCGCGCTGCCGTTCTTCGGGATCATCACCGAGATCCTGCCGGTCTTCAGCCGGAAGCCGATCTTCGGCTATCTCACACTGGTCGCCGCGACCATGGCGATCACCGGTCTCTCGATCGTCGTATGGGCGCATCACATGTTCGCGACCGGCGCGGTGCTGCTGCCGTACTTCTCCTTCATGTCGTTCCTGATCGCCGTGCCCACGGGGGTGAAGTTCTTCAACTGGTCCGGCACGATGCTCAAAGGGTCCCTGTCCTTCGAGACACCCATGCTCTGGGCGACGGGCTTCCTGGTGTCGTTCCTCTTCGGCGGCCTGACGGGCGTGATCCTGGCCTCGCCGCCACTCGACTTCCACGTCACCGACTCGTACTTCGTGGTCGCCCATTTCCACTACGTCGTCTTCGGCACGGTCGTCTTCGCGACCTTCGGCGGCTTCTACTTCTGGTGGCCCAAGTTCACCGGCAAGATGCTCGACGAGCGGCTCGGCAAGATCCAGTTCTGGACGCTGTTCGTCGGCTTCCACACCACGTTCCTGGTGCAGCACTGGCTGGGCGCCGAGGGCATGCCGCGCCGGTACGCGGACTATCTGGCCGCCGACGGCTTCACCGCGCTCAACACGGTCTCCACGATCGGCGCCTTCCTGCTGGGCATCTCGACCCTGCCGTTCCTCTACAACATCTGGAAGACCGCCAGGTACGGCGCGAAGGTCGAGGTCGACGATCCCTGGGGCTTCGGCCGCTCCCTGGAGTGGGCGACCTCGTGTCCGCCGCCACGGCACAACTTCGTCACCCTGCCCCGGATCCGCTCCGAGTCCCCGGCGTTCGACCTGCACCATCCGGAGTACGCGCCGATCGGCCCGAAGCCCGCTCCAGCGTCCGGGACAGCCGGTCCCGCGCCGTCCTGATCGCCTCGGTCAGCTCGGTGGGTTCGAGGATCTCGAACTCGAAGCCCATCAGCATCACGTGAATGACCATCACGTCGAGGCTCGCCGCTCCGGTGCGCAGAATGCAGCTGCGCCTCCCCTCGGCCTCCAGGGTGCCGGCGGAGGGCGAGATCTTCTCGGCGGCCTCCTCCAGGGGCACGAGCAGCCGGACGACCGCATGTGAGGCGTACGCGCGCGTGGAGACACCTTGGGAGACGTACGCCGCCAGATCCTCGGCCGGGGGCTCACGGTGCGGGAAGCGCGGCCCGTGCGGCGGCCTGGGCGTGATGCGGTCCACCCGGAACGTACGCCAGTCGTCGCGGTCGACGTCCCAGGCCACCAGGTACCAGCGGCGCTCGGTGCACACGAGGCGGTGCGGTTCGACGGTACGGCGCGAGGTGGCACCCTCGTGGCCGCGGTACTCGAAACGCAGTCGCTCGGAGTCGCGGCACAGGTTGGCGAGTTCGGTGAGGACGGCGGGGTCGACGGCGGCGGGCTCAGGGCCGCGCAGCATCGGCACGGTGAAGGCGTTGAGGGCGCCCACGCGGCGGCGGAGCCGGCTCGGCAGCACCTGCTCCAGCTTGGCGAGGGCACGGACGGAGGTCTCGCCGATGCCCTCGATGCCCTGCCCGGCGGCGGTGCGCAGTCCGACCGCCACGGCCACCGCCTCGTCGTCGTCAAGGAGCAGCGGGGGCAGCTCGGCTCCGGCACCGAGCTGGTAGCCGCCGCCCGTGCCCGGGCTGGCGTTCACGGGGTAGCCCAGCTCACGGAGCCGGTCCACGTCGCGCCGTACCGTCCTCGGGCTGACGCCGAGCCGCTCCGCCAGGTCCGGCCCGGACCACTCCCGGTGAGCCTGCAGCAGCGAGAGCAGCCGCAGCAACCGTGCCGATGTCTCCAACATGGCCCGAGTCTGCCACCGCTTGCGGACAGTTGCTGTCCGCAAGCTTGTGGGTTCACTCCTGGCTGCGGCTGGGTGGGGGTGGTGGGAGCCTGTCGCGCAGTTCCCCGCGCCCCTTCGGGGGCACGGGGAAACTCACGGTCGGTACGACAGCTGCGGCACCTCGAAGCAGGTGGAGTTCATGTCACCTTGGGAGACCCACCCTTGGCCGTCCTCCCAGCGGGCCACCGACAGACACGCCCGACGCGTCTTCGGCGGCTCGGACAGCCGCTCGTACATGACGGGGACGAGCAGCCCATCGGCGGTGTAGGGCTCACCCCGGTTCATGAAGCCGTCGACGCACGCGCGCGTGACGCCCCCGCCCGCACAGGACTTCGCCGCGTCGGTGAACCACATCGCCGCGGCCCACCCCTCCACCTGCCACTGGGAGTGCGACGACAGCCCCTTGGTGGCGTCCCGGAACTCCCGGACAGCCGGATCACCCGTGTCCTCGTAGTCACGGCTGGACCCGGTGGCCCACAAAGCGTTGCGGCACCGCGGCGCGTCCTTGTAGTCCTCGGGAACGGTGGACGTCCAGTTCTGCACATTGGTGACCTTCGCGATGACCTCGGCCCCGACCTCGTCCATGGCCTTGCACAGCTGGGCGTTGCCATGTGTGTCGATGGCGTCGAAGACGAGATCGGCGCCCTGGTCCTTCAGGTCGGCCGCCGCGGCACGGAAGTTGGGCAGGGCGAAGTCCACCTGCTCGGTGACCACCTTGTAGCCCTCGGCCTTCAGTCCCTGGGTGACGAGCCGGGCGTAGGCGGCGGACGCGGACTGGTTGTAGGAGACGACGGCGGCGGTACGGGCACCCTGCACGCGCTTGAAGTAGCGGTAGACCTCGGTGCCGCCGTACAGCTTCCCGTCCCAGCCGGGCTTGCCGTTCCTCGGCGCGAGGCTGCCGTAGATCCCGTACAGGTGCGGATACGTGTCGTACGCCGGACCGATCGGCTGACCCCCGATGTCGGGCACGCGCGCGTGGGACACCCGGTCGGCGCCCGCGTAGTCGAGGGCCGTCGTGGCGACGAGGGCCACGACCTTGTCCTCGTCGACGAGTCGGTGCACGCACTCGTTGTTGCCGACCCCGCTGCCGCCGTCGTCGCACAGGCGCACCTCGACCCGGCGCCCGTCGATGCCCCCGCGCGCGTTGAGCCGGTCGAAGTAGGCCTTCGCCCCGTCGCGCGGCCCGGTGAAGGCGGACCCGCCGACCGGGCTGGTGGCGCTGGTGATGATGCCGACGCGGATCGGGGCGGTACCCCCTTGCGGCGTGGGCGTGGACCGGTTCCCGAAGTCGCTCTCGGGCAGGCGGCTGCCGCAGGCCGTGCCCAGCAGGAGCAGCACGGCCAGGGCGGCCGACTCAGCAGCCGGGGCCGGGCGACGCATTGCCGCTCAACTGGACCAGCGCGCAGAGCGTCTTGACGGAGACCTTCCAGGTGCCGTCCTGTTCGACGGCCGTCCCGGAGGCGCCCGGCAGCGCGGTCGCGCCCTTCAGGGTGAGCGAGTACGTCACGTTCGCGCCGGCCGGCGAGGTGAACTCGACCTTCTCGACCTTCGCCTGCACCTCCTGGCCGCGCTTGTCGCCGTTGAAGCTCTGCAGGACCTTGGTCATCCGGTCGCCGTTCTCGAGGACGGCCTGCTTGTCCTTCTGCGGGACGGCCGGGTCGAAGAACTTCTCCCAGTTCTTCTTGACCTCCTGCTCTGCCGCCGCCGGATCGGACGGCGCCGTGGGACTGGGCTCGGCGCTGGTGGACCGCTGCGCGGAGGGGACGGGCGGTGCCGAACTCCCGCCGCCGCCGCTGTCGTCGCCGCACGCCGTGAGGGCCGCGGCAAGGACGAGGGCGACCACCGTCGCCGCCGCCGCTCCCCGGCCGTTCTCCCGCCTGAGGTCGCTCCCGAGAACCATCCTGGCTCACCACCGGGTGTCGGTCCGGGTCAACTGCGCCCGGAGCTTTCAGGGTCAGCTTCCAGAGGGCATAGTGCAAGTCCATCGGCGGACTTGGAAGACAGACAGACACACGACGTCTGGGAGCCCGGATGCGGACAGCTCGACTGCGGACCGTGCACCCCGCCCTGTGGGCCGGGTGGGCCGCGCTCGCCGGCGGAGCGGTGTTGTGCGTCATCGGCTGGTACGGCATCTCGGGCGAGCGGTACGTGGAGCGGCAGTTGCCCTATCTCGCGTCGTGCACGGTCCCCGGCGCCGCGCTGATCATCGCGGGCGCGGTGCTGCTCGCGCACGGCAGGAACGCGGCGGCGGCCTCGCGCGTGGAGGAGCTGTACGGGCTGCTCGTGGCGGCCGAGGCCGCCGGGGTGGACGAGTCGGGCCAGGCGGCCACCGTGCCCCTCGCCTCCAGCGGCGAACTGCTGATGGTGCCGGGGGGCACCCTGTGGCACCGCGCGGACTGCCCGCTGGTCGCGGGGAAACCGGAGGCCGTGCCGGTGGACTCCCGGGTGCTGGCGAGCGGGGAGTTGGGGCCGTGCCCCATCTGCGAACCGTCCGCCGCCGATCCGGGCGACTGATGGCCTCGCTGTCGTACGACCTCACCCTCGCCGGGCTGTCCGTCGGCGGTGCCGCCGCGCTCACCGGGATCGGACTGATCGTCACCCACCGCGCGACCGGCGTGCTCAACTTCGCGCACGGCGCGATCGCGATGGTGTGCGCGTATCTGCTGCGCCAGTTCACGGTCGAGTGGCGCTGGCCCCTCGCGCTCGGCGCCTCGGTGACGCTGCTGCTGGTGGCTCCGGCGATCGGCATGGCCCTGGAGCGATGCGTCTTTCGCCCCTTGTCGGTCCTCGGCGGCGATCCGGCACAGACGCTCGTCGCGTCCATCGGCGTCTTCGTGCTGCTGGTCGGCGGAGCCGCGCTGGTGTGGGGCACGGGAGCCCGCGCGGACGCGCCGACGCTGGTGTCGGCGGATCCCTGGGGGCAGTTGGCGGTGGCCGTCGCGCTGGCCGTGGCGGTCGGCGCCGTGACGCGGTGGACCCGCTTCGGCACGGAACTGCGGGCCGTCGTCGACGACCGTTCGCTCGCGGTGCTCGGCGGTATCGACGCGGACCGGGTGGCCGCGGCGGGGTGGGCCTTCGGCTCGTTCACGGCAGGCCTGACGGGCGTGCTGCTCGCGCCCTACGTGCGCCTGGATCCGTACGGCATGCCGCTGCTCGTCATGGAGGTGATGGCGGTGGCGGTGGCCGCCCGGATGCGCAGCCTCCCGGTCGCCGTCGTGGTGGCCCTCGGCATCGGGGTCGCCCAGAGCCAGCTGACGCGACTGCACCCCTCGGGCTGGGCCGAACCGCTGCTCCAGGCGGTCGGCGCGAACCTGTTCGTGGTCGCGCTGCTGATCGCGGCGCTCGTCCTCCCCGGCATCGGCAGCCGCGACGCGCTCCCGCGCACGGCGACGGCCCGCGTGGCGACGCCGCCGGGCGCGTGGATCGTCGCGGTCGTCCTCTTCCTGCTGCCCCTGGGCTTCGCGGGCTCCGACCTGCACACGTCGGTGCAGGTGCCCGCGCTCGGTGTCGTACTCCTGTCCCTGGTCGTCGTGACGGGGCGCGGCGGGCAGATCTCGCTCGGGCAGTCGGCGTACGCGGGTCTCGGCGCCCTCTTCACGGCGTTGCTGGCGGCGGGCCGCTTCCCCGGTCTGCCGCGTCTTCCCGAGCTGGCCGCGCTGGCGGTCGCCGTGCTCCTGGTGGCGCCGCTCGGCGTCCTGACCGGCCGGCCCGCCATCAGCCGGCACGGCCTGGCCCTCGCGCTGGCCACCTTCGCGGTGGGCGTGGGCGTCAGCCGCTTCGTCTTCGCCCAGCCGTACGCGACGTCGGGGCTGTCCCTCGACCGCCCGGCGGGCTTCCACGGCGACCGCGCGTACTACGTGCTCGAACTCGTCCTGCTCACCGTCGCGTTGCTGACGGCGCACGCCCTGCGCCGCGGCCGTACGGGCCGGGCTCTCGCCGCGATGCGCGATGACGAGTCGGGCGCCTCGGCGGCGGGTGTCCGCGTCCCCACCCTGAAACTGACCGCCTTCGTCGTGGGCGCCGCCCTGGCCGCGCTCGGCGGCGGCATGCTCGGCCTGGGCCTGCGCGCCTTCGACGCCACGGCGTACGACCCGGTCCGGGGGCTGCTCTGGTTCGCGGCGGTCGTCGTCCTCGGTGCCGACAGCGTCCTCGGCGCACTGGCCGCCGCGGCTCTCCTCGTGGGCCTCGACGCCGGCGCACGCGGCGGTGTGGCGGCCGCTCTGATCGGCGTACTGGCCGTCCTCGTCGGCCGCTTCCCCGGCGGCCCCTACGAAGCACTCCGCACAGCGGCCTCCCGACTGCGACTCCGCCGCCGGGCAGCCCTGACGCCCCTGGGGGCACGGGTCCGGCGCCAACTGCGCGCGGCGGAAGCGAGGAGAGCGGGCACGACCGCGAGGGCGGACACGGTGAGGAGCACGCCCGGCATCACGGGCCCGCCGACGCGCGCCACCACCTCCGTCCAAGAACCGGGCTCGCTCCCCGGCCCGCCGGACAGCACCGCTCCACCACCCGACAGCCCCGTGGCCCGACTGCCCGGGGGCACACCCCTCGGCCGACCGGACGGCGCGCAACGTGGCCGCACGGCACCGCCGGACCGCCGTACGCTACGCCCGCCCGCGGACGCCGCACCCCGGCCGGGCGCGCGGAGGACCCAACCTCTCACCGCCCGCCGACTACGCGTCGCCTACGGTGGATTCGTCGCCCTCGACGGGGTCTCCCTCGACATCCCGCCCGGCCGGGTCACCGCGCTCGTGGGGCCCAACGGCGCCGGGAAAAGCACCCTCTTCCACTGTCTCGCCGGAACGCTGCGCCCTTCGGGCGGGCAGGTGCAGCTCGGGGATCGGGACGTCACCCGGCTGGCCGCGCACGCGCGGACCCGGTTGGGGATCGCGCGGACCTTCCAGCAGCTGGCGGTCTTCCCCTCGTTGACAGTGGCCGAGAACGTTCGGGTGGGCGCCGAGCAGGGACGGGTCGCCGATCCGGGGGCCGCGGAGCGGGCGTTGCGGCTGTTCGGGCTCGACGGGCCGGTACGGGCGCTGCCCGCGGCGGGGCTGCCGACCGGGACGCTCCGGCGCGTCGAACTGGCCCGGGCGCTCGCCGGAAGTCCGCGCGTACTGCTGCTCGACGAACCCGCGGCCGGCCTCGACACCGCCGAAGTGACCGCGCTGGCCCGGGTGTTGCAGGCCCTCGCCGCCGACGGCATGGCCCTGCTCGTCGTCGAGCACGACCTCGACCTGGTCGCCGATCTGGCCCATACCGTCCATGTCATGGCCGCCGGGCGGATCGTCGCCTCCGGCCCCGCCGACCGCGTACTGGAGACGAGGTACGGCGGATGAGCATCGCCCTGCGCCACGCGCGCGTGCGCTACGGCCCCCTGGAAGCCCTGCACGGCGTGACCCTCGTCGCCCCGGACCCCGGCCTCACCGTGCTGCTGGGCCGCAACGGCTCCGGCCGTACGACCGTGCTGCGCGCCCTCGCCGGCACGGTGCGGCTGTCCGGCGGCGCCGTCGTCTGGGACGGCGCCGACGTGACCCGCCTGTCCGCGTACGAGCGCGCCCGGCGCGGACTGTGCCTCGTACCGGAGCGCCGGGCCGTCTTCGGCTCCCTCACCGTCCGCGAGAACCTGGAGCTGGCCGCGACCGACATCGCGACCGCCCTCGACGCCTACCCACAGTTGGAGCCCCTCCTCCCCCGCCGCGCCGGCACCCTCTCCGGCGGGGAGCAGCGCATGCTCGCGATCTCCCGCGCCCTGCCGGCACGCGCGCGCGTGGTGCTCGTCGACGAACCCGCGCAGGGCATGTCCCCGACGGTCGCGGCACGGACGTACGAAATCCTGAGCGGCCTCGACGCGTGCGTGGTGGTCGCGGAGCAGCGGCTGCCGCCCGGCCTGCGCGAGAGGGCGGGCCGGACGACGTACGTCCATGAACTGCGCCGTGGCGCGGTCGTGTTCAGCGGAGAGGCGGCCGAGCCGACCCGGGGGACGCGAGGGCCGGAGCGCCCCGGGAGACCAGGGGCGGCCCGAACCGGACGAGCTCCGAGCGCCGGGCGCCGCCGCCCGAACCCTTCGGGATGACGAGCAGCGTGCCCACGTTCAGCCGGTCCGGATGAGTGCCGACCATCTGCTTGTTGGCCTTGTAGAGCGCCTGCCAGCCGCCCTTGACCTGATACTTGCGGGCGATCGACGAGAGTGTCTCGCCGGCCTTCACCACATGCATGCGCCCCTCGAGTCGGTACTTC
The DNA here is from genome assembly GCF_042881985.1 of Streptomyces sp. NPDC058246. Lineage (NCBI taxonomy): Bacteria > Bacillati > Actinomycetota > Actinomycetes > Kitasatosporales > Streptomycetaceae > Streptomyces > Streptomyces sp. NPDC058246. The sequence continues at coordinate 48,272 of NZ_JBHVWZ010000040.1, read as the reverse complement.
TTGGAACAGATCGGCCAGGCCTCCCACCCCTGGACGGCCAGCACCTCCTCGGCGACCTTGATCTGCTCCTCGCGCGTGGCGAGATCGGCGCGCGGGGCGTACGGGAGCCCACCGAACTCCTCCCAGGTGCGCTGCCAGAACTGCAACCCCCCGTAGAAGCCGTTCCCCGTGTTCGCGTTCCAGCGCCCGCTGCTCTCGCAGTCGGCGATGCAGGCCCAGGGCCACTGGTCCTTCACGCAGTCGTACGGCACCCGTACCGCCTGTGGGCCGGGAAGCGGGGGCGGTGGCGCGGCGGCCGCCCTCGGGGCGACGAGGACGGCCAGAGCGGCGGCGGCCGCGGCCGCGTACCGCATGAACTGGTTCGACACGAGGGACATCGGCCCACGCTAAGCAGGCCACCTCCCGCGCCCGTCGAGCCGCGCCCGGCGCGATCGGGGCCCCACCCGGTCGGAGGACCGGACGGAGCCCCTTGCCCGCCACCGGGAAGCCGGACCCGGACTCCGGTCAGGACTCAGGTACGGACTCAGTCCGGGCCGGGCTCAGGTCCGGACTCGGTTCCGGACTCGGTTCCGGACTCGGTTCCGGACTCAGATGTCGAGCCGCTGCCCGGGCACGATCAGGTCGGGATCACCGCCGATGACGGCCTTGTTGGCGGAGTAGAGCTCCCGCCAGGTCGTCCCGTGCCGCGCGGCGATGCCGCTCAGGGTGTCGCCGCTACGGACGGTGTAGTCGCCGCGGGACGCGCTGCGGTTGGTGTGGCCCGACGGACGTGCCGGCGCCTTCGACGGCTGCGACTTCGCGGGAGCCGACTCGGGTGTCGACTGCGCCGGGGCCGACTTGGGCGCCGACTTCGTGGCGGCCGATCCGCCCGCCGACCCGGCGCCCGAGGACGCCGGCGCGTTCCCGTACGCCCCGGCGCGTGCCGAACAGGTGGGCCACGCACCCCATCCCTGGGCGCTCTGGACCTTGGTGGCGACGGCGATCTGCGCGGACCGCGAGGCCTGGTCGGCGGTCGGCGCGTAGGCCGCGCCGCCGTACGCGCGCCAGGTGCCGGCGGAGAACTGGAGTCCTCCGTAGTAGCCGTTGCCGGTGTTGATGTGCCAGTTGCCGCCGCTCTCGCACTGGGCGATGCGGTCCCACACTCCACTGTCGGCCGCGGCGGCGTTGCCGGTCGCGGCGAGCAGTCCGAGCGGGGCGAGCAGTGCCGCCCCGGCGAGGACCGCCGTCGTACGAGCCTTGGTCGTCGTACCAGTCCTGGTCGTCGAACCAGCGTCGGCCGTCGCATCGGCCTTGGTCGTCGTACGAGCCTGCTGAGTGTTCTCGGCACATGCGGACATGTAGTTCCCTCTCGAAACACCCGGGGTCCCCCAAGGCGGGACGCGAGACCCTGCGCGTAGGACGCGGTCGTCGCGCTCCGCCCCGTCCGCCGGAGGTGGTGTTGCGAGCTGGCTTGGTTCGGCCGGCGGACGTGCCCGAGCGGTGCTCTTTGCACACGGCGGAGGAATCTATGGAGCTTGCCGCCCCGATATCAACCAACTCCTCGTCATTCGAGGCCAGTTCGCCGTTACCGCGGGTATCGTCGATTTTCCGCCACCCACTTCATTGGGTGATTTCCGGATTTGTCGACCTGTCACCCTGACGACCTGTGACTCACCTCACCGGCTCAACTTCCCTAGTGCTGCGTGAAGTTGACGTGGAGTGACGGATTCCGCAGGTGACCTCACCCTGCGCGTCGGATGGTTCGATTCCGTTCGCTCTCGAGCGTGACTCCGGCCACAGATCGCCCGTTGTCATCTTCATGAGCCGGGAACCCCCCGGGTTCATGGGCCGGGAGCCACCCGGCATCACCAAGCACCGCATCCCGAGGAGCCACCGTGCCGCGCATGCTCGACGTCAGCGACGACGTACGCGCCGAGATCGGCGACGAAGAAGCCGACCGCCTGCTCGCCGGAGAGAACACCCCGGGCAGTTACGACTGCACGTCCTGCCGCACCCCGGGCGACTCGGAACAGGAGCGCACCAGCACCGTCCTGTTCATCGGCGACGAGACCGCCGTCCTCGCCTTCGCCCACGCCACCTGCCTGCCCTCGCAGGTCGTGCAGGTCACCGAGGAACAACTGCAGGGCGCCGTCCGCTCGATCCACCCCGACGGCGCACCCGCCCCGGCCGCGCCCGAGCAGGCCGTGCTCGGTGTGACCAGCGGACTCGTCCTGATCAACGGCGATTTGCACCCGGCGCTCGTCGTCGAGCCGACCGGGCCGATCGTGCGCCCCGGCTCGACCGACGTCGGCGACGACTTCCTGCCCCTGCTGATCGAGCAGGGCTTCATGCCGGTGACCGAGCTGAACGCGGTGCCGCCGGTGTTGCACGGCTGGTCCGTGCTGCTCGCCATGGGTCAGCTGCACGCCGTGCTCCAGCCGGGCACCGGCGGCGGCTCCCCGGTCGCCTGGTGGCAGGCGCACCAGGCACTCCAGGTCGCCGACAGCTGGCGGGCGGCCGCCAACAAGCACCAGCAGGTGCTCCTGTTCGCCGCCCCGGTCGGCTCGATCGGCCGCCAGCCCCGCGAGGACCTGCTGCGCGACGCGCTGGACAAGGCGGCGGCCAACGGCAAGCTGGTCGCGGCCGCGATGCCGCTCGCGGGGACCTGAGCCGGGGTCCGGACGGGAGCCCGGACCGGAGTCCCGACCGGAGTCCCGACCGGAGTCCCGACCGGAGTCCCGGCCGGGGCCCGGAGCGGATCTCCCGACCGGAGGTCACGGCCGGAGCGAGCCCGGAGCCGGGAGCTCGGAGCCGGGAGCCCGGACCTCGGAGCCAGGAGCCCGGAATCCGAAAGTGCGCCGGGCACACTCCGGTTGACCTGCGAAAGCGACGTGGTGGCCGCATCCGTTGGGCGGCGGGGTCGTTGGCACGTACGTGCACAGCTATGACGTCCCTCGCCGCCAGCCCTTCCAGCCGATCGCTCCCCCAAGCTCTCAACTTCGTTCGAGCAGGGAGGTACCCCCGGCGCGACCGGCCCAGGATTCTCCGGGCGGCTCCTCGGCCACGCCGATCTACGACGCGCTCTACGCCGAGTGGGTCAGATCCTTCAGGGCGCTGCCCGGCGACCGGCACGGCGAAGACGACCTGGGCTTCGTGCCGTTCGGGAACCTCGGGCACGGCACGAACTCGTACGGCTCGTCGGGCTCGTACAACTCCTTCAGTTCGTACAGCGCGGGTGCGCACTCGGCACGCCACAGTGCCGCGCAGCACGGGCACACCGCGACGACGACCGCCATCTGGCAGCCGAGCGGGCGGCAGCACAGCACCGGGATGCACCACATCCCCGCCGCACTGCCGCCCGCACCACGCCGCGGGCTCTGACACGACAACGGGTAAGGGGCGGCTCCCAGAGGAGCCGCCCCTTACCCGTTCTCGCCTACCCGATCCCGCTACGTCACTTCTTCTTGGCGCCGCGCTTCTCGCGCACCCGCACCGAGATGTGGATCGGCGTGCCCTCGAAGCCGAACTGCTCGCGCAGCCGGCGCTCGATGAAGCGCCGGTAGCCGTGCTCGATGAAGCCGGAGGCGAACAGCACGAACCGCGGGGGCTTGGTGCCCGCCTGGGTGCCGAAGAGGATGCGGGGCTGCTTGCCGCCGCGGATCGGGTGCGGGTGGGCCGCGACCAGCTCGCCGAGGAAGGCGTTCAGCCGGCCGGTCGGGACGCGGGTCTCCCAGCCGTCCAGGGCCGTCTCGATCGCGGGGACGAGCTTCTCCATGTGCCGCCCGGTGCGCGCCGAGACGTTGACGCGGGGCGCCCACGCCACCTGGAGGAGCTCGGTCTCGATCTCGCGCTCCAGGTAGTAGCGGCGCTCCTCGTCGAGGGTGTCCCACTTGTTGAAGGCGAGGACGATCGCACGGCCCGCCTCGACGGCCATCGTGACGATGCGCTGGTCCTGGACGGAGATGCTCTCGGACGCGTCGATCAGGATGACCGCGACCTCGGCCTTCTCCACGGCCGCGGCCGTGCGCAGCGAGGCGTAGTAGTCGGCGCCCTGCTGGAGGTGGACGCGCTTGCGGATGCCCGCCGTGTCGACGAACTTCCAGGTGACACCGCCGAGCTCGATGAGCTCGTCGACCGGGTCGCGGGTGGTGCCCGCGACCTCGTTGACGACCACTCGCTCCTCGTTGGCCACCTTGTTGAGCAGCGAGGACTTGCCGACGTTCGGGCGGCCGATGAGGGCGATCCGGCGAGGGCCGCCGACCGCGGTGCCGAAGGTCTGCGCCGGGGCCTCGGGCAGCGCCTCCAGGACGGCGTCCAGCATGTCGCCGGTGCCGCGGCCGTGCAGCGCGGAGACAGGGTGGGGCTCGCCGAGACCGAGGGCCCAGAGGTACGAGGCGTCGGCCTCGCCGCTCGGGCCGTCGACCTTGTTGGCGCACAGCACCACGGGCTTGCCGGCCTTGCGCAGCAGTCGTACGACCGCTTCGTCGGTGTCGGTGGCGCCGACCTTGGCATCCACGACGAAGACGACCGCGTCGGCCGCCTCGATCGCGTACTCGGCCTGCGCGGCGACGGAGGCGTCGATTCCGAGGACGTCCTGCTCCCAGCCGCCGGTGTCGACGAGCTTGAAGCGGCGGCCCGCCCACTCGGCCTCGTAGGTGACACGGTCGCGGGTGACGCCCGGCTTGTCCTCGACGACCGCCTCACGGCGGCCGATGATGCGGTTCACCAGGGTCGACTTGCCGACGTTGGGGCGGCCGACGACGGCGAGGACGGGGAGCGGGCCGTGGCCCGCCTCCTCGATCGCGCCCTCGACGTCCTCGATGTCGAAGCCCTCTTCCGCGGCGAGCTCCATGAACTCCGCGTACTCGGCATCGCCAAGCGCCCCGTGGTCGTGCTCTGCCGAGCCCTCGGGCTGGATGTCGTCGTTCATGAAGTCCGTACCTCGTCGTTCATCGTGGTGATCGGTGGACCGCCCGCATATCGGGTGATCCACTACTCAAGTGTCGCCTAGTGCCCGGTGGGGCGCCCGGCGTTTTCCCGGCGTCCGGTCAGACGCCTGGCGTGGTCCAGGTGGGCGCTCAGCTGCTTCTGGATGCGGGTGGTCGCCTCGTCGAGCGCCTTGCGCGTACGCCGTCCGCTGCCGTCGCCCGCCTCGAACGGGTCGCCGAAGACGACGTCGACCCGGCTGCGCAGCGGGGGCATCGCCTTGGTCAACCGGCTGTTCCTCTCGGAACTTCCCAGCACCGCCACCGGGACGATCGGCGCCCCGCTGCGGACGGCGAAGTAGGCGAGCCCGGCGCGCAGCGAGGCGAAGTCGCCCTCGCCGCGGGTGCCCTCCGGGAAGATCCCGAGGACGCCGCCGTTGTCCAGGACGCCCAGCGCCTGGGTGATGGCCGTGCGGTCGGTGGTCTCGCGGTCCACCTTCAGCTGGCCGATGCCGAGCAGGAAGGGGTCGAGCGGGCCGATGAACGCTTCCTTCTTGATCAGGAAGTGCGTGGGCCGGGGCGCGACCCCCATGACCATCGGGCCGTCGATGGCGTGCGAGTGGTTCACGGCCAGGATCGCCGGGCCGGTCGCGGGGACCTTCCAGGCGCCCAGCACGCGCGGCTTCCACAGCCCGTACATCAGGCCGACGCCGATGCGGCGGCCCACCTCGGCGCCCCTCTCGGAGGGTGCGGTCACTTGGCGGCCCGCTTCTCCTCGACGAGGGTGACGACGCACTCTATGACCTGCTGGAGCGTGAGGTCGGAGGTGTCCACCTCGACCGCGTCGTCCGCCTTGGCGAGGGGGGAGGTCTTGCGGCTGGAGTCGGCCGCGTCGCGCTTCAGCAGGGCCTCGCGCGTCTGGTGCACGTCGGCGCCCTTCAGCTCACCGCTGCGGCGGGCGGCACGCGCCTCCGGGGAGGCGGTGAGGAAGATCTTCAGGTCGGCGTCCGGCAGCACGGTGGTGCCGATGTCCCTGCCCTCCACCACGATGCCCTTGTCCGCGGACGCGGCGAGCGAGCGCTGGAGCTCGGTGATCCGGGCGCGTACCTCGGGCACCGCGCTGACCGCGCTCACCTTGGAGGTGACCTCCTGCGTACGGATCGGGCCCGCGACGTCGGTCCCGTCGACCACGATGGTCGGCGCGACCGGGTCGGTCCCGGAGATGATCTCCGGCTTCCCGGCGACGGCGGCGATCGCGGTCGGGTCGGTGATGTCGATCCCGTTGGCCACCATCCACCAGGTGATGGCGCGGTACTGCGCCCCGGTGTCCAGGTAGCTCAGCCCGAGCTGCGCGGCGACGGCCTTCGAGGTGCTCGACTTGCCCGTGCCGGAGGGGCCGTCGATGGCGACAATCACAGCCTGGGCGGTCCGGGCGGCGCCGTTTTCCACGGTGAGGACACCTTCCTGCGTACGGGGTGGAGGTTCGTGCGGGGCACGATCGCGCCCCGCACAAGGTTACTGGGTGCGTCGAGCCGCCCAGTACCGGCAAATTTCAGCAAGCCGGCCCTTCCGGCGTTTTGAATCAGCCCCTCGTTTCACATCAGCCCCTCCGCCGTTTCACATCAGCCCCTCCGGCGTTTCACATCAGCCCCTCCGGCGTTTGAGGAGCGGGGGTCCAGGGGGCAGAGCCCCCAGGCGGGGCCTGGGGCGGAGCCCCAGAAAGGGACAGGGCAGGGGCGGAGGGGGCGACCACATCCACCAGCGGCGCCGCTGGTGGATCAAAGCGGGCCGCCGCGGGCCAAGGCGGCCGGCCACAGGCGAACCTGGATCGCGGACCCGCCCCCGGCGGGGCTACTGCCGCAACGCCCAACCCCGCTCCCGCAGCCCCGCGCTCAGCACCGGCGCGGCCTTCGGCTCGACCATCAGCTGCACCAGACCGGCCTGCTGCCCGGTCGCGTGCTCGATGCGTACGTCCTCGATGTTGACCCCGGCCATCCCCGCGTCGGCGAAGATGCGGGCCAGCTGGCCGGGCTGGTCGTCGATGAGGACGGCCACGATCTCGTACGTCAGCGGAGCGGCACCGTGCTTGCCGGGGACTCGGACCTGGCCCGCGTTGCCGCGGCGCAGGACGTCCTCGATGCCGGTGGCGCCCTCGCTGCGCTTGGCCTCGTCGGAGGACTGGAGGGCGCGCAGGGCCTGCACGGTCTCGTCGAGGTCGGCGGAGACGTCCGCGAGGAGGTCGGCGACCGGCCCCGGGTTCGCGGAGAGGATGTCGATCCACATCCGCGGGTCGGAGGCCGCGATGCGGGTCACGTCCCGGATGCCCTGGCCGCACAGCCGTACCGCCGCCTCCTCCGCGTGCTCCAGGCGCGCGGCGACCATGCTGGACACCAGGTGGGGCATGTGGGAGACGAGCGCGACCGCCCGGTCGTGGGCGTCCGCGTCCATGACGACGGGCACGGCACGGCAGTGCGACACCAGCTCCAGGGCGAGGTTGAGGACCTCGGTGTCCGTGTCCCGGGTGGGCGTCAGCACCCAGGGGCGCCCCTCGAAGAGGTCACCGGTGGCGGCCAGCGGGCCCGACTTCTCCCGGCCCGACATGGGGTGCGAGCCGATGTACGAGGAGAGGTCGAGGCCGAGCGCCTCCAGCTCGCGGCGCGGCCCGCCCTTGACGCTCGCCACGTCCAGGTAGCCGCGCGCGACCCCGCGCCGCATGGCGTCCGCGAGCGTCGCGGCCACGTGCGCGGGCGGGGCCGCCACGATCGCCAGGTCGACGGGCCCCTCGGGTGCCTCGTCCGTGCCCGCGCCGAGCGCGGCGGCCGTACGGGCCTGCTGGGGGTCATGGTCGGCGAGGTGGACGACGACCCCGCGCTTGGCCAGCGCCAGCGCCGCCGACGTACCGATCAGCCCGGTTCCGATGACGAGTGCGGTTCTCACTGGGCGATGTCCTTGCGCAGCGCGCCCGCGGCGCCGAGGTAGACGTGCACGATGTCGGCACGCGGCCGGTCGGACTCGATGTGCGCGAGGAGCCGTACGACACGGGGCATCGCGCCCGCGATGTCCAGCTCCTGTGCGCAGATCAGCGGCACGTCGACGATGCCGAGCTTGCGCGCCGCGGCCGCCGGGAAGTCGCTGTGCAGATCGGGCGTCGCGGTGAACCAGATGCTGATCAGGTCGTCCGTGGTCAGCTCATTCCGCTCAAGGACGGCGGTGAGCAGCTCGCTGACCTGCTCGTCCATGTGCCCGGCCTCGTCCCGCTCCAGTTGGACGGCGCCCCGGACCGCTCGTACCGCCACGGTGATGCTCCTCGCTGATCTGTGGACACGACGTGTCACACCAGCGTAGTCAGCCCGCAATGCGCGGGTGCGCGGCGCCCGCCTGACGAGACGGCCGCCGCGCACCGGAAGCGGTTCAGAGTTTCTGCGCCTTGATGATGTCCTCCAGGGAGCCGGACGGGAGCCGGCCCTCCGGGGTGAGTTTGTCGACCGCCTGGGGCAGGACCTGCGCGATGTGATCCGCGGCCTGTTCCGGGCTGACACCGGCCTGCTCGGCGACATTCTGGAGGGTGTCGTCGGGGATCGCCTGGGCGACCTGCTCACCGGTGACGGGCTTGTTCTGACCGGTGCCGATCCAGGACTGCGCCTCCTCGGTGAGGCCCGACTTGGTCAGCAAGTCCAGCAGCCCGCCGAGCGGATCGCTCCCGTTGCCGCCGCCCTGGCCACCCTTCGTGAGGGCCCCGAGCAGCGCGCCCAGGACGTTGCCCGCCCCACCGGAGGAACTGGCCCCGCTACCGCTTCCACCGAGGAGACCGCCGAGGAGGCTGCCGAGATCGTTACCCGCCATGGTCACGCCTTTCCGGAGTGCGGCCGGGGGTAGGCCACCGCCCGGCCTCAGACCCTGCCAATGTCACTTGAATCGCCCTATTCCGCTACTTGTAGTGAGAACGCACCCGTGCGCCCCTGGACGCGGGGGCACCGGTCCGCTCTCATGGCAGGAGACTCGCCTCGGGGGAGGCCCGTATGAAGCGTCCAGGACCCCTTCTCACCCTTCTCGCGGGACTGCTGCTCGGCGCGTTCATGCTGTCGCTCAACGCGACGACGGGGACGAAGAGCGCGTCGTCGTACCGGGAGGCGTCGCCCGGCGTCACGGCGCCGCCGAGCCCGACGCCCAGCTCGTCGACGACTCCGTCTGCGTCACCATCTCCGTCGTCACCGTCTCCGTCGAAGAGCGCGAAGACCGTTCCGCCGCACGCCGACTACGCGGGCCGCACCGACGACGACTCCTCCGCGGTCGCCGTTTCGCTGCGCGGCGGCAAGGCGATCGCGTACTTCTGCGACGGGCACGACAAGGAGTCGTGGCTGAAGGGCGACGTCAAGGACGACGGCACCATGAAGCTCACCGGCCGGCACGGCGCCGAACTGAACGGCACGCTCAAGGACGGCCGGAGCATCCGCGGCACCGTCGACCTGGGCGGCCGGCGCTACGCCTTCACCGCCGACAAGGCCGTCAAGCCGTCCGGGCTCTACCGGGCGACCGCCACGGTGCGCGGCGCCACACTCGACGGCGGCTGGATCGTGCTGCCCGGCGGCAGGCAGGTCGGCATCCTCGACCGCGACGGCAGGCCCTCCGCCGCACCCCGGATCGACCCGGAGACCGGCGCGGTGACGATCGACGGCGAGCGGCTCACCGCACAGCCCGTCACCCCCTGACCCGGCTTCCCGTTCCCCCGCTCGTCCGCATTCCGACAGCCTCCTCGGCAGGGAGCCGATCATGACCGTGGACCCGAACGCCGCCACCCAGGGCTTCCCTTCTCACCAGCCCGCCCACCGCCGCCCCAGCGCGGCCCGCTATCTCGTCCCGGCCCTGGTCGCCGCGGCGGTCGCGGTCGGCCTCGGCGTGTACGGCAAGGTGCACGACCCGACCGGGACCGCCTTCAACCTCGCCGGATTCAGCAGCACGGGCGCCGTGAAGTCGTGGCTGGCGACCACGGCGTTCGCCTTCGCGCTCATCCAGCTCGTCTCGGCGTTCATGGTCTACGGGAAGCTGCCCGGGCCGAGCTGGGCGCCGACGCTGCACCGCTGGTCGGGACGGATCGCCTTTCTTGTGGTGGTTCCGGTGGCGGTGCACTGTCTGTATGCGTTGGGCTATCAGACGTACGAAACGCGCGTCTTGTGGCACTCCCTCCTGGGTTGCTTCTTCTTCGGTGCTTTCAGTGCCAAGATGCTGCTGCTCCGCTCGGAGCGACTTCCCGGCTGGCTGCTGCCGATCGTCGGCGGCCTCGTCTTCGCCGCCCTGACGGCCATCTGGCTGACGTCCGCCCTCTGGTTCTTCCGCACATTCGGAGTGACGACATGACAAACCCCCCGACGCGGCGCACGGTTCTCGGGACGGGCGCGGCCGCCGCCCTGATCGTGGGATGCAGCAAATACGGCGACAACACCAGCAGCACCACCACCGTCTCCCCGGCGGCGGCCGACGATGACATGCTCGCGAAGAAGTCCGACATCCCGGTCGGCGGGGGCAAGATCTTCAAGGACAAGAAGGTCGTGGTCACCCAGCCCAAGAAGGACGAGTTCAAGTGCTTCTCGGCCGTCTGCACCCATGAGGGCTGCACGGTGAGCACCGTCTCGGCAGGCACCATCAACTGCCCCTGTCATGGCAGCAAGTTCAAGATCGAGAACGCCGCGGTGGCCCATGGGCCGGCGACACGTCCGCTGCCCGCGAAGAAGATCATCGTGGACGGAAATTCGATCCGCCTGGGCTGACCCGAGCCCGTACGCTCCGGGGCATGAAATCCGAGGCCCTGGAGCCTGGCCACGAGGTCCTGGTGCGCGATCACACGATCTACTCCTGTGTGATGGGGTCGCGCGCCTTCGGGCTGGCCACGGACGGCAGCGACACGGACCGTCGGGGTGTGTTCCTCGCCCCGACGCCGCTGTTCTGGCGCTTCGAGAAGCCGCCGACGCATGTCGAGGGCCCGGCGGAGGAGCAGTTCAGCTGGGAACTGGAGCGCTTCTGCTCCCTCGCGCTGCGCGCCAACCCGAACATCCTGGAGTGCCTGCACTCCCCGCACGTCGAGTACGTCGACGACACGGGCCGCGAACTCCTCGCCCTCCGCGAGGCGTTCCTCTCCCGCCAGGTGCACGACACGTTCGCCCGCTACGCCCTGGGCCAGCGCAAGAAGCTGGAAGCCGACGTGCGCCTGCACGGCGCGCCCCGCTGGAAGCACGCCATGCACCTCCTGCGCCTCCTGATGAGCTCCCGCGACCTGCTGCGCACCGGCACCCTGACGATCGACGTCGGTGACCACCGCGAGCCGCTGCTCGCGGTGAAGCGGGGCGAGGTCTCCTGGACGGTGGTCGAGACCTGGATGTCCCGGCTGGCGACGGAGGCCGACGAGGCGGCCCCGCGCAGCCCCCTTCCCGCCGAACCGGACCGGGCCCGCGTCGAGGACTTCCTCGTCCGCACCCGCCGGGCCTCAGCGCTCCGGGCCGCCCCGGAAGCCCTCCAGGCGGACCCGTACGACGAACGCGTGCAGGGCGTCGTACACGGACGGGGCGTCCGGCAGGGCTGAGGTGGCCTGCGCCTCGTCCAGCAGCACGTGCAGCCGCTCCACGTCGTCCTCCACACGCGCGTGGGCGACGTCCGCCGCTCCGTGCTCGTGCTCCGCCTTCGCGGCGATCAGCTCCGGCAGATACGCGGGCGCCTCGATGTGCCCGATCAACGTGGGCAGATCGGCCTGCACCTCACCGCTGCGCATCAGGTGGATGCCGGTGAGCAGCACACGGAACGTGTAGAGCAGCGGCTTGAGTTCGCCGGTCTTCTCGAAGAGACGCCACTGGGTGGTCGCGAACCCCCGGTAGTGGTGGGCGTGATGGCGGGTGAGGACGCCGGGGGCGAGCGCGGCCAGCTCGCGGTGCGTCTCGCTGGTGTGCACGACCAGCGGCGAGAGCAGCTGCTCCAGCACATAGCCGTTGCGCCGCAGCATCAGCCGTACGAACTTGCGCAGGTCGTGGGTGACCAGGTCCATCTCGACCCCGTCCCGGTCCCACATGCGCGACCGGGTCTCCTCCGGCTCGCGCAGGCCTACCAGTTCGGCCGCCGACAGCAGGTGGACGCCCCGCAGGTCGACGTCCGAGTCACGCGACGGGAAGCCGTACAGGTGCGCTCCGGAGACGGTGGCGAACAGCACCGGGTCGGGCTGCTCGGCGACCACCGCCGCGAGATCGAGGTCCAGGACGTCGTCAGTCATCCCTCAAGCGTCCCAGAGCGCCCCCAGCGACATCAGGTCGCCCTGGTACTCGATGCGGTCGGCCCAGGAGGTCGGCCACGCCTCGGAGCCGTGGTAGGCGCCCGCGAAGGCGCCGGTCAGGCAGGCGATGGAGTCGGAGTCGCCGGAGGTGCAGGCGGCCCGGCGCAGGGCGGTGAGGGGTTCGTCGACGAAGAGCAGGAAGCACAGCAGACCGGTGACGAGCGCCTCCTCGGCGATCCAGCCCCCGCCGGTGGCGAGGCAGGGATCGGTCTCGGGCGAGACGGTGCGCACGGCGTGCCGCAGATCGTCCAGGGCGCCCAGGCACTCGTCCCAGCCGCGGGCGATGAAGGCCTCCGGCGTGGCGTCCTCGCTGAAGGTCCACAAGTCGCCGAGCCAGCGGGAGTGATAGCGGTGGCGGTTCTCGTACGCGTACGACCGCAGCATCCCGACGAGTCCCATCGGCTCGGCGCCCTGGCTGAGGAGCCAGATCGCGTGGGCGGTGAGGTCGGAGGCGGCGAGCGCCGTGGGGTGCCCGTGGGTGAGCGCGGCCTGGAACTGCGCGGCACCCGCCCGCTGTTCGTCGCTGAGTCCCCGCACCAGCCCGACGGGGGCCACGCGCATGTTGGCGCCGCAGCCCTTGGAACCGATCTGGCTGGCCTCCTGCCAGCGGCGCTGCTCGTTCTTGAGGAGATTGCAGGCGACGAGGCAGGTGCGGCCCGGCGCACGGTTGTTGTCGGGCGACTGGTACCAGTCCACGAACTCCTCGCGCACCGGCCGCTCCATCCGCAGCGGGCCGAGCAGTCCGCGGTCCATGGCCGTGCGCAGCCCCCGCGCCAGCGCCAGCGTCATCTGGGTGTCGTCGGTGACCGTCGCGGGCTTGGGCAGCGCCATCTGCCGCCAGGGCCCGCACTTGGCGAGGATGGCCGGCACGGAGTTGAACTCGGTCGGGAACCCGAGCGCGTCGCCCAGCGCGAGTCCGATCAGGGAACCGGTGGCGGCGCGCTTCGCGAGCGTCGTGGTGGTCATCAGGGCCGTCCTTCCGAAGTGGGACGCAGCAGGGGTGGGTGCAGGGCCTTGGCACCGCCCGCGCGGTAGAGCGCGGCGGGTTTGCCGCGGCCTCCGGTGAGGCGCGCGGCACCGGGGACCGGTTCGACGAAGCCCGGCGTGGCGAGGACCTTGCGCCGGAAGTTGGGCCGGTCGAGGGCGGTGCCCCACACGGTCTCGTAGACCTGCCGCAGCTCTCCGAGGGTGAACTCGGGCGGGCAGAAGGACGTGGCGAGACAGGTGTACTCGAACTTGGCGCCGACGCGTTCGTGGGCGTCGGCGAGGATCCGGTCGTGGTCGAAGGCGAGCGGACCGAGCGCGTTGTACCGCAGCCACTGGGCCTGTGCCGCGTCGCCGCCGCCGCGCGGCTCGGGAGGGTCCGGGAGCAGCGCGGCGTACGCGACGGAGACGACCCGCATCCTGGGGTCGCGGTCGGGTTCCGTGTACGTCCGCAGCTGCTCGAGATGGAGTCCGGAGACGTCCGACAGGCCGGTCTCCTCGGCGAGTTCGCGGCGGGCCGCCGTCTCCGCGGACTCGTCGGGCAGCACGAAACCGCCGGGCAGTGCCCAGCGGCCGGCGTACGGCTCCTGCCCGCGCTCGACGAGGAGCACCTGGAGCGCGCCCGCGCGCACCGTCAGGACGGCCAGGTCGACGGTGACGGCGAAGGGCTCGAACGCGTACTTGTCGTAGCCCTCGGGTGCCTTGCCGCCGGGGGCCCGGCCTTCCCTTGCGAGCATGCCCTCCACCCCCTATTAAGAGTCAGATCGACTTATAGTCATTACGACTATAAAAGGAGCGGGCGGGCGTCTACAAGCCCTTGGGTACGGGAATTTGACGGTCTTCGACCCCAAGTGAGCGAGAATTGTCGGTCCGTGAGGCGGGGGCGGCGGAAGCTGTCAGGTCCTAGGCCCGGTGCGGCGAACATCCCGCTTCCGGCAGTGGCCGCGATCACGGCGCATCCGTCGCAGGGGCCCTGAGGGGCTCCTCAGGGGCCCGCAGGGGCTCTTCAGGCCCGGCCGAGGGCTCACCCGGCCCAGCGGGCAGGCGACGGCGTACGCGGCTCTCCAGGGGCCTCAGACGCGTGTCGGCCGGCCCCGGAGAAGTTCCGGGACCGGCCGTCGTTCGGGGCGTACGGGTGCTACGGGTCGGACGGGTGCTACGGGTCGTACGGTCGTGCGCGGGGCGTCTAGAGACCGACCTCGGCCATGAGCATGCCGACCTCGGTGTTCGACAGGCGGCGCAGCCAGCCCGACTTCTGGTCGCCCAGGGTGATCGGACCGAAGGCGACGCGCACCAGCTTGTCGACCGGGAAGCCGGCCTCGGCGAGCATGCGGCGCACGATGTGCTTGCGGCCCTCGTGCAGGGTCACCTCGACCAGGTAGTTCTTGCCGGTCTGCTCGACGACCCGGAAGTGGTCCGCCTTCGCGTACCCGTCCTCCAGCTGGATGCCGTCCTTGAGCTGCTTGCCCAGGTCGCGCGGGATCGGGCCCACGATGTGCGCGAGGTAGACCTTCTTCACGCCGTACTTGGGGTGGGTCAGGCGGTGCGCCAGCTCACCGTGGTTGGTGAGCAGGATGACGCCCTCGGTCTCGGTGTCGAGCCGGCCGACGTGGAAGAGCCGCGTCTCGCGGTTCGTCACGTAGTCACCGAGGCACTGCCGGCCCTCGTTGTCCTCCATGGTCGAGACGACACCGGCGGGCTTGTTCAGCGCGAAGAACTGGTACGACTGCGTCGCGACCGTCAGCCCGTCGACCCTGATCTCGTCCTTCTCCGGGTCGACGCGCAGCCCCTGCTCCAGGACGATCTCGCCGTTGACCTCGACGCGGGCCTGCTCGACCAGCTCCTCGCAGGCGCGCCGGGAGCCGTAGCCCGCGCGCGCGAGCACCTTCTGCAGGCGCTCGCCCTCCTGCTCGGCGCCCGGGAAGGTCTTGGGCAGCTTGATCTCCTTCTTGCCCGCGTACCGGTCCCGGTTGCGCTCCTCGGCCCGCGTCTCGTACTCGCGGGAGCGGGCCGGCTCCGTACGGCCGCCGCGCTGCTGGCCCTGCTTGGGGCCACCCTTGGCGCCGCCGCGCGCGGAGGCGCCGCGTCCCGACTTCGGGCCGTCCTTGGAGGCGCCGGGGCCCACGTCGTAGCGGCGCTCCTCGGGACGGGGCTTGCTCTCGCGCTTCGGCTTGTCGTCGCGCCCCGCCCCGCTCCTCGGCTGGGCGCCGCGCCCACCGGTCCCGCGAGGGTTGCCGCCCCCACTGGTTCCCCGGGGGTTGCCACGCCCGCTGTTCCTGCCACTGCCGCTGCCACTGCTTCGCATCAAAGTTCCGTCGTCGTCGTGTCGTCTGCATCTGCATCCGGTGCATCCGGATCGAACGACGGGACCCCTTCCAGCGTCTCGGCCTCGATCGCGTCCGCCTCCGGGAGGAAGGGCGCGAGCTCCGGGAGTTCGTCCAGGCCGCGCAGGCCCATCCGCTCCAGAAAGTAGTTCGTCGTCGTGTACAGGATCGCACCTGTTTCGGGTTCCGTGCCCGCCTCCTCGACCAGACCCCGCTGCAAGAGGGTGCGCATCACCCCGTCACAGTTCACTCCGCGGACCGCCGAGACCCGGCTGCGGCTGACCGGCTGGCGGTACGCGACGACCGCGAGCGTCTCCAGCGCCGCCTGGGTGAGCCGGGCCTGCTGGCCGTCCAGGACGAAGCGCTCCACGGCCGCCGCGTACTCGGGCCGGGTGTAGAAACGCCAGCCTCCGGCGATCAGCCGCAGCTCGAATCCGCGCGCTTGGACGGTGTACTCGTCGGCCAGCTCGCGCAGCGCGTCCGCGATCTGCCGCCGTGGCCGCTCCAGGATCTTCGCGAGGTGCTCCTCGGTCGCGGGCTCGTCCACGACCATGAGGACGGCCTCCAGGGCGGGCTTGAGATCGAGGTCGGCGACGGAGTTCAGCCCCGCCGGAACCTGTGTCGTCTCCTGGCTCACGCCTTCTCCTCCTTGGCCGGCTCGGGCGGCCGGTCGAACTCGTCCGTGACCGTCGGCTCATCGTCCCCGTCCCCGCCCGTCCAGCGCACCACCAGCTCCCCCAGGGCGTCCTCCTGGTCGAGGGCGACGGCCTTCTCCCGGTAGAGCTCCAGAAGGGCCAGGAACCGCGCCACGACGGTGAGGGTGTCGTCGGTGTCCTCGACCAGGTCCCGGAAACTGGCCTCGCCCCGCTCCCGGAGCAGCGCCACCATGATCCCGGCCTGCTCCTGCACACTCACCAGCGGCGCGTGGATGTGATCGACGTACACCTGAGGCTTGGGCTTGGGCTGCATCGCCTTCACGGCGAGCTTGGCGAACCCTTCCGCCCCGATGCTGATGACCACCTCGGGCAGCAGCTCGGCGTGATGCGCTTCCAGCCCGACGGTACGGGGGTAGCGGCGGCCCTCTTCCTCCAGGCGCGCGTTGAAGATGTCCGCGATCTGCTTGTAGGCGCGGTACTGGAGCAGCCGCGCGAACAGCAGGTCACGCGCCTCCAGCAGCGCGAGATCCGCTTCGTCCTCCACCTCGGCGGAGGGCAGCAGCCGCGCCGCCTTGAGATCGAGCAGCGTGGCCGCGACGACGAGGAACTCGGTCGTCTGATCCAGGTCCCAGTCCGGCCCCATCGCCCTGATGTGCGCCATGAACTCGTCAGTGACCTTGGAGAGCGCGACTTCGGTGACGTCGAGCTTGTGCTTCGAGATCAACTGAAGCAGCAGGTCGAAGGGCCCCTCGAAGTTCGAGAGCCGCACCTTGAAGACCCCGTCGGCGGGCTCCGGCTCACTGTCCGGCCCGCCCGCGTCGAGGACAGGCGTTCCGCCCGGCGACGGGGGTTCCGCCTGCTCGAGCGGAACCGAGAGCTCGGGGGAGGGCGGGCGCAACGCCCCACGGTCCGCCGACGAAGATGCGGCCTCGACCGGAAACTCACCCTCCGCCCCAGCCGGACCGGGCTCCGCCGCAGGCGGCAAGGGCTCGGCCGCAAGCGGATCGGGCTCCGCCGCAACCGGCAAAGGCTCGGCCGCAGGCGGATCGGCTGCCGCCACAAGCGGATCGGGCTCCGCCGCACCCGGCAAAGGCTCAGCCACAAGCCGATCAAGTTCCGCCGCAGGCGCCAAAGGCTCGACAGCAGGCACATCGGCTTCCGCCACAAGCGGATCGGGCTCCGCCGCAAGCGGCAAAGGCTCGGCCGCAGGCGCATCGGCTGCCGGCGCAGGCGGCAAAGGCTCGGCCGCTGCGGGGGGCGCAGCCCCGGGCCCCCGCCCCAGCGCACGCCGACGCCCGGCGGAGCCGGATGCGGGGACAGGGACGTCGTTCGAGGTCATAGCCGTCGCAGGCTACCGCTACCGCCCACGAAGCCGTCGTACGAGGATGCTCGCGTCCCCACGGGATTCAAGATCGGCGAGCACCACGGCGACCGCCTCGCGGACGATCCGCCCGCGGTCGACCGCGAGCCCGTGCTCCCCGCGGAGCACCAGACGCGCGTGCTCCAGATCCATGAGCTCCTCGGCGGACACGTACACGGTGATCTTCTCGTCGTGCCGCTCCCGCCCGCTGGGCCGCCGGTTCGCGGCGCGCCCCCGCTTGCCGCGGGACTGCTGCCCCGCGGCAGAACCTTCCTGCGGCGCCTGACGTCGTCCGGAGCCGGAGCGCTCGCCACCGGCGGACCGGCTGCGGGACTCCCCCGCGTCGGACGACTCGGCATCGGCCGCGACGTGTTCGTCGCCCTCGCCGTCACCGCCCTGGACGGGCACCGACTGGGGCGCGTCCTCCCCGGCGGCGGCCGCGTCGCTCTCGCCGGCCGGAGCCGGCACCCGGGCCTCGCCGTTGGTCCGGCGCGACGGTGTGGACGCCTGGAGCGCCATCCCCCCGGTGGTACGGAACAGTTCGTCGGCCCCCGGCAGACTCACTCGGCGTGACACCGGGCGAGCACCTCCCTGGCGAGCTGGCGATAGGCGGCGGCACCGACGGAGTTGGAGGCGTACGTGGTGATCGGCTCACCGGCGACGGTGGTCTCCGGGAAGCGGACGGTCCGGCCGATCACCGTGTGGTACACGTGATCGTCGAAGGCCTCGACCACCCGCGCGAGCACCTCACGGCTGTGCACCGTGCGGGAGTCGTACATCGTGGCGAGGATGCCGTCGAGCTCCAGCTCGGGGTTGAGCCGCTCCTGGACCTTCTCGATGGTCTCGGTGAGCAGCGCGACACCGCGCAGCGCGAAGAACTCGCACTCGAGCGGCACGATCACCTTGTGCGCCGCCGTGAGGGCGTTGACGGTGAGCAGGCCGAGCGAGGGCTGGCAGTCGATCACGATGTAGTCGTAGTCGGCCATCAGCGGCTTGAGCGCGCGCTGCAGCGTGGACTCGCGCGCGACCTCGGAGACCAGCTGCACCTCGGCGGCGGACAGGTCGATGTTGCTGGGCAGCAGGTCCATGTTCGGGACCGCCGTCTTCAGGAGCACCTCGTCGGCCGCCATGCCCCGCTCCATGAGCAGGTTGTAGACGGTGAGGTCGAGCTCCATGGGGTTGACGCCGAGACCGACCGAGAGCGCGCCCTGCGGGTCGAAGTCGACGAGCAGGACCCGGCGTCCGTACTCCGCGAGCGCGGCGCCCAGGTTGATGGTCGACGTCGTCTTGCCGACGCCGCCCTTCTGGTTGCACATCGCGATGATCTTCGCGGGGCCGTGGTCGGTCAGCGGGCCCGGGATCGGGAAGTACGGCAGCGGGCGCCCCGTCGGGCCGATGCGCTCACGGCGCTGACGGGCCGCGTCGGGCGCGAGCGTGGCCGCGTACTCCGGATCGGGCTCGTATTCGGCGTCGGGGTCGTAGAAGTGCCCCTCGGGCAGTTCGTCGTAGTCGGCGAAGTGGGTGTGGTTCTCGCCACTTCCGTTGCCGGCCATGGCGTTCACGTGATGGCCATCCATGCTCTGGTGTGCTGTCTGAGTCATCCGGGGACTCTTTTGGGCTGCGAAGGTTCGGACAGCGACGGAGCCGACAGCCTCGAGCCCCGTGGGGCTCTGGCCCCGCGCCGGCATTCCTGGTTGACCACCCCCGGGAGTAAATGTCGACTCATTCACAAGTCGTCTTACCTCCTTGGTGACCAGGAAACTTCTAGATAGGTCAGCGTGGCACCATGCCGACGGTTGGCGACTCTATGGCGTGTCACCGGTCCGCAGCAACACAATCCGCCGGACCCGACCCGATGTGTCGGCAACCGAACACCCCTCTGTCAAGGGCGTAAGGCCGTCGCACAGCAGGTTTCACCGGTGTGCGAATCGGTTGAAGAGTTACGTTCGTGGCGAGTTGAACGAGTGTCACAAAGTGACCCGACACACATCCGGCCGGACCTTGTCGGGCAAGGTCCGGCCGGGTGCGTGCGGTTGACGATCTGTGTTGACGTATCGCCTTTTACCCGTTGATGACTTAACCGAGCAGGCTCTCCAGCTCGACGTGCTCCAGGCCGTGCGCCTCGGCGACCTCGCGGTAAACCACCTTGCCGTCATGGGTGTTGAGGCCCTTGGCGAGCGCGGGGTCACGGCGCAGCGCCTCGGCCCAGCCGCGGTTGGCGAGCTCGACGATGTACGGCAGCGTGGCGTTGGTGAGCGCGTACGTCGACGTGTTGGGCACGGCGCCGGGCATGTTGGCGACGCAGTAGAAGACCGAGTTGTGGACCCGGAAGGTCGGCTCGGCGTGGGTGGTGGGACGCGAGTCCTCGAAGCAGCCGCCCTGGTCGATCGCGATGTCGACAAGGACACTTCCCGGCTTCATCCGGGAGACGAGCTCGTTGGTGACCAGCTTCGGGGCCTTGGCGCCCGGGATGAGCACGGCACCGATGACGAGGTCGGCCTCGAGGCAGGCCTTCTCGAGCTCGAAGGAGTTGGAGACGACGGTCTGGATCTTCGTACCGAAGATCTTGTCCGCCTCCTTGAGCTTGTTGATGTCGCGGTCGAGCAGGGTCACCTGGAAGCCCATGCCGATGGCGATCTGCGCGGCGTTCCAGCCGGAGACGCCACCGCCGATGACGACGGCCTTGGCGGGCAGCACGCCCGGGACGCCGCCCGGCAGAACGCCACGGCCGCCGTTGGCGCGCATCAGGTGGTAGGCGCCGACCTGCGGGGACAGCCGGCCCGCGACCTCGGACATGGGGGCGAGCAGCGGCAGCGCGCGGCTGGGCAGTTCGACGGTCTCGTACGCGATGGCCGTGGTGCCGGACTCCAGGAGGGCGTCGGTGCACTCCTTGGACGCGGCCAGGTGCAGGTAGGTGAAGAGCGTCTGGTCCTTGCGGAGGCGGTGGTACTCCTCCGCGATGGGCTCCTTGACCTTCAGCAGCAGGTCGGCGGTGGCCCAGACCTCGTCGGCGGTCTCCAGGATCTGGGCACCGGCCGAGACGTACTCGTCGTCCGTGATCGAGGAGCCGACACCGGCGTTCCGCTCGACGACGACCTGGTGGCCGTAGCGCACCAGCTCGTGCACGCCGGCGGGGGTGATGGCCACCCGGAACTCGTTGTTCTTGACCTCGCGGGGGATACCGACCTTCACGTCGATCACGGTCCTTGGCTCAGAGGGTTCTGGGGCTATGCGTGCCGGGGCGATGCAAGCCAGGCATTGCATGACATACCCGACGTACGCGAGCACACCGGGAGACACCACGAAAGAACGCGGCGGAGCCAGTCTAATGAAGGGATTCTCTCTGTCTAGCCTTTCAATGCATCAATCTTCAGCGGATGCACTACGGATTTCGCAGGCATTAGCGCCTTGTTCCCTGGCCGAAACACTCTCGGGGAGCTCGTCTCCCAGCATGCGCTCGGCCGCGCCCCGGTGCAGCCGGGCGGCCGCCGGGTCGCCAAGATGCTCCAGGGTGTCCGCCAGTCTGAGCTGAAGCGCGGCCTGCAGTCGTACGTCCTCGGCCTGACGCGCCCACTCGACCGCCTCCTGGCAGGTGCGCAGCGACTCCTCGGGCCGCCCCCCGTACTCCTGGACCCGCGCCAGCTCGCTCAACGCCCGCGCCTGGGCCGCCACATCGCCGTTCCTGCGGTGGCAGGTGACGGCGGCGCGCCAGTTGCGCAGCGCCTCCCCGTAACGGCCCGCGTAGGTGTGCGCGGTGCCGATACGGCCGTACAGCCGGGCGGCGTGCACCCGCTCGTCGCGGGCGAGGCGCTGGGCGAGCGCCCTGCCGTACCAGTCGGCGGCCCGGTCGTAGTCCCCCAGCTCCTGGTGGGCGCCGCCTACGGATTCCATCGCGCGCCCGGTCGCGTACGGGTCATTCGCCTCGCGTCCGGCGTCGAGCGCGGCCCGGTATCGGGCCAGGGCTTCCGTCGTACGGCCGGTCTGCGCGTCCAGATCGGCGAGGTTCAGCAGGGCCGCGGCCTTCTCGCGGGGCAGGTTCCGGCGCTCGGCGACGTCCAGGACGAGCCGGTGGATGCCGTACAGCTCGGGCGCCGCCGCCTGCGTACCGACGTGCGCGACCATCGCCCGGACCAGCGCGGCCATCAGGCGGCGGGCCAGCGTGTCCAGCTCGCCGTCGGCGACCGCGAGCCGGGCCGAGGCGAGCAGGGCGGGCTGCCGGATGCGCAGCCAGTCGGCGGCGGCCCGGGGGTTGGGGAAGCGCAGGGCGCGGGGCATTCCGGCGAGCTTCTCGCGGGCGGGCGAGCTGTCGGTCTCGGTGATGGCGCGGCAGGACACCAGCAGCCGTACGGTCCGCTCCAGCATGCGGGCGCGGGCCAGCTGGAGCTCGGCCGGGCGGTCGTGGGTCTCGGTGAGCGCGCCCAGCAGGGGCAGCAGGCAGCCGGGCACCTCGTACTGCGGCAGCGGCGAGGGGACGGACCGGACGAGCCCGAGCCCGGCGAAGCCGTCCAGCGTGGTGCGGGCCTCGGCCACCGAGCAGCCGGCGAGCGCCGACGCGGTGTGCGGGTCGACGAGCCCCGCGGGGGCCAGCGAGAGCAGTCGCAGTATCCGCGCCGCGGTGCTCGGGAGCGAGGCGTAGGTGAGCCGGAAGACGCGGGCCAGCGCCGTGCCCTCCTCGGCGTCGGTGCGCAGCTGCTTGGTCAGGTCGGCGACGGCCGACTGCGGGCGGGCCGCGAGCCAGCCCCCGGCGAGCACCAGGGCGGCGGGCTGTCCCGCGCACAGCTCGACCAGACCCTCGGCGGCGAGCGGGTCGACGGTGATGCGCACTGAGCCGGTGAAACGCTCGAGGAGTTCCAGGGCGGACTTGGTGTCCAGGCCGCCCAGGGTGCACGGGCGGACGTCCGCGATGCCGGTCAGCGGTCCCCCGGAGACGGCGACGACCAGGCACTGGGGTGTGTCGGGCAGCAGGGCGTCGACCTGTCCGGCGTCGGCCGCGTCGTCGAGCAGGAGCAGCACACGGCGGGTGGCGAGGGCCGCGCGCACCGCCTCGCTCAGGTCGTCGTCGGCGGCCCCGGGCGGAGTGGGCAGCTCCAGGGCGGTGAGCAGCTCCCGTGCGGTGCGCTCGATGGGCACCGGGGTGCCGTCGGGCTCGGTGAGGCGGGCGCGCAGCACGCCTTCGGGGTAACGCTCGGCGACCTGCCGTACGAGCTCTTCGGCGAGCGCGGTGCGGCCCGAGCCGGGCTTGCCCGCGATGAGCAGCACGCGCGCGCGTGGCGCCTTCTTGCCGGAGAGGGTGTCCAGACCCGCGCGCTCGATGTCGGCACGGAGTTCCTTCAACTCTCTTGTACGGCCGAGGAACTGACCCTCCGTAGGAGCGGACACGGCAGCTGGGCGCTGCCCCTTGGCCGACATCGTCGTGCCGCCGTTGTCCACCGCCTGATCCGCCACGGGCCACGCTCCCGTCCCACTGCACACCGGGGCCCGCCGGGACTCCGGTTCGGGCGTTTCCAGAGCCTAGTTCACGCTCTGCGACGATCCGGGATGAGCGGGGCGGACACGTCCCCCGATCGGATCAGGCGATCGTAGGACTGATGGGGCCGGTGGAGTGTCAGGCCTCGAACGGCCGGGCCGGCCACGGCGCCTCCGCCGGGCGCAGCGCGTCGAGTCCGTCGCCGTGCCGCGCGGCGATCAGTGAGAGCACGCCGACGACCAGGACGTTGTTGTGCAGATCACCGGCGAGTACGCCGCGCACGAGTTCCTCCACGGGGACCCGGGCCAGTTCCATGTCGGCCTCCTCGTCCTCGACCTCGAAGCGCTCCCCCTCGGCCTCCGAGAGGTCACGGGCGAGGAAGACGCGGACGGCCTCGTCGCAGCCGCCGGGAGTGGTGAAGACGTCGGTCAGCACCCGCCAGTCCTCGGCCTTGACGTGCGCCTCCTCGTAGAGCTCGCGCTGGGCGGCGTGCAGCGGGTTCTCGCCGGGGACGTCGAGCAGGCCCGCCGGGATCTCCCAGAGCTTGTGGCGCACGGGGTGGCGGTACTGGCGGATGACCAGCACCCGGCCGTCGTCGTCGAGGGCGAGGACGGCCACGGATCCGGGGTGGACCTGGTAGTCACGGCGGGCGACCGATCCGTCGGGCATGACCACGTCGTCGGTGCGGACCGAGGTCTTGTTGCCCTTGAAGGGGGTCTCGGTCGCCAGGACCTCCCACTCCTCGGCGGTGTCCTTGAGCGTCATGGCCTGTCCTTCCCACACGTACAAAAGAAGCCGGTTACGGCCGAAAGGAATCGGCCACAGCGAGGCTGCAACGGAAACCGGGGCACGCACCTCGAAAGACGCGCACCCCGGCCACCGTACAACCCTTGTGTCACTTGCCCGTCTTGCGCTCCACCGCGGCCTTGACCAGGCCGGCGAAGAGCGGGTGCGGGCGGGTCGGGCGGGAGCGCAGCTCGGGGTGCGCCTGGGTCGCGACCAGGTACGGGTGGACTTCGCGCGGGTACTCCACGTACTCCACGAGCTTGCCGTCCGGGGAGGTGCCGGAGAACTGCAGACCGGCGTTCTTCTCCAGCTCGGCGCGGTAGGCGTTGTTCACCTCGTAGCGGTGGCGGTGGCGCTCCTCGACGTACTCCTTGCCGTCGTACACCTCGCGCACGATCGAACCGTCGGCGAGCTTGGCCGGATACATGCCCAGGCGCATCGTGCCGCCCATGTCGCCCTCGCCCGCCACAATGTCGAGCTGCTCGGCCATGGTGGAGATGACCGGGTGGGCGGTGGCGGAGTCGAACTCGGTGGAGTTGGCGTCCGGGATGTCGGCCAGGTTGCGCGCGGCCTCGATCACGATGCACTGCAGGCCGAGACAGAGGCCGAGCAGCGGGATCCTGTTCTCGCGGGCGTACTGGATGGCGCCGACCTTGCCGGAGACACCGCGGTCGCCGAAGCCGCCGGGGATGCAGATCGCGTCGACGTCGCCCAGCTGCTTTGCGGCGCCCGCCGGGGTCTTGCAGTCGTCCGAGGTGACCCACTTGATCTTCACGCGGGCCTTGTTGGCGAAACCGCCCGCGCGGAGCGCCTCGGTGACCGAGAGGTAGGCGTCGGGCAGGTCGATGTACTTGCCGACGAGCGCCATGTTGATCTCGTGGACCGGGTTGTGGACGCGGTCGAGCAGGTCGTCCCAGGTCGTCCAGTCCACGTCGCGGAAGGGCAGGTCCAGCTTGCGCACGACGTACGCGTCGAGGCCCTCGGTGTGCAGGACCTTCGGGATGTCGTAGATCGACTTGGCGTCGATGGCCGCGACCACGGCCGCCTCGTCGACGTCGCACATCAGCGAGATCTTGCGCTTGATGGCGGTGGGCACCTCGCGGTCGGCGCGCAGCACGATCGCGTCCGGCTGGATACCGATGTTGCGCAGCGCCGCGACCGAGTGCTGCGTCGGCTTCGTCTTCAGCTCCCCGGACGGGCCGATGTACGGGAGGAGCGAGATGTGCACGACGAACACGTTGTCCCGGCCGACCTCGTGCCGGACCTGGCGGACGGTCTCCAGGAACGGCAGGGACTCGATGTCGCCGACCGTGCCGCCGACCTCGGTGATGACGACGTCGACGTCGTCGGTGGCCATGCGCCGGATGCGGTGCTTGATCTCGTTGGTGATGTGCGGGATGACCTGCACGGTGTCGCCCAGGTACTCGCCGCGCCGCTCCTTGGCGATGACCGTCGAGTACACCTGACCGGTGGTGACGTTGGCCGAGCCGTCCAGGTCCACGTCGAGGAAGCGCTCGTAGTGACCGATGTCCAGGTCGGTCTCGGCGCCGTCGTTGGTGACGAACACCTCGCCGTGCTGGAACGGGTTCATGGTGCCCGGGTCGACGTTCAGGTACGGGTCGAGCTTCTGCATCGTGACCCGCAGGCCCCGCGCCTTGAGCAGCGCGCCCAGGCTGGAGGCGGTCAGGCCCTTGCCGAGGGAGGAGGCGACACCCCCGGTGACGAAGATGTGCTTGGTCGTCGTGGCTGTGCTGTTTCGAAAAGCAGCGGGCGGCATGGCCAAGAGGGGGCTCCCGTGGTCGCGGTCTGGGGTGCGTGCCGGCGTCATGTCCGGAGATCTCCGGAGGCGCCGTCGCTGCGGTTCGGGGGTTTCTTGCCCACCGGTCCACGGGCTACCAGGGTATCAGCGACAGGAGGAGGCTGCTTCCGGCCACGCTCCGCACACACCTCGGCACACACCCGTCACGGCACTCACTCGATCGGCCCAGCCAGGTTGCCGGGAGCGGCACGCGGATCTTCCACGTGCGTCGTATCCTGCTCGGACACTCGCTGCCGAGCCCGGCCGGCACACGGCACCATCCCCGCCCGTACCCCGGAACCACGAGAGCTCGTCAGTTCGTTTCGAAACGACAATCGCACCGCCCATCGCACCGACAATTGACGTTTCGCAGCGACTCATACCAACGTTCCCCACTACTGACGTTTCGCACTACCAACGTTCCCTTGACCGCAGAGCGACCGCCCCCCGGGGGCGACGTGGCCGTTCGACTGGAGATGCACGTGGCCGGGCGCATCGAGGACTACGCACTCATCGGAGACATGCAGACAGCTGCGCTGGTCTGCCGGGACGGCACAGTCGACTGGCTGTGCCTGCCCCGCTTCGACTCCCATGCCATCTTCGCGGGACTGCTCGGCACGGAGGAACACGGATTCTGGCGGCTGGGTCCCGCGCACGCGGCCGACGCCGAACCGCCGACGGCGGCGCGCCGCCGGTACCGCGGCGACTCGCTGATCCTCGAATCCGAGTGGGACACTCCGCGCGGCACGGTCCGCGTGACCGATTTCATGCCCCCGCGTGACGGCGCGCCGCAGCTGATCCGGATCGTCGAGGGCGTCACGGGCCGGGTGCCGATGCGCTCCGCGCTGCGCATGCGTTTCTCCTACGGCCGCGTGGTGCCCTGGGTGCACCGGCACGAGGGGCGCACGGTCGCCGTCGCCGGGCCCGACTCGGTCTGGTTCGACACCGCCTGCGAGACCTACGGCAAGGCGCTGACCACGTACGCCGACTTCACGGTGGCTCCCGGTGACCGGATCGCGTTCACCATCTCGTGGGAACCCTCACACAAGGAACCGCCCGCGCTGCCCGAGCCGGAGCAGTCGCTGGAGGCCACCGAGGACTTCTGGCGCGAATGGGTCGAGCAGTGCACGTACCACGGCCCCTACCGCGAGGCCGTCGTCCGCTCGCTGATCACGCTCAAGGCCCTGACGTACGCGCCCACGGGCGGCATCGTGGCCGCCCCGACGACCTCGCTCCCGGAGGAGATCGGCGGCGTACGCAACTGGGACTACCGCTACACCTGGCTGCGCGACGCCGCGATCACCCTCTCCTCGCTGCTGCGCACCGGCTACCGCGAGGAGGCCCGCGCCTGGCGCGAGTGGCTGCTGCGCGCGGTCGCCGGCGACCCGGAGAACCTCCAGATCATGTACGGCATCGCGGGCGAACGGGAGTTGGGCGAGGCGGAGCTCGACTGGCTTCCCGGGTACGAGAATTCGGCGCCCGTACGGGTCGGGAACGGAGCCGCGCACCAGCTCCAGCTGGATGTGTACGGCGAGGTCATCGAGGCCCTGCACCTGGCCCACATGACAGGTCTGTCGCGCAACGACTACGCCTCGCTGCTCCAGTTGAAGCTGATCCGCTACCTGGAGGACCACTGGGACCAGCCGGACGAGGGCATCTGGGAAGTCCGCGGCCCGCGCCGCCACTTCGTGCACTCCAAGGTGATGGCCTGGGTCGCCGTCGACCGCACCATCAAGCTCATCGAGTCCGGTGACGCGGACGGTCCGCTGGAGAAGTGGCGTGAACTGCGCGACGACATCCACCGGGACGTGTGCGAGAAGGGCTACGACAAGGAGCGCAACACGTTCACGCAGTCGTACGGCTCCAAGGAGCTGGACGCCTCGCTGCTGCTCATCCCGCAGATGGGTTTCCTGCCGCCGGACGACAAGCGCGTGATCGGCACGATCGAGGCGATCCAGCGCGAGCTGTCCACCTCGGACGGCTTCATCCTGCGCTACCCGACCACCGGTGAGAAGGCGGGCGTGGACGGCCTGGAGGGAGACGAAGGCGCCTTCCTCGCCTGCTCGTTCTGGATGGCGGACGACCTGGCGATGATCGGCCGGGTCGACGAGGCCCGCAAGCTCTTCGAAAAGCTGCTGGCCCTCAGGAACGACCTGGGCCTGCTCGCCGAGGAGTGGGACCCGCGTCTTCAGCGCCAAGTGGGCAACTTCCCGCAGGCGTTCAGCCACGTGCCGCTGATCGACACGGCCCTGCGCCTGACGGCGTCGGGGGCGTACGGCGGCTGATCCGCCCGCATGTGTGCCGGTGCCGCGTATGTACAGCACCGGCCCGGCACACGTCTGGCGCCGCCGCGGACGAACCACCGGCCCGGCACACGTCCGCCACCGCCGCGGACGAACCACCGGCCCGGCACACGTCCGCCACCGCCGGGTACGTGACGCCACCGGCCCGGCATACGTCACCGACGCGTACGCACAGCCGCCGATCCGGCGTACCTC
The DNA here is from genome assembly GCF_042881985.1 of Streptomyces sp. NPDC058246. NCBI lineage: Bacteria > Bacillati > Actinomycetota > Actinomycetes > Kitasatosporales > Streptomycetaceae > Streptomyces > Streptomyces sp. NPDC058246. The sequence continues at coordinate 20,183 of NZ_JBHVWZ010000040.1, read as the reverse complement.
TGCCCCCGCCGGGTACGTACCGCCACCGCCCCGGCACTTGCCTGCCTGGCGCGGGCGGCCGCCGCTGCCGCGGACGATCGCTGGACAGGCCCGATCCGCCGTGCCCGCCTAGCCTGGACGTAGTTCTGTCCCCCGCTGAAAGGGGGCGGCCGCGATGGCCCCCTTTTCGAAGGCGGCCACGGCGCTCGCCGCGCTCCGCGCGGATCTGGTCGGCGATGTGTTCGCCCCGGACGACCCGGGGTACGACGAGGCCCGGACGATCTTCAACGCGATGATCGACCGGCACCCGGCGGTGATCGCGCAGTGCGCGAACGCGGCCGATGTCGTCCGTTCCGTGCGGTTCGGACGTGACCTGGACCTGCATATCGCGGTGCGCGGCGGCGGGCACGGCGTGGCGGGCATGTCCCTCAACGACAACGGCCTGGTCATCGATCTGCGCCGGATGCACGAGGTCACCGTGCACACGGGCGCCGAGACAGTGCGGGTCGAGGGCGGCGCCCTCATGAGCCACCTCGACCGCGCGACGCAGCCGTACGGCCTGGCCACCACCGGGGGCCGGAGTTCCGCCACCGGCGTCGCCGGCTTCGTGCTCGGCGGCGGGAACGGCTGGCTCGACCGGTCGTTCGGACCGGCCGTCGACAATCTGCTCGGCGTCGAGTTGGTGACCGCCGATGCCGGCACGGTCCGGGCCACCGACCAGGAGAACCCGGAGCTGTTCTGGGCGCTGCACGGCGGCGGCGGGAACTTCGGCGTCGCCACCGCGCTCACCCTGAAGCTCCACCCGCTGCCCGCGCTCTCGAGCGCCCTGCTGACGTACCGGCCGGAGACCGGCCCCGACGCGGTCCGCCGCTACCGCGAGATCATCGCCGGCGGCCCGCCGGAGGTGAGCGGCGCCTTGATGTATACGACGGGTCCGCCCGCGGAGTGCGTGCCCGAGCACATGGTCGGCAAGCCGCTGTGCGTCGCCCTCCTCACGTATCTGGGCGGCGAGGAGGACCTGCGCGAACTCGCCCAGCCGCTGCTGGCGCTGCCGCACGAGGCGGAGATCCTCGGCGCCATCCGCTACGTCGACCTCCAGCGCCTGCTCGACGACCCGCCCGGTCTGCGGAACTACCGGGCGTCGGAGCTTCTGACCGGCGCGCCGGACGACTTCGTGGCTGCCTTCTGCGCCCTCGGGGAGGCCGTGCCCGTCCCCACGAGAACCCGGCACGTCCTGTTCCCGCGGGGCGCCGCTATCGCGTCGGGACCGGCCCGGTTCCCCGTTCCCCACCGGGACGCGCCGTGGTGTGTGCACCCCTGCGCCATCTGGGAGGACCCGGCCGACGACGAGCGGTGTATCGCGTGGGTGCAGCAGGTCCGCGCCGGGATCCGTCCCTGGAGCACCGGCGCGATCTACCTCCGCTTCATCGGCGACGAGGGCGGCGACCGGATCGTGGCCGGCCTCGGCGCCGAGAGCCTCCGGCGCCTGGCCGCGGTGAAGTCCGTGTACGACCCGGACAACGTGTTCCGGTTCAACCACAACATCAGGCCCACGTAAGGGTTTACATCAGGCCCACGTAAGGGTTTAGGCCCGCGCTGGTTCCTTGACCGCGTCGTCCGTACGCTCGGCCGCGTCCTCCAGGACGATCCGGCCGATGACGTCGTAGCGCTCCGGGTGCCGGGCCTTGAGATGGAAGCCGAGCCCCAGGCCGCCGAAGAAGACCGCACCGACGATCCACGGGATGGCCTTGAAGAACAGCGAGTCCGCCGCCGTGCCCGCCGCGGTGTCCAGGTTCAGCATCAGCAGCACGACCACCGCGATCATGCCGATCCCGCCGATCAGGGGCGCGGTGAACGTGCGGAACCAGTGCCGGTCCTCGGGGTGGTTCTTCCGGAAGTAGCCGATGACGGCGAACGAGCAGAGCGTCTGCACGATGAGGATGGCCATCGTGCCGAGGATCGCGAGCAGCGTGTAGAGGTGGACGTACGGGTCCTGCCCGGTCAGCCAGAAGGCGCCCACCAGGGTGACGGCGATGACGGACTGCGCGAACGAGGCGATGTACGGAGAGCCGTGCCGCGCGTGCGTGCGGCCCAGGGCCGGGTGCAGGAAGCCCTCACGCCCGATCGCGTACAGGTAGCGGGACGCGCACTGGTGGAAGGCCATCCCGCAGGCGAACGAGCCGGTGATCAGCAGCCACTGGAAGGCGTTGACCGCCCAGGCGCCGATGAAGGCGTGCGCGGGGTCGAAGAACAGGTCGAGGGGGCTCGTGCCGGAGGAGAGCTTCACCGAGCCCTTCAGACCGTTGCCGGCGATCGTCATCCAGGAGACGTAGATGTAGAACAGCCCGACGCCGACGACCGAGATCAGCGTGGCGCGCGGGATGACGCGCTTCGGGTCGCGGGACTCCTCGCCGTACATCGCCGTCGACTCGAAGCCCACCCACGACCAGAAGGCGAAGAAGAGGCCGAGCCCGGCCGACGTACCGGTGAAGGCGTTCTTCGGGTTGATCGGCTCCACGGGGATGCCGTCCGGCCCGCCGCCCCGCACGAGCACCGCCGTGGCCACCGCGAACAGCACGGCGATCTCGGCGATCAGCATGACGCCGAGCGCCTTCGCGGTGAGGTTGATGTCGAAGTACGACAGGACGGCCGTGACGGCGAGCATGACGGCCGCGTAGAGGATCCACGGAAGGTCGACGCCCAGCTGGTCGTGGACCGTGGTCTTCGCGAAGTACGAGAAGACGCCGACGATGGACGCCTCGAAGACGATGTAGGCCATCACGGCGAGCAGGCCGGAGGCCATCCCGGCGATCCGGCCCAGACCGTGCGAGATGTAGCCGTAGAAGGCGCCCGCGGCCGTGATCCGCTTGGCCATGGCGACGTATCCGACCGAGAAGACCGTCAGGACGAGTGTCGCGAAGAGATAGCCCGCGGGCGCTCCCGTGCCGTTGCCGAAGCCGACCGCGATGGGGAGGTTGCCGGTCATCGCGGTGATCGGCGCCGCGGTGGCGACCGCCATGAACACGACGCCGACCAGCCCCACGGAATTCGCTTTGAGTCGATTGACCTCTCGCGCGGGTGTCTCTGCCGACGCTGCCCTTGCCGCCTCTGCTCTTGCCGACTCTGCCACTTTCGACCCTCCATAGCTTCCGATACAACGAAATCCGAAGATCATTCGCTGTTTCCTGGCGGATGCGACAGTGTGGCGGCCCAGTGATGCACGCCACAACAGACACGAGGTCGCGCGATTTCGGCGCAGGGGCGACGCATTGTCGCGCGCATGCCGCCCGGGTCGGCCCCCGTGACCGGTCGGAGATGTCCCCGGAACGCGACCACGGGTAGCGTCCGCTGCATGGACAGCCGTTTGGACAGCCGTTACGACACCCAGGGCGCCGGAATCACCGTGCAGCGGGCGCTTGAGCTGCCCGGGCTGCGCAGCGGGCTGCCGGAGATCCTCGCGGGAGCCGACCGGCTGCAGCGCACCGTGCGCTGGGTGCACGCGGGCGAGGTCCCGAACATCGCCTCGCTGCTGAAGGGCGGCGAGCTGCTGCTGACCACGGGGTACGGACTCGGCACCCGCCCGGCCGAGCAGCGCGCCTTCGTCCGCACCCTGGCCGAACGCGGTATCGCCGCCCTCGTCGTGGAGCTCGGCCCCCGCTTCACCCGGCTGCCCGCGGCGCTGGTGGACACGGCCCGCTCGGCCGGCCTCCCGCTGGTCCAGCTGCACCGCGAAGTGCCTTTCGTGGCGGTCACGGAGGAGATCCACACCGAGATCGTCAACGGCCACTACGCACTGCTCCAGCAGGCCGAGGAGGTGCACAGGCGATGTACCGAGGCGCTCCTCGGCGGCGGCGGTGTGCCCCAGGTCCTCGGCATCCTCGCGGACTTCAGCGGCAATCCCGTCTTCCTCGAGACGGCCGACGGACAGCTCCTGTACGCCGCCGGCGCCGGTTCCGCGGGCGCCGATCCGCTCCAGGTGTGGGAGGGGCTGCGCGGCCAGCACAAGGAGGATCCGCCCGCCGGGACGACCCTCGTGGACGTCCCCGGCGGCGGCCCCGGAACGGGCTCCGTACGGGCCCGGCTGGTCCTGCTGCCCGTCAGCTCCCCCATCGCCCCGGTGCACCGGATCGCCGCCGAGCGGGCCGCGGGCATCCTGGCCGTCGTCCTGATGCAGGCCCGCCAGGAGGAGGAGCTGGCGGCGCGCGGTCGCGGCGACTTCCTCACCGACCTCGCGGAGGGCCGTATCGAGGCCGAGGACGCGCCCGCGCAGGCCCGCGTGCTCGGCTTCAAGCCCGGCGCCGGCCCGCTCCTGCCGGTCGTGATGCGGCTCGCCGACGGCCTGTCCCCCGGGGGCGGCTGGGCTGTCCTGGCCCGCGCGGTCGCGGAGGAACTGGCCTCGGTGGGGGTGCCCGTCCTGCTGGGCGTACGTCCCGTCGAGGGCCGTGTCCCCCTGCTCCTGGGCCTGCGCTCGGAGTCCGAACGCTCGGCCGTGGCGGACCGGGTCGCGGCAGCGCTGCGGGCGGGCGTGGAGCGCGCCGGGATGCAGCGGCCCGGGGCACAGCCCCCGGTGGTGGTGGTCGGCGTCGCGGGCGGCTGGGCGGCGGCCTCGGCGGGCCTGCGGCACGCGGCGGAGACGGCGACGGCGGCGCAGGGCCTGTCGGACCGCCCCTGGTACGACGCCCGCCGCCTGGACATCGACCTGCTCCTGTGGCGGCTGCGCGAGCACCCCGACCTGGCGGCCTTCGTGGACCGGGCGATCGGCCCGCTCCGCGATCACGACAACCGCTCCAAACCACCGCTCCTGCCCACCCTGGAGACCTACCTGGCCCACGCGGGCCGTAAGGCGGAGACGGCCCGCGAACTGCACCTCAACCGGCAGACCCTCTACAACCGCCTGGCCCGGATCGGCGAGTTGCTGGGCACGGACCTGGACGACCCGCAGACGGTACTGGCGTTGAGCCTGGCGCTGCGGGCACGCCGGCACGTGCCCTAGAGGCCTGGCCTGGAGGGGCGGGCCTAGAGGGGTCTGGGTTGCGTCAACTCGTCGTAGATGCTGAGCACTTGGGCGACTGTCTCGTCCTCGGTCGGCCAGGTGGCGGCCTGTCGGACGCCCTTCTCCTTGAGGAGCTCCCGGCGCGCGGGATCACCGAGGAGGCGCGCGACTGCTTCGGCGAGCGCCTCCGGGTCTCCGTACGGGACGAGTTCGGCCGCGTCGCCGACGAGTTCGGGGATGCCGCCGACGGCGGTCGCGACGAGCGGAACGCGCGCGTGCAGGGCCTCCTGCGCGAGCACGGAACGCGACTCCCAACTGCTCGACAGGAGCGCGAGATCGGCGGCCACGAGCAGTTCGGAGACGTCGTCACGCCGCCCGACGAGCCGGACCGGCAGCCCCTCGACCTCGATGCGCCGTTGAAGGACCGTACGCAGCGGCCCCTCGCCTGCGATCACGATGAGCGGCACGGGATCCAGACGACGCCACGCGCGCGCGGCGTCCAGCAGGGTGTCGTAGCCGCGGTGCCGCTCCAGGGAGCCCACCGCCATCAGCAACGGGCGGTCGGCGGCGCCGAGTTCGGCCCGCGCCTTGTGCCCCAGCCGGTCCCGGTCCTCGTACTCGACCGCCGTGCGGGGCGCGGGGAGTGCGACAGCGGCGAGCCGCGCGTCGCGCGCGCCCCTGCTGCGCGCCCGGTCCACGAGATCGGAGGAGGTGCCGAGCACGACGGCGGCGGCCTTGGCCACCCGGCGCTCAAGGAGGCGCAGCAGATGGGCGCGCGCGCCCTCGGCGTGCGAGCGCGTGTGCCAGGTGACGACGAGCGGCACGCGCCGCCCGCTCAGCGCGAGCGCCGCCCTGAGCGCCGCGTGCAGCCCGTGCGCGTGCACGAGGTCGGCGTCCGCGCAGGCTGCCCGCAGCGCGGCCACGGAGGCGGGGTCGCTGCCGCGTGGCACGGGAACGTGCTGCGCGCCCACGCCACTGAACCCGTAGGCGTGATCGACCTCGGCAGGGGCGCACACGGTGACGCGCACGCCCCGGGCGACGAGCCCCGAGGCCAACGACCGCACATGCGCACTGCTGCCCGCACTTCCTCCGCCGAGCACCTGCACGGTGCGCAGCGGCGACTGGCCGTGCGGTGAGTGGCTGCTCACGTGGCTCACGTGGCCGGGGCTCCTGGTTCGGCGTCGGACGGTCACGAAGAAACGTACAGAAGGATCGCGCGGAGGGGGGTCCACCGCACGTCGTGCTCCGCGGGCTCCGCGTACTACGCCAAGGATGCCAGGCCGCACGGGTGTTCCGGCACCGCCACCGAGCGACGATCGCGACGACTCGCCGGGCGCAGTCACTCACATGAGTGAGATGGGGTGAGGGCCCGGATTGCCGCGCCCACAGCCACACCCGCAGCCGCGCCCCCGCTCGTCACGCCGGCCGCCGCGGCTGACGGCCCGGCCGGGGTGCTTTCGGCGTCGTCTCAGGCCGACGCCACTCTCAGTCGGCCCAAGGCGCGTGCCATATCGCTGACCTTGTCCCCGTACGCCGTCGCGGCCACCAGCGTCGCGGCGTGGGCGACGAGTCCGGCGCGGCCGTTGCCCACGGCGATGGCGGTACCCAGAGCGGCGCCGAGGGCGTGGGCTCCGGTGTCGCCGATCATCGCGCGCTCGCCGAGGTCATCGGGGAGCACGGCCGCGGCGGCGCCCATCGCCGCGGCGGTCAGCCGACCCGCGGGGCCGCCGCGCAGCAACCCGGGCGCCCCCAGCGCGAGCACGGCACCGGCGGCCCGCCCGGGCCGCACATCGACGAGGTTGACGAAGTGCGCGGTCCCCGCGATCACGACGCCCGCGAGCAGCTTGTCCAGCGGCCGCTCCTTGAGCATCGCCCCCGCGACCAGCCCCGCCGCCGAGATCCCGAACAACTTGACCGCCCCGCTGGTCACTTCACCGTCCCGCAGCGCGCCCAGGTGCGCCCGGAACCCACGCCGAGAGTCACCCGCGCCCACGACGTCGTCGTACGCGCCGCACGCACCGGCGGCCGCGATCGCGAACCCGGCGGCGGGCCGCACCCGCGCGGCCCCGAGCGCCGCGCCCACGGCCGCCGCGGGCCCCGCGTACAGCTCGACGGTGCGCCCGGTGTAGTTCTTGCGCTCCCAACGGGCTGGGCCGCCGGGCGCCTTGGAGCGCAGGGCGGCGATTCCCGCTCGGGTGACTGCGGCGGCGGTGCCGAATACAACGCTCCGGCCCGAACTCGTGATCATGCGCTCCACCCTAGGGGCCTGCGGAGCAGGCCGGATACGGGGGTCGCGGAGCGACCAAAAGGGCGGGCGGGCGGGAAACCGCCGCGGAGCGGCGGAGACCAGACCGCGGAGCGGTCAAAGCCTCACCGCGGAGCGGTCAAGCCCCACCGCAACGCGATCGAAGAACCCCACCGCGGAGCGGGCGCAAACCCCCACCGCGGAGCGGTGACAGGGCAACCCCGCGAAGCGGTGACAGGGCAACCCCGCGGAGCGGGCGGAACCCTGCCGCGGAGCGGCGGAGAAGTCCCGTCCCGCCGGCGGCTACCCGTCCGCCCGAGCCGTCGCCAACAACTCCTCCGCATGGGCCCGAGCCGTCTCCGAGTCCTCCTGTCCCGCGAGCATGCGGGACAGTTCCCGAATCCGCTCCTCGCCCTCGAGGACCTTCACCCCGGACCGGGTCACCGACCCGTCGTTCGTCTTCTCCACCAGCAACTGCCGGTCGGCGAAGGCGGCCACCTGCGGCAGATGCGTCACGACGACGACCTGCGCGGTCTTCGCGAGCCGCGCCAGCCGCCGCCCGATCTCGACCGCGGCCTTGCCGCCGACACCCGCGTCCACCTCGTCGAAGAGGTACGTCGGCACAGGATCGGTCCCGGCGAAGACGACCTCCACCGCGAGCATCACGCGTGACAGCTCACCGCCCGAGGCCCCCTTGGCGATGGGCCGCGGCGGCGCCCCGGGATGCGGGGCGAGCAGCAGCTCGACCTCGTCGACACCCGCGGGCCCGTACGCGACCGTGCGCCCGCCGACCTCCACACCCTCCGGGTCGTCGGTCTGCCGGAGCTCGAACGACACGCGCGCGTGCGGCATGGCGAGCGAGGCCAGCTCGGCGGTCACGGCGGCGGCGAACCGCTCGGCGGCCTCCGTACGGGCGTCGGTCAACGCCTGTGCCAGCCCGCCCAGTTCGGCCCGCAGGGCGTCCCGTTCGGCGGTCAGCTCGCCGATCCGCTCGTCGTCACCGTCGAGTTCGAGGAGCCGCGCCGCCCCCTGCTCGGCCCACGCCAGCACCGCGTTGACATCCTCGCCGTACTTCCGTGTCAGCTGGGTGAGCGCGGCCCGGCGCTCCTCGACCGCGGCGAGCCGCAGGGGATCGGCGTCGAGGTCGTCGGCGTACCCGGCGAGCTCCCCCGCCACATCGCCCAGCAGGATCCCGATCTCGCCGATCCGGCCGGACAGCCCGGCGAGCGCGGCGTCGTGGGACCGTACGGCCTCCAGGGCCCGGTGCGCGCCCGCGACGAGCGTCGCCGCGTCGATGCCCTCGGGGTCCTCCGGATTGCCCGCGAGCGCGGCGTGCGCGGCCGTGGCGGCGGACGCCAGCGCCTCCGCGTGTCCCAGCCGCTCGGCTTCGGCGGCCAGCTCCTCGTCCTCGCCCGCACGGGGCTCGACCCCCGCGATCTCGTCGAGCCCGAAGCGCAGCATGTCCGCTTCCTGGGCCCGCTCACGCGCGCGCGTGGTGATCTCGTCCAGCTCGGTCGAGATCGCCCGCAGCCTTCGGTAGGCGCCGGCGTACTTGGCGAGCGGCACGGCGACCGCGTCGCCCGCGTACCGGTCGAGGGCCTGCCGCTGCCGGGACAGTTTGAGCAGTCCCTGCTGGTCGGTCTGGCCGTGCACGGCGACGAGCTCGTCGGCGAGCTCGGCGAGTACGCCCACCGGCACGGAACGCCCGCCGAGGTGTGCCCGGGAGCGCCCCTCGGCCGAAACGGTACGGCTGATCAGCAACGCGCCGTCGTCGAGCTCGGCCCCGGCCTCCTCGGCCCGTACGACGGCCGTCCCGCCCGTGGGGACGGTGATCCGCCCCTCCACGACGGCGTTCTTGGCGCCGATCCGCACGAGGGCCGGGTCGGCGCGCCCACCCAGCAGCAGCCCGAGGCTGGTGACCACCATCGTCTTGCCCGCACCGGTCTCACCGGTCACGGCGGTGAAGCCGGGCGACAGCTCGACGACCGCGTCGTCGATGACTCCGAGCGACCGTATCCGCATCTCCTCCAACACGGACACGACCTTACGAGGTCCGGGCCCGGGTGTGCGACGGGCCCTGCCCCGCTGCCGTGAAGGCGCAGGTGACAAGGCCCCACAAAGAGGCTGTTGTCACCCGCGGGAGTGGGCTGCCGTACAAGCCCTCGTACGTCTAGTGCGGCGCCCCGCGCCATCCCGAGACCGGCAGCGCGAACTTGGCCACCAGCCGGTCGGTGAAGGAAGCGTGGTGCAGCCGCGCCAGCCGCACCGGCACCGCACCCCGCCGTACCTCCACCCGCGCCCCCGGCGGCAGCTCCACCGTCCGCCGCCCGTCGCACCACAGCACGCCCGGCGGAATGTGCGGCAGCACTTCCACGGCGAGCACGGAGTCCGGCGAGGTCACCAACGGCTTGGCGAACAGCGCGTGCGCGCTGATCGGCACCATGAGCAGCGCCTCGACCTCCGGCCACACCACGGGGCCGCCCGCGGAGAAGGCGTACGCCGTCGACCCGGTCGGGGTCGCGCAGACGATTCCGTCGCAGCCGAACCCGGTCACGGGCCGCCCGTCGATCTCCAGGACCACCTCGAGCAGCTTCTCGGCGGACACCTTCTGCACGGCCGCCTCGTTCAGCGCCCAGTCGGTGTGCACGATGTCGCCGTTCTGGTGCACGACGACGTCGACGGTCATCCGCTCCTCGACCTCGTACGCCTTGGTGACGACCCGGTCGACGACCTTGTCGAGGTCGTCGCGCTCGGCCTCCGCGAGGAAGCCGACGCGGCCCAGGTTGACGCCGAGCATCGGCACCCCGGACGCACGGGCGAACTCGGCGCCGCGCAGCAGCGTGCCGTCACCGCCGAGCACGATCAGCAGCTCGCAGCCGTCGAGGCACTGCGCAGTCGCCTCCTTGACCAGCTCCACCTCGTCCGGCAGCGGCAGGTCGGCCGCCTCCGCCTCCAGGACCCGTACGCCGATCCCGGAGCGCAGCAGCCCCTGGACGACCAGCTCGGCGCTGCGGATGGCTGCCGGCCGCCCGGTGTGGGCCAGCAGGAAAACAGTACGAGCTCGGGTCTGTGTCAACGCGGCCCCTCCGCCACTGCACGGTCAACGTCGGCCGGGTCGAGTTCGGGTGCCCCGGCACGCAGCCACAGAAAGTACTCGACGTTGCCCGACGGTCCGGGCAACGGGCTTGCGGTCACACCCTGCACTCCGAGCCCCAGTTCCCCGGCCCGCCCGGCCACTGCGCGCACGGCCTCGGCGCGCAGTTCGGGGCTGCGGACGACACCGCCGCTGCCCAGCCGTTCCTTCCCCACCTCGAACTGCGGCTTCACCATCATCACCAGGTCGGCATCCGGCGCCGCGCACCGCACGAGGGCGGGCAGCACCAGTCCGAGCGGGATGAAGGACAGATCCCCGACCACAAGATCCACGGGCTCTCCATCGATCGCCTCCAACGTCAACTCGCGTACGTTCGTACGGTCCTTGACGGTGACGCGTTCATCGCTCTGAAGAGACCAGGCGAGTTGACCGTAGCCGACGTCGACGGCGACGACATGGGCGACGCCCGCGCGCAGCAGTACGTCGGTGAAGCCTCCGGTGGACGCTCCGGCGTCCAGCGCGCGCCGGCCCTCGACCTTCAGCCCCATCGGCACGAAGGCGGCCAGGGCGCCCGCGAGCTTGTGCCCGCCGCGCGACACGTAGTCGGGGTCGCTGTCGTCCTGGGTGACCACGATCGCGGCCGCCGTCTCCACCTGTGTGGCGGACTTGGTCGCGAGGGTCTTGCCGACGGTGACCCGCCCCGCGGCGATCAGCTGGCCGGCATGCTCGCGCGAGCGTGCCAGCTTCCGGCGGACCAGCTCGGCGTCGAGTCGGCGGCGTGCCACTCCTGCCACGTTCGGTTCAGCTCCTCGTGCCATACGTCGATGGGGGCGCCGGAGGTCCCGGGCGGGCGTCGAGCGCGGTGAGCGCGTCGCGCAGCCCCCGGTGTACATCCTCGTACACCTCGACGTGTCCGTCCGTGGCGAGGTGGTCGGCGTCGGCCAGCCGGTCGAGCTGGGCGTCGACGTCGGCGTTGCCGGTGGGGGTGCGGTCCACGTTCAGCGGCGCCGGAACGGCGGGATCGTACGCGAGTTCGAGGCCGAGTCCCGCGTCCGCCGCACCGCCCGACTCACCCGACTCACCGCCCGGCCCGCCCGAGCCACCCGACTCACCGCCCGGCCCGCCCGACTCACGGCCCGGCCCGCCCGACTCGCCCGGCTCATCGTCGGGCTCGGGTCCGACCGCGAGTTCCGCGCCCGCCTCGGAGGCGAACCGGTCCTCCGGTCCCCTCACATCCCGCCGGACCTCACTCTTGGGCCATGAGTCGCTCATGCCCCGACGCTACCGCGAAGCGCTGGGGTACCGTCGATCACGATGGCGACGATTGAGGAGTGCCGCACCGCACTCGACAAGCTCTCGGACAACCTGGCGGGCGCCGAAGGGGACGTACGCAGCGCTGCGGCCCTGGACCGCTCGCTGAGCTGCCGTATCACCGACCTGGACGTCACCTTCGTGGGCCGTCTCAAGGACGGCCGGATCGAGGTGCTCGACACGCTCCAGGGCCCGCCCCGCGAGAAGGCCGCGATCCGGCTCACCATGAACGGCGACGACCTGGTCTCGATGGTGAACGGCGAGCTGAACTTCGCAAAGGCCTGGGGCTCGGGCCGGGTGAAGCTGGAGGCGGGCCTGCGCGACCTGTTCCGCCTCAGGAGTCTCCTGTAGCCGCTGCCGCGACCGCACGCGCCTTGCGCGCCGCCGGGACCACCAGCGGCGTCCCCGTCTCCGGGTCGTCGATGACCTGGCAGCGCAGCCCGAAGACCCGCTCGACCAGCTCGGCCGTGACGATGTCGTTCGGGGCGCCCTCGGCGACGACCTCGCCGTCGCGCAATGCGATCAGGTGGGTGGCGTACCGGGCCGCGTGGTTGAGGTCGTGCAATACGGCGACCAGCGTGCGCCCCTGCTCCTCGTGGAGCTCGGCGCACAGGTCGAGCACGTCGATCTGGTGCTGGATGTCCAGATAGGTCGTCGGCTCGTCCAGGAGCAGCAGCGGCGTCTGCTGGGCGAGGGCCATCGCGATCCACACGCGCTGCCGCTGGCCGCCCGACAATTCGTCGACATAGCGATCGGCGAGTTCGGCGACCCCGGTCGAGGCCATCGACTCCTGCACGACCCGCTCGTCCTCCGTCGACCACTGGCGCAGCAGCCCCTGGTGCGGGTAGCGGCCCCGGCCGACCAGGTCGCCGACCGTGATCCCGTCCGGCGCGATCGACGACTGCGGCAGCAGCCCCAGCGTCCTGGCCACCTTCTTCGCGGGCATGGACTGGATGACCTGCCCGTCGAGCAGCACCCGGCCCTCGGACGGCTTCAGCATCCGCGACAGGGCGCGCAGCAGCGTGGACTTGCCGCAGGCGTTCGGGCCGACGATCACGGTGAAGGAGTTGTCGGGGATCTCCACCGACAGCTTCCGCGCGATGACGCGCTGGTCGTAGCCAAGGGTGACGTTGTCGGCGGACAGGCGGTTCACAGTCGTAGCACTCCTCTTGGTGTTCACTTCCGGCCTGCCTGGCGGTGGTCGAATCGGTGGTCGAATCCGTCGGCCTTGTCGGGTTCAAATCCGGCCCGCCTTGCGCTCGGTGACAAGGAGCCACAGCAGATAGACCCCGCCCAGGACACCGGTCACGACGCCGACGGGCAGCTGGTCGGCCCCGAAGGCCCGCTGCGAGGCCCAGTCCGCGACGATCAGCAGGGTCGCGCCCATGCACATCGACGCCATCAGGTTCGGCCCGGGCGAGCGGGTCAGCCGCCGGGCGAGCTGCGGCGCGGTGAGCGCCACGAAGCCGACCGGCCCCGCGGCGGCGGTGGCGCCCGCGGTCAGCAGTACGGCGGACAGCATCAGCAGCAGTCGTACGCGCTCGACGCGCACGCCCAGGGCGTACGAGACGTCGTCGCCCATCTCCATCATGCGCAGCCCCCGGGCGTTGCCCAGGACGAGCGGCACGATGACGGCGCACATGATGAGCAGCGGCCAGACCTGCGCCCAGTCACGGCCGTTGAGCGAGCCGGTCATCCAGACGACCGCGCGGGCCGCGTCGACGATGTCGGCCTTGGTGAGCAGATAGCCGTTGACCGCCGTGACGATCGCCGACACGCCGATACCGACCAGAACCAGTCGATAGCCGTGCACGCCCTGCTTCCAGGCGAGCAGATACATGGCGAGTCCGGTCACCAGTCCACCGACGAGCGCCCCGAGGGCGACCTGGGTGGCGCTCCCTGAGAAGAGCACGATCATGACGAGCGCGCCCGCGGTCGACCCCTGCCCGAGGCCGAGGACGTCCGGACTGCCGAGCGGATTGCGGGAGATGGACTGGAACAGCGCCCCGCCGAGCCCGAGCGAGGCCCCCACCAGAAGGCCGACGAGCACCCGCGGCAGCCGCAGCTCGTCGACGATGAACTCCTGGCCCGCGTCCCCCTGGCCGACCAGCGTCTTGAGGACGTCGACGGCCGGGATCGGGAAGTCGCCCGTGCCGATGAGCACCACACTCGCGGCGAGCGCCGCCACCAGCAGCAGTACGACGACCGTGAACGCCCGGGCCTCGAGCCGGACCGACAGTCCGCCGGGCGTCCGAAGGGCACGGGGACGTGTGGCCGGCGTGGCCGGCGTGGCCGGCGTGGTCTGTACGGCCGGTGAGGCTGAGGTGTCCGGTGTGGCTGAGGCGTCGGATGTGGCTGAGGCGTCTGATGTGGCTGGAGTGTCCGGTGTGGTCGGTGTGGTCGTCACAGCTGCGCCGTCCTCCGCCGTCGTACGAGAAAGATGAAGACCGGGCCGCCGAGGACCGCGGTGACGATGCCGACCTGAAGCTCCGCGGGCCGCGCGACCAGCCGGCCGACCACATCGGCGCCGAGGAGCAGCACCGGCGAGAGCACGGTGGCGTACGGCAGGATCCAGCGCAGGTCGGGCCCGGTGAAGGACCGCACGACGTGCGGAACCATCAGCCCGACGAACACGATCGGCCCGCAGGCGGCCGTCGCGGCGCCGCACAGCACGGTTGCGGCGGCCATGGACAGCGCGCGGGTCCGGTTCAGGTCGGCGCCGAGCGCGCGGGCGGTGTCGTCTCCCATGGCCATGGCGTTCAGCGGCCGGGCGAGGGCCAGCGCGACGACCGTGCCGACCACCAGGAACGGCAGCACCTGCTTGATGGTCGTGTCGGTGGCGGAGGCCAGCGAACCGACCGTCCAGAAGCGCATCTTTCCGAGCGCCGCGTCATCCGTGATCATCACGGCCTGGAGATAGCCGTACAGCGCGGCGCTGATCGCGGTGCCCGCGAGCGCGAGCCGGACCGGGGTCGCCCCCCGGCTGCCGCCCAGGAACCACACCAGCGCCCCGACCGCGGCCGCGCCGAGGAACGCGAACCACACATAGCCGCTCAGACTCGTGACGCCGAAATACGTGATGGCGGTGACGACCGCGGCGGACGCGCCCGCGTTGATCCCGAGCAGCCCGGGGTCGGCCAGCGGATTGCGGGTGAGCGCCTGGAGGACGGCACCGGAGAGCCCGAGCGCGGCGCCGACCAGCAGCCCGAGGACGGTGCGCGAGATCCGGTCGCCGACCACGACGTCGGCGTATGTCCCCGTGTCGTGGAACAGGCCGTGCCAGACCTGGTCCAGCGGCAGCGCTTTCGCACCGACCGCGATGCTCGCCAGTGCGACGAGGACCAGGACGCCTGCGGACGCGAGGAGCCCAAAGGCACGTATCGCCCGGCGGGTTGGGGGCGCGGGGGCGGTCTCCGCGCGCTGTTCGGGGGGACTGTCGACCAACACGCAGTTAGGTTAGCCTACCCTCGCTCACGCATCGATCCCGGGTGACTACTCAGGCCTACCAGCGCTGCGGCCGACCGGCACTCAAGCCCGCTGACCCTCAGGCCCGCTGGCCCCTGCCCCTCCCCCTGCCCCCGCCCCTGCCCCTGCCCCTGCCCCTGTTGACCGTCACCGCTGACAGGCCCACACGCCCGCCGACCGCCGACTGCCGACTGCCGACTGCCGACTACCCTCAAAGCCCCAGCCGCGCCAGCGCCTTCCCCCCGTCCAGCTCACAGCTGCCCTCGCCCGCCGCGGTCCACGCCGCCGCGCACAGCGCCCGCAGCCCGTCGAGAGCCTCGCCGTCGCCCTCCAGCTCAAGCCTCCCCCAGGCTCTCGGCGTCGCCGTCCAGCCGCCGCAGCGGAACCCGTCGCCCGCCTCGACGACATCCGGCTGCCCGGTGAGCAGACCGCGCAGATCCGCGTCCACGAATGTCGGCCGGTGCTGCGGCGGGGCGGCCAGGAGCTGCGGACCGTCCGTCACGCCGGTGAGCACGAGCAGCGAGTCCACCTCGCCGTTGAACGCGCCCTCGATGTCCGTGTCCAACCGGTCGCCGACCACCAGAGGTCGCTTCGCGCCCGTCCGCAGGATCGTCTCCCGGTGCATCGGGGGCAGCGGCTTGCCCGCCACCTGTGGCTCGGCGCCCGTGGCGATCCGGACGACCTCCACCGCCGCGCCGTTGCCCGGCGCGATCCCGCGCCCGCTCGGGATCGTCAGGTCGGTGTTGGAAGCGAACCACGGCACCCCGCGTGCGATCGCGTAGCACGCCTCCGCGAAGCGCGACCAGCGGAGATCGGGACCGCCGTACCCCTGCACGACCGCCGCCGGATCGTCGTCCGCCGACTCCACGGGCTCGAGCCCGCGCTCGCGCAGCGCGACCCGCAGCCCCTCACCACCGACGACCAGCACACGCGCGCCGGCGGGCACCTGCTCGCTGATGAGCCGGGCCACGGCCTGCGCCGAGGTGATGACGTCCGACGCCTGTGCCGGTATGCCCAGCTCCGTGAGGTGCTCGGCCACCGCGTCCGGTGTCCGCAGCGCGTTGTTCGTGACATACGCGAGGTGCATCCCGCCCGACCGGGCGGTGCCGAGGGACTCCACGGCGTGCGCGATGGCGCTCCCGCCCGCGTACACCACACCGTCCAGATCGAGCAGCGCCGTGTCGTACGCCTCGTTCAGGGTCCGGCCACTACCCTCGGGACGCGTCCTGACGGTCTGGCTCATTACACATCGCTCCTCGTTCGATCCCATTCCCCCGATCATCGCGCATGCCACTGACACACTTACGATGCCTCAATGAACTATGCAGGTCCCGCGGAGGAGACACCGGCGCGCAGCGGCCTCGAACTGACCCCGTTCCGGGGCCTGCGCTACGACCCCGACCGTGTCGGCAGCCTGGCCGCCGTGACATCTCCGCCGTACGACGTCATCGTTCGGCCGGACGGCCTGCTCGAGCTCGAATCCGCCGACCCGCACAACATCGTCCGGTTGATCCTGCCCCAGGACGGCACTCCCACCGCCCGCAACCGGCAGGCGGCCGACACCCTGCGCCGCTGGCTGTCGGAAGGCGTCCTGACGACCGACCCCGAGCCCGGTCTGTACGTCTACGAGCAGCGCGACGGCGACCTGCTGCAACGCGGCATCATCGGCGCCCTGCGCCTCTCGGAGCCGGCGGACTGCGTCGTCCTCCCCCACGAGGACGTGATGCCGCACGTCATCGCCGACCGCGCGGCCCTGATGCGCGCCACCTCCGCCAATCTCGAACCCCTGCTGCTGACCTACCGCGGCAACGGTTCCCGGGTCGGTACGGCCGCCGTCATCGAGCGGACCGCTGAGCGCCCGCCGCTGTTGTCGACCACTACGGAGGACGGCTTCAACCACCGTCTGTGGGCGGTCACCGATTCGGCCGAACTGGCCGAGATCCAGGCAGATCTCCAGCACCACCAGGCACTCATCGCCGACGGCCACCACCGCTGGGCGACGTATCTGCGTCTACGCGCGGAGCACCCGTCCCCCAGCCCCTGGGACTTCGGTCTGGTCCTGCTGGTGGACACCGCGCGCTATCCGCTCCGGGTCCGGGCGATCCACCGCCTGCTGCACCGCCTGCCGGTCGCCGACGCACTGGCCGCCCTCGGGGACTCCTTCCGTGTCCGACGCCTCGAGGTCCCTCTTTCGGAGGCATTGGAGGCCCTCTCCGTAGCGGCCGCCGACGGAAACGCCTTCCTCCTTGCCGGCGACGGCGCGTTCCACCTGGTCGACCGCCCGGACCCGCACGTCCTGGCCCGTACGATCCCGGCCGGCCATCCCGAGGCCTGGCGCACCCTGGACGCGACGGTCCTGCACGCGACGCTCCTCGACCACGTCTGGGGCATCCCGGAGGACTCGCCCGAGCACATCGCGTACATCCACGACACGACCGCCACGGTCGAGAAGGCGGAGCGCGACGGCGGTACGGCCGTCCTGATGCACCCGGTCCGCGAGGAGGTCGTACGCGACCTCGCCCGCCAGGGCGTCACGATGCCCCGCAAGTCGACGTCGTTCGGCCCGAAGCCGGCGTCGGGTCTGGTACTGCGGGCACTCGCGCTCTGAAACGCGGAAGGGCGGAACCCCACCGGGGTCCCGCCCTTCCGCGTGCTTCTACGCCTGAGTGACGTCAGGTCCGGGGGCTGTCCTCGGAGTCACCCTTGTCGTCGGGGTCGTCGTCGAAGTCGTCCTCGACCTCGTCGTCGTCGTCCTCGTCCTCGTCCTCGTCCTCGTCCTCATAGTCGTCGACCGGTGCCGGGGCGGCCTTGGAGGCCTCGGCGGCATCCGCCCCGCGACCGTCGGTCGTGTTCTCGACCTCGTGCTCGACCCCGTGCTCGTCGAGCGCGTCGACGAACTCGACGCCGTCCATCTCGGCAAGCCGGTCGGAGGCGTCCGTGCTGCCGTCCTTGTCGGACTCCACGGCCTTCGCGAACCACTCCCGTGCCTCGCCCTCACGGCCGACGGCGAGGAGGGCGTCGGCGTACGCGTAGCGCAGCCGCGCGGTCCAGGGCTGTACGGAGTTCGAAGCGAGCTCCGGGCTCTGGAGAGTCACGATGGCGGCATCCAGCTGCCCCATGTCCCGCCGCGCACCGGCTGCCACGAGCCGCATCTCGACCTGACCGGCCTTGTCCAGCTTCTGCACCTCGGGCGCACCGGCCATGTCCAGCGCCTTCTCGGGCCGGCCCAGACCGCGCTCGCAGTCCGCCATGACGGGCCACAGCTCCACGCCGCCGGTCATCCGGCGCGCGGCCCGGAACTCGGCGAGCGCCTCGCTGTACTTCTGGTTCGCGTACGCGGCGAACCCGGCCGCCTCACGTACGGCGGCGACCCGCGACGCCAGACGCAGCGCGATCCGCGAGTAGGCGTACGCGCCCTCGGGGTCCTCGTCGATGAGCCGGGCGACCATCACCAGGTTCCGGGAGACATCCTCGGCAAGCCCCTTGGGCAGGCTCTGGAGCTCCTGCCGTACGTCCTTGTCGATCTCCTCGCCCGTGACGTCGTCCGGGATCGGCAGCCGCTTGATCGGCTCGCGGTCGCGGTCCCGCTCATCGCGGAAACGCCCGCCACCGTGCCGGTCGTCGCCCCTACGGTCGTCGCGGCCACGGAAGCCGCCGGGGCGTCCGCCCCGGTCGTCGCGGCGCGGACCACCGCGTCCCCGGTCGTCGCGGCCGCGGAAACCGCCACCGCGACTGTCGTCACGGCGATCATCACGCCGGTCGTCACGGCGGGGGGCCGGACGGTCATCGCGACGGGGGGCAGGTCGGTCATCGCGACGGAAGTCGCTGCGGTCGTCGCGACGGAACCCGCCGCCGGTACCGCGGTCGCCGCCCCGGTCGCCGCTGTCACGACGATCGTCACGACGGAAACCACCACGGTCATCGCCCCGACGATCGTCACGCCGGTCATCACGGCGGTCATCACGGCGGAAGTCGCTGCGGTCGTTGCGACGGAACCCGCCGCCGGCACCGCGGTCGCCGCCCCGGTCACCGCTGTCACGACGGTCATCGCGGCGGAAACCACCACGGTCGTCGTCGCGACGCGGGCCGCCCGTGGGGCGATCGTCACGGCGGAAGGGCGGACGGTCCCCATCCCGGCGGAATCCACGGTCATCGCCTCGGCGGTCATCACGCCGGTCGTCACGGCGGTCATCACGGCGGAAGTCGCTGCGGTCGTCGCGACGGAACCCGCCGCCGGTACCGCGGTCACCGCCCCGGTCACCGCTGTCACGACGGTCATCGCGACGGAAACCACCACGGTCATCGCCCCGACGATCGTCACGGCGGTCATCACGGCGGTCGTCCCGGCGAAAACCGCCGGCACCCCGGTTGTCGTCCCGACGGAAGCCACCGCGATCGCCACTCCGGTCGCCGCTGTCACGACGATCGTCACGACGGAAACCACCACGGTCATCGCTTCGACGATCGCCACGGTCGTCGCGGCGGAAGGCGGGACGGTCGCCGTCCCGGCGGAAGCCACCCCGGTCACGGTCGTCGCGACGCGGCCCGTCGTCACGACGCGGCCCACTGGGGCGTTCATCGCGTCGGAACGGCGGCCGGCTGCCGCGATCGCCCTCGCGCCGGTCGTCACGGCCACGGAAACCACCGCCGCGGCTGTCATCACGTCGGCTGTCGTCACGACGGAAACCACCTCGGTCACCGCCACGGTCACCACTGCGGTCACCGTCACGGCGGTCGTCGCGTCGGCCGGCGTAGCCGCCACGATCGGATCCGCCCCGGTCGTTGTCCCGGCGCGGGCCCCCGCGGTAGCCGCCGCGGTCACCACTGTCCCGGCGCCGCTGGTCGCGCTCCGGTCGATCGTCGGGAGAGTTGGTGGACATGGGTGACTCCTGTCTTCGGTACCGCAAGTCATTCTCGCGCAGCCGGGTACCCGGCGCGCTTCGGAAAAACAAAAAAGGACCTCTGGCCCCAGCGAGTCGCTGGGACCAGAGGTCCTCAAAGATTGTTCGGCGGCGTCCTACTCTCCCACAGGGTCCCCCCTGCAGTACCATCGGCGCTGTAAGGCTTAGCTTCCGGGTTCGGAATGTAACCGGGCG
>NZ_JBHVWZ010000039.1:0-83561 GCF_042881985.1 Streptomyces sp. NPDC058246 | reverse complement strand
CAGCAGCTGGACATGGAGTCCAACGGCAAGTCGGTGGACCGCGACGGGCAGCCCGTGGAATGGCAGACCGGTCCGGTGGTGTGGGGCACGCCCGGTACCAACGGGCAGCACGCGTACTACCAGCTCATCCACCAGGGCACCAAGCTGATCCCGGCGGACTTCATCGGCTTCGCCAACCCGGTCCACGAGCTGAGCGGGGAACTCCAGGCCCAGCACGACCTGTTGATGGCGAACTTCTTCGCGCAGACGCAGGCGCTGGCCTTCGGCAAGACGCCCGACGAGGTGCGTGCCGAGGGGGTGCCCGAGGAGCTGGTGCCGCACAAGACGTTCAAGGGCAACCACCCGACCACCACCATCCTCGCGCGTGAGCTGACCCCGTCGGTCCTGGGCCAGCTGATCGCGCTGTACGAGCACAAGGTGTTCGTCCAGGGCGCGATCTGGAACATCGACTCCTTCGACCAGTGGGGCGTCGAGCTCGGCAAGGTCCTCGCCAAGCGGATCGAGCCCGCGCTCACCGAGGCCGCGGACGTGCCCGGCCTCGACCCCTCCACCGCCGCCCTCGTGGCCGCCTACCGCACTCTCCGGAAGAAGTGAACTGATATGCAGCTCGGACTCATCGGCCTCGGCAAGATGGGCGGCAACATGCGCGAGCGGATACGCCGCGCGGGCCACACGGTCGTCGGCTACGACCGCAATCCCGACCTCGCCGACGTGAACAGCCTCACCGAACTCGTCGGCAAGCTCGAAGGCCCGCGCGTGGTCTGGGTGATGGTGCCGGCCGGCGCCCCCACCCAGTCCGTCGTCGACGAGCTCGGCGACCTGCTGGAGCCCGGCGACACCGTCGTCGACGGCGGCAACTCCCGCTGGACCGACGACGAGAAGCACGCCGAGGAGCTGGCGGCCAAGGGCATCGGCTTCGTCGACGCGGGTGTCTCGGGGGGTGTGTGGGGCCTGCAGAACGGCTACGCCCTGATGGTCGGCGGCGACGCCGAGAACATCGCGAAGGTCCAGCCGGTCTTCGACGCGCTGAAGCCCGAGGGCGACTTCGGCTTCGTGCACGCGGGCAAGGTCGGCGCGGGCCACTTCTCCAAGATGGTCCACAACGGCATCGAGTACGCCATGATGCAGGCCTACGCCGAGGGCTGGGAGCTCCTGGAGAAGGTCGACTCCGTCACCGACGTGCGCGAGGTCTTCCGCTCCTGGCAGGAGGGCACGGTCATCCGTTCCTGGCTGCTCGACCTCGCCGTCAACGCGCTGGACGACGACGAGCACCTGGAGAAGCTGCGCGGCTACGCGGAGGACTCCGGCGAGGGCCGCTGGACCGTCGAGGCGGCCATCGACAACGCGGTGCCGCTGCCCGCCATCACCGCCTCCCTCTTCGCGCGCTTCGCCTCCCGCCAGGACGACTCGCCGCAGATGAAGATGATCGCGGCGCTGCGCAACCAGTTCGGCGGCCACGCCGTCGAATCCGCGAAGTAACGGCCATGGGTGATCTCCTGCTGGTCCGCCACGGCGAGACCGAGTGGAGTGTGTCGGGCCGGCACACCAGCTGGACCGACCTGTCCCTCACCCAGCACGGCGAGGAACAGGCCAAGTCCCTCGCCCCGCTGCTCGCCGGCCGGACCTTCGCCCTCGCGCTCACCAGCCCGCTGGGCCGCGCGGTGCGCACGGCGGAACTCGCGGGCATCTACGGGGCCGTACCCGATCCCGACCTCCACGAGTGGGACTACGGCGCCTACGAAGGCGTCACCACCGTCGAGATACACCGCACCCGGCCCGACTGGTACCTGTGGGACGACGGGGTGCCCGCCGGTCCGGCCGGTCACCCGGGCGAGTCGCCGGCTCAGGTGGGACAGCGCGCCGACCGCGTGCTGTCCCGGATCGGGCCGGCGCTGGCCGACGGTGACGTGATCCTGGTGGCGCACGCCCACTTCCTGCGGGTGCTCACGGCCCGCCGGCTGGGGCTTGCCCCCGCGGACGGACGGCTGTTCCAGCTCGCGACGGGCACGGTCAGCCGGCTCTCCACCGAGCACGGCCGTCCCGTGATCGCCGAGTGGAACGCCACAGGAACTTCTGCGGTGGCTCACTAGTTTCTACGGTGCTGTAGAAACCGAAGAGATTCCGGTCCGCCCGCCCGGGCGGGCCGGCCTTCGACAACGTATGGAGTTCTCATGGCCCTGTGGGACCGCATCAGGGAGTCCGCGTCGACGATGCAGACCCAGCTCGTGGCGAAGAAGAACGATCTCAAGAGCGGTGCCTTCCGCGACGCGAGCATGGCGATGTGCGCGCTCGTGGCGGCGGCGGACGGCTCGGTCGACCCGTCCGAGCGGCAGCGCGTCGCCCAACTGATCGCCACGAACGAGGTGCTGCAGAACTTCGACGCCATCGACCTCCAGCGGCGCTTCGACGACAACCTGAACAAGCTGACGGCCGACTTCGCCTTCGGCAAGGTCAGTGTCCTCCAGGAGATCGCCAAGGCGAAGAAGAAGCCCGCCGAGGCGCGTGCCGTCATCCAGATCGGCATCGTCATCGGCGGCGCCGACGGCGACTTCGACAAGACCGAACAGGCCGTCGTACGGGAGGCGTGCTTCGCCCTCGACCTGCCGCCGCACGAGTTCGACCTCTAGCCGTATGACCGGCCGTGGTCGTGGGCGTGGGCGGCCGAGGGGGTCAGGCGCCGCGTGATGTCTTCTTGCGCCACTTCACGAACTCCTGCTCCGGGTCCCCGGTGTACGACCACGGCGTCCGGGCGGCCCGCCTCCCGAGCAGCGTGAACAGCGGTGCCGCGAGGTCGGCCGTCCCGGCGTAGCAGGCCGCGTGCGTCAGACAGTTGAGGTCGCGCACCTCCCAGGGCGTCACGGGGCCTTCCGGACGAGCCGTGATCCAGCGCTGCCAGGTGCGTCGTACGTCGCTGACGGCGGCGTCGTGGTTCCAGTGCTGGCCGAGCCCGACGACCGCGTCGCGCTGTCCCTTCGCCCCGTCGAGGATGTAGCGGTACTCCTCGACGCGGGCGTACTGCACCAGGACGGGCAGCGCGCAGCTGGGCGGCGCCACACCTGCCGCGTCCCGGGCGAAGTCGTACATGAGGCCGTGTGTGCCGTGCCAGCGTGACGAGTAGTAGTGCAGGATCTGGAGATGCCCCTCCATGCTGTACGGGTCGCGGGTGTGCAGTTCGTCCCACCAACGGCCCAGCTCCTGGCGGCGTACGCCGGTCGGGTAGAGCCGTCCGACGGAGATCAGGGAGATCCAGGGCGTGGGGTCCTCGGGGCAGGCGTCCGCGGCCTGCAGGCAGGCCATCACCGCTCGGTCGACGCGCTGCGGGTCGATGGGCACGCCTCGGCCCGCGGCGATGGCCACGTTGAAGGCGCGCGCCACGTCGGTGGCGGCCCGTAGCACCAGGGCGTCGGCGCTGCGGGGTTCGGCGGCCAGCCAGGACTCGACGGTCGAGTTGCCCGCGCAGGCGGGTGCGAGCAGCCGCATCCGGTGGCTGCGCGCCGGCCAGTCGGGGCCGGTGGCGCGCAGCAGCTCCCGCAGGCCCTGCCAGCGGCCGATGACGATGTCCTGGCGCGCTGAGGTGAGTTGTCGGTCGCCGCCGTCGGGATCGAAGTCGGGGGTGAAGCGGTCTCCCGCCATCGGGTCCCTCTCAGAAGTCGGTGGGGAGACCCTCGTGAAGGCGGGAGCGTTCGGTCGCCGCGGCGGTGGTGTAGCCGTCGGGGATGTACTCGGTCTCGACGACCTGGGTGGCGTCCAGCTTGGCGGGGCGGTAATAGTCGCTGCCCTGCTTCCAGTACCAGACCATGGGGATCAGGCCGACGGCGATGCCGCCGATGCCGATCGCGATCGACGCGTTGCTGAGGTCCCCCAGCGATTCGACGAAGATCCAGAACATGAACAGGGCGCCGAGGAAGGGCCACAGGCCGCCGAAGAGGAAGTTGGCCGGGGACTTCAGCAGCATCTTGCGGTAGGCGACGACCACGGCGATGCCGGCGAGGCCGTAGTAGACGGCGATCTGCAGACCGATCGCGGCGATGGCGTCGGAGAGGATGTCGCCGACCGAGCCGAGGGCGTTGGAGGTCACGAACATCACCAGGGCCACCGCGCCGACCACGACGATGGCGACCCACGGGGTGTTCCACGTGCGGTGCACACGGCCCAGCGCCTCGGGCATCGTACGGTCGCGGCCCATCGCGAACAGTGAGCGGGTGACCTGGATGAGCGTGGTCTCCAGGGTGGCGATGGTGGACAGCATCACGGCGACGATGAGCAGCTTTCCGCCCCAGCCCGGCCAGATCTCCTCGCCGAGCACGCCGAGGACGTTGGCGTCGTTGTCCTGGATCTGCCGGTCGGTGAGGATGACGTTCACCGCGATGGTGAACACCTCGAAGAGCAGGAAGACGATGCCGACGCCGATCAGGCCGGCGAGGCCCGTGGTGCGGCGGCTGTCGCGGGTCTCCTCGCTGAGGTTGCTGGTGACGTCCCAGCCCCAGTAGTAGAAGGCGGCGATGAGCGCGCCGGACGCGAAGCCGCTCACCCCGTCGAAGTGGCCGAAGCCGAGCCAGGACCACTCGAAGGACCGGGCGTTGTGGGTGTGCAGCAGGGCGCCGACCGCGAAGACGGCCAGGATCGCCAGCTCCACGCCGGACATGAGGAGTTGGGCTCGGACGGTGAGCCGGGCGCCGCCCAGCACCACGAACAGCATCACCAGGAACCAGGCCGCGCCGACCGCGGTGGCCAACCCGGTGTTGTCGGCGAGCTTTTCGTCGAAGAGGGAGAGCGTCATGGCGCCCGCGGGCAGCGAACCGGCGACCATGAAGATGGTCGCCGAGATGACCAGCGCCCAGCCGCTGAGGAAGCCGAGGAAGGGGTGGAGGGTGCGGCCGACCCAGGAGTAGCTGGCGCCCGCGTTGACGTCGATCCGGCCGAGGTAGCTGAACGCCAGGGCGATGCCCAGCATGGGTATCGCGCAGTACAGGAGGGCGGCCGGGCCGGCGAGGCCGACCGCGCCGACGAGGACCGCGGTGGTCGCGGCCAGCGAGTACGCGGGGGCGCTGCCCGCGACCGCCATCACGACCGTGTCCAGCGTACCGAGGGCATTGGCCTGAAGCCCTCTGCCCCTGTTGTTGCTCATGCTCGTGCTGCTTTCCGTCCTGCACGACGCGCCGGCACGCACGCCCGACAACGCCGTGTTGTAAGTGGGGGGTGTCAAGGTCGATGCCGTACAACCGCCGTCATCGGGCAGAGGGTCGCTCCGCAGGTGAGGTGATGATAGCGGTGGTGGTTCGCCTTTCAATGTCAACCGGTCGGTAATTTACGGCTGCCGACGCCCCGGCAAAAGCCCTGCACGACCGGCCGGTTCAGCAGGCGCCTTCGCACACTGCCGCGAGATCCATTGACATGAACCTGCACGGACAGCCACCCTTCATGCTTGAACCTGCACGATCAGACGCTGTTTCAAGCACCTGCAAACACCACGCCGTTGGTTTGAGTGGAGATGCGTACCGTGCGAAGACTCCGACACCGTTCCTGGGCCATGGCGGGACTCGCCACCGCCCTGGCCGTCACCGTGCTGAGCGCTCCGGCGCGGCCCGCGCTCGCGGCGACCCCGCCGAGCGCCGTTCTCGACGACGCCCACCAGAGCGTCAGCTGGCAGAGCCCTGTCTACGCCAAGGGCACGTCCGGTGGTACCGAGAGCTGTCCGTCCGCCGCCGAGGACCCGGACGACAAGGTCTGCGACCGCTTCGACGTGAAAGTCTCGGTGCCCGAGGGGTATTGGGCCGACAACCCCGAGGGCGGCGTACCGATCTCGATCGAGTGGCAGCACCCCACCGACGACTTCGACCTCTACATCTACGACGACGCGGGCAAACAGGTCGCCTCCAGCGCCGGCACCGCCGATCCCGAGGCCACGGTGATCCCGAACGCGTCGGGGACATACCATGTGCTGGTCGTGCCGTACGACGTGCACGACAACGCGTACACCGGGAAGGCCTATCTGCCGCGGACCACGGACGCGGGGGATCTCACCTCCTTCGCCGGGAGCGACGGCAGCTACACCATCGAGGCCGGACAGCTGAAGGCGCGGGCCGACTTCCTGACGGGCGGCCAACTGCGCCTCCAGGCCGACCCGTCCGGTTCCCTCACCGACCCCGCCGGCACGGCCATCGTCCGCGAGCAGCCCGCCCTCCAGAAGCACACGTCATCCTTCGACGCGGGCGCGTACTACGGCGTCCGCTCCCCCGACGCCGTCCTGCGGGTCTACAAGAAGCCCCTGCGCTTCGGTCTCTACAAGGCCGACAACCGCACACCCGTGTGGCAGGAGGACAAGCCGCTGCGCTGGTCCACCAGCGGGATGCGGCAGAGTCTGGCGCGCGCCACGGACGAGCAGTTCTTCGGCGGCGGCGAACAGAACGGCAGCTTCGCGCACCGGGATCAGACGATGTATGTGGCCAACAGCTTCGACTGGAACGAGGGCGGTTACAACAACTCCCAGCCCTTCTACCTCTCCAGCGCGGGTTACGGCGTCTTCCGCAACACCTTCTCGCCCGGCGTCTACGACTTCCGCTCACCCGTGCGGACCGGACAGCAGGAACGGCGCCTGGACGCCTACTACTTCCTCGGTGACGCGAAGAAGGTGATCGGCAAGTACACGGCGCTGGTGGGCAAGCCCTTCATGCCGCCGGTGTACGGGCTCGAACCCGGGGACTCCGACTGCTACCTGCACAACGCCAACCGCGGCGAACGGCACACCCTCGACGCCCTGAAGATCGCCGACGGCTACACCGCGCACGACATGCCGCTCGGCTGGATGCTCGTCAACGACGGCTACGGCTGCGGTTACGAGAACCTCGCGGAGACCGCCAAGGGCCTCCAGGACCACCACGCCCAGCTCGGTCTGTGGACCCAGGACGGCATCGACAAGCTCGCCGACCAGGTGAAGGCGGGCCAGCGCGTGGCCAAGCTGGACGTGGCCTGGGTCGGCAACGGCTACGGCTTCGCGCTCGACGCCTGCGACAAGGCCAAGGCGGGCATCGAGGAGAACAGCGACGCACGTGGTTTTGTCTGGCTGCCGGTGTCATGGGCGGGCGCCCAGCGCTGCGGTGTCCTGTGGAGCGGCGACCAGAAGCTGTCCTGGGACTACATCCGCTGGCAGATCCCGACGTACGCCGGAGCCACCCTGTCCGGCATCGCGTACAACACCGGTGACGTGGGCTCGATCTACCGGCACGACGCCAAGATGTACACGCGCGACCTCCAGTGGAAGGCGTTCCTGCCCGCCATCATGACGATGGACGGCTGGGCCTCCGACATCACCACCGGCAAGGCGGCCGACCAGCAGCCCTGGCTGGACGGCGAGCCGTACACCTCCATCAACCGCAGGTACCTCCAGCTGAAGGAGCGCCTGCTCCCCTATATGTACACGCTGTCCGCGGAGGCGACGAAGACGGGTGTGGGCGCGGTCCGTCCGCTGTGGCTGGAGTACCCGGACGACCCGAACACCCTGGGCGCGAAGGCGAAGTACGAGTTCCTCGCGGGCTCCGACTTCCTGGTCGCCCCGGTCTACCAGGACTCCGACACTCGCGACGGGATCTACCTGCCCAAGGGCACCTGGACCGACTACTGGACGGGCCGCACCTACCAAGGCCCGACGACGGTCGACGGGTACCACGCGCCGCTCGACACCCTTCCCCTGTTCGTGAAGGAGGGCGCGATCGTGCCCATGTGGCCGCGGGGGACGACGAGTTGGCAGACCCGCGACCGGCATGAACTGGACTGGGACCTTTACCCCAAGGGCGACAGCGGTTACACGCTGTACGAGGACGACGGCGTGACACGTCGGTTCACAGCCGGTGCGTCGGCGACGCAGCGCGTCACTGTGAACTCCTCCTCGCGGTTCACGGATGTCAACGTCGGTGCGAGCGTCGGCACCTACGAGGACAAGCCGACGGCCCGCTCGTATCGCTTCACCGTGCACGGCCAGACCGCGCCGAAGCAGGTACTCCTCAACGGTCGGCCGCTGCCCCGCGACGGATGGTCGTACGACACGGACACCGGGGTGACGACGGTCAGGACGCCCAGCCTGTCGCTGGACCGTGCCTTCTCCGTGCGCCTCCTGCGGTAACCCGGCGCGTCAACGCCCCGGGCGTCCCGCCGCGTGCTGCGCGGCGAGGCGCACCGGGGCGTTCTGCGCGCCGTAGCCGCGGTAGCCGCCGTCGCGCTGGACGAGTTCGAAGAAGACGCGGCCGACGGTCTCCGTGCAGCAGTGCCGGAACTCGCCGTCCGCGTCACGGTCGTCGAGGATGCCGAGCTCGCGGTACGTCGCCTGCTCGTCGTCGGCGAACTCATGCCGCGCGGCCAGGTCGTCGTAGTAGTCCGCGCGCATCGGCAGCAGCCGGCCGCCCGCCTCGCGGAAGCGGCGGGCCGCGGCGACCACGTCGTCCGTCGCGAGGGCGATGTGCTGGGCGCCGGCGCCCTCGTCGGTGGGGGCGGGTCCGACACCGAGGGCGACGCGCCGGGAGCCGGGAGCCGGGAGTTGACGTCTTCAGGCTGCCCCCGCGAGCCCGGACGTGAGCGCGGTCAAGGTACGACCCCGTATGTGAGCGCGGTCGAGGTCGGGGGCGGCTCAGCGTCCGCGGGGAATGCCGTACGCCCGCTCCACATGGAGCCGTAGCACGAGACGGCGGTCGCGCACCATGCCGGCGCGGTAGTCGTCCCAGTCGGGGTGCTCGCCCAGCACGTCACGGTAGAGCCGGATCAGCTCCTCGACGGTCTCGTCGTGCGGGTCCCCGGCCACCGGGGTCAGCTCGGCCGTGCCCTCGGCGACCGTGTACGCCCACCGGTCGTCGCTGGTCACGTGATACGAAGCCCGTGCGTCCCGGCGCAGATTGCGGGTCTTGGCACGGTCGTCGGTGAGCGATACGCGGACGATGCCCTCGTCGGGGTAGTAGGCGTGGCTGACGTTCGACAGCTGAGGCCGCCCGTCCCTCTTGAGGGTGACGAGCACCCCACCCTTGTACTCGGAAAGCAGCTTGAGCAGTGCGTCTTGCGTCGCGTCCTGAGTCATGTAGGGAGCAACCTCCGGGACGAGATCTCCATTCCCGAACGGGATTCCGAACGGGATTCCCGGGCGAACTCCGCCGGGCAGCCGCCGACAGGTGAGTAGACACTGTCTACGTCACCTGGTAGACAGTGTCTATGAGCGAATCGGAGATGGGGTTGCGGGACCGGCTGATCGAGGTCGGTGTCGACCTGGTGACCAGGGAGGGCGCCCAGTCGCTGACCCTGCGGGAGATCGCCCGGCGCGCGGGCGTCTCGCACGGAGCCCCGCGCCGCTACTTCCCGACCCACCTGGATCTGCTCTCGGCCATCGCGCGCCGAGGCTTCGCCGACCTGGGAGCCCGGGCCGAGACGGCTATCGGTGACGGCGACGGCGACGGCGACACGAACCCGCGCGAGCAGCTCATGACGCTGGGGAGGGTCTACCTGGACTTCGCGCTCGCCCAGCGCGGCATGTACGAGCTGATGTTCCGTCATGACCTGTTGGAGAGCGGCACCTTGGGTCTACGGGAGACGAGTCTGCCGTTGTTCGGCGTCCTGGTGGACCTGGTCGGCCGGGTGCGCCCCCACGCCGACGCCGCGGTCGTCGCGGGCGCCCTCTGGGCGAACCTGCACGGGATCGCCCAGCTGTGGGGCTGGGGCAGCCTCCGACTCGCCACGGGCGCCGACGACTTCGTACCCCTGCTGACTGCGGCACTCGACGCGCACCTCGGGCCGGAGGAGCGGTGAGCGCCCCCGGCGCGCGGTGCGACCGTGAACCGCCGCCGCGGCACTCGTCGGCCCGGCGTCGCCTCACACTCGCGAGCAGCGTCCTCGGTGCCGTGATCGTCGCACTGGACGGAACCGTGCTCACCGTCGCGCAGCCCACGCTGCAACGCGACTTGGGTGCCTCGTTCGCACGGGTCCAGTGGACCAGCACCGGGTATCTCATCGCCGTGGCCGCCCTGTTGGTGTTCGCCGGACGGCTAGGAGACAGGTACGGCCACCAACAGGTCTTCGCCGTCGGGACGTTGGGCTTCGGGGCGGCCTCGGCGGGGATCGGGGTCGCCCCCGGCATCGGCTGGGTGATCGGACTGCGGGTCGCACAGGGCGTCTTCGGCGCGCTGCTGCAACCGGCCACGCTCGGCATGCTGCGCGCCGCGTACCCTCCCGACCGGCTCGGGATGCCCATCGCGCTGCGCACCAGCGCCATCGGGCTCGCGGCCGCCGCCGGACCACTCGTCGGCGGGGCGCTGGTCACCCATCTCGGCTGGCGGGCCGTCTTCTTCCTCAACGTCGTGCCCGCGCTCGCGATGGGAGTGCTGGCGCTCACCGTCCGTGGCCAGAGCCGGGCCGCCGCCCCGGCGGGCGGCGGTCTCGACCTCCCCGGCGCCGGCCTGCTGGCGGTGGCCCTGGTGAGTCTGGTGCACACACTGGTCCCGATACCGGAGGCGGGCTGGACGACGGCGACCGTGCTCGGGCTGCTCGTCGTCGCGGGCGCGGGGACCGCGTTCGTACGGCATGAACGGCGTACCGCGAGCCCGCTGGTCCCGTCCGCCGTCCTCGGCTCGGCGACCATCGGCGCGGCGCTCGGCGTTCTGGTGGCCGCGTCGGCGTCGATGCTCGGCACGCTGTTCGTCGGCAGCTATTTCCTCCAGCGGACGCTGGGCCTCGACCCGCTGCAGACCGGCCTGAGGGCGCTGCCCTGCGCGGTGATGCTGGTGGTGGGCGCTCCCGTCTCCGCCGTACTCCTGCGCAGGCTCGGTGCGCGCCGGACGACCCTGGCCGGGACGATCGTCCTCACCCTCGGCGTCCTGCTGCTGTCCCGGCTCGACGAGGCGTCGACCGCCGTCGCCATCGGCGGTGGCTTCCTGCTGCTGGGCGCCGGATTCGGCACGGTGATGGTCACCGCGACGGCGGTCGTCGTGACGCACACCTCGGCGGAGTCCGCCGGCGTGGCCGGCGGACTCCAGCAGACCGCGATGAACATCGGGCCGACGCTCGGGATCGCGGCGGCGGCCACGCTGATGACGCTCACCACCGATGTCACGACGGGTCCGCCGCTGACCACGCTCGCGGCGGTGTCGGCGAGCGGCGCGCTGCTTGCCCTGAGGCTCCCGGGGCAGACGGGCGTCGTGAGCACCGGCCAAAGCCCCTCGGGTGCGCCGCACCCGCCCCTCCCCGACCCAGCCCACTCGACCACGCTGTGCCCACCCGCCCCCGGCCAGATCCCCTCGGACACCCCGCGCCCGCCCACCCCCGACCAACGCCACTCGGCCACGCCACACCCGCCCCACGCCGACCAGAGCCCCCCGGAGGACGCCTCACCCCTCCGTACGAGACCATGAAGAACAAGAGCCGCAGCTCGGAGGAGAGTCATGGGACATCTGCGACAGGAGGCCGAGCCTCGTGAGGCCGGCCTCGATCCGAAGGCGCTGGCCCGCCTCGACCAGCACTTCGCCCACCTCGTCGACGACGACCGGCTGCCCGGCTACCTCGTCGCCGTGGCGCGGCACGGCCGAGTCGCACACCTCACCACGTACGGATGTCGCGACCGCGAGGCCCAACTCCCGGTGGAGAGCGACACCTTGTGGCGGATCTACTCGATGACGAAGCCGGTCACGTCGGTCGCCGCGCTGATGCTCCTCGAAGAGGGGCGCCTCCGACTCGACGATCCCGTGGCCGACTTCATCCCGGCCTTCGCCGAACCGCGGGTACACGTCAGCGGATCCGGCCCCGACACGAAGACCCGCCCGGCCGCGCAACCCATCCTGATCCGCCACCTGTTGACCCACACCGCCGGCCTGACCTTCGGCTTCTACCACTCCCACCCGGTCGACGCGCTCTACCGCGACGCCGGGCTGGAGTCGTCGGTGGCGCCGGGTGCGAACCTGGCCGAGACCGTCGACGTGTACGCCTCTCTGCCGCTCCAGTTCGAGCCGGGCACCGAGTGGAACTACTCGGTCGCCACCAATGTCCTCGGCCGCGTGATCGAGGTGGTGTCCCGCCGGGACCTCGACGAGTTCCTCGCCGAGCGGATCTTCGGTCCGCTCGGGATGACGGACGCCGGCTTCCGCGTCACGGACGAACAGGCAGGCCGGCTCTCCGAGCTGTACGGAGAGGACGCCGAGGGCCGGATCACCCCGATCGCCGGGCTCCCGCTGCACGGCCGGCCCCGCTTCCTGTCCGGCAGCGGCGGCATGGTGGCCGGTGCCCACGACTACCACCGCTTCATGGAGATGCTCCGCCGCCGCGGTGAACTCGACGGAACCCGCCTCCTGGCCCCCGAGACCGTGGACCTGATGGCGTCCAACCACCTCCCCGGCAACGCCGACCGCCGTACCTTCGGCAGCCGGGTCCACCAGGAACCGGGCAACGCCGGCCTCGGTTTCGGCCTCGGCGTCTCCGTCGTGCTGGACCCGGAGCTCACCCGAGCCCCCTCCAGCGAGGGCGCGTTCGGCTGGAGCGGAGTGGCCAGTACGACGTTCTGGGTCGACCCCCGTCACGACATGACCGTGCAGTTCTTCACCCAGGTCCGCCCGACGACGTCCCACTCGATCTTCCCGGAACTGAAGCGGCTGGTACACGAGGCGGTCCTCGAGTGACCCGAGTGACCCGAGTGACTCGGCGGATACGAAGGACACGCAGGCCGTGGCAGAAGTGGCAGAAGTGGCAGGCGCATCAGACGCGGCAGGTCACACGAGGTTGACCTCCGGGCGCAGCGCGTCGGCGGCGAAGCGGTCGGCACTCAGCGGGCCGATGTCGACGAAGGGCGCGCGGCCCAGATACAGGTCGCGGACGACCTCGCCGACGGCCGGCCCCTGGAGGAAGCCGTGCCCCGAGAACCCGGTGGCGTACAGAAAGCGGGCGCACGAACTCGCCTCGCCGATCAGCGCGTTGTGGTCCGGCGTGATCTCGTACAGCCCCGCCCAGCCGCCCGTCCTGCGCAGGTCGAGCAGGGCGGGGGCGCGCCGCCGCATGGCCGCGTAGAGATGCGGGATCCAGCGGTCGTGGGTCTCGGTGGCGAAGCCGGGGCTCTCGTCGGGGTCGGACAGGCCGAGAAGGAGGCCGGGGCCCTCGGTGTGGAAGTAGAGGCTGGTCGTGAAGTCGATGGTCATGGGCAGATCGGGCGGCAGTCCCGGGACGGGTTCGGTGACGGCGATCTGGCGGCGTAGCGGCCGCACCGGGAGATCCACGCCGACCATCGCGCCGACGGCCCGGGACCAGGCGCCGGCCGCGCAGACGACCGTGCCGGTGGCGATCGTGCCCCGGTCGGTGACGACCGCCGTGATGGCGTCGCCGCGCGTCTCGATGCCGGTGACCTCGCAGTGCCGCAGCACGGTCGCGCCATGCCGGCGGGCGCCGGCGGCGTAGCCCTGGACCACGGATTCGGGCGTGCAGTGCCCGTCGTCGGGGGAGAAGGCCGCGGCCAGCAGCCCGTCGGTGGTGATCAGCGGGGACAGCCGCCGGGCCTCGGCCGGGGCGATCATGCGGCTGGGGACGCCGAGCGCGTTCTGCAGCCGTACCCCCGCCTCGAACGCGGCGACCTCCTCGGGCGTGGAGAGCAGGAAGAGATAGCCGACCCGGTGCAGCCCGATGTCCTGGCCCGGTTCCTCGCCGAAGCGGGCGAACGCCTCCAGACTGCGGGCGCCGAGCTGGATGTTGAGCTCGTCGGAGAACTGTGCCCTGACGCCGCCCGCCGCGCGCGAGGTCGATCCGGAGGCGAGTTCGTCGCGCTCCACCAGGACCACGTCGGGCACCCCGGCGCGCGCCAGGTGGTAGGCGATGCTCGTGCCCATCACACCGCCGCCGATGACGACGACCTGCGCGGTCCTCTGCATCGACGCGTCTGCGCCACTCGGGTTCATCGGCGTTCCCGGCTCGCGCGGGCGGCGGCGATCACGGCCCAGGCCGCGGCGGCGTCCTGGATGCCCAGCCCGACGCTGTTGTAGAAGACGATGTCGTCGGGGCTGGTACGAGCCGTGTGCCGGCCGGTGAGCACGCCGCCCAGCGGGATCAGGTCCTCCCGGGCGAGCCGGCCCTCCCGCAGTGCGTCGACCACCGGCCCCGCGTGCTCCGCGGCGGTCTCCGGATCGTCGACGACGACCGCGGCGGCCCGCCGTACGACCTCCGCGTCGACCTCGCTGCGGGTGGGCTCGAAGGAGCCGACGCTGACGACCGTGCAGCCCGGCGTCAGCCACGCGCCCCGGACGACGGGCGTGGCGCTGAGGGTGCAGGCCGCGACCATCGGCAGGCCGGCCACGGCCTCCTCCGCCGTCTCGACGGCCTTGACGGCGCCGCCGAGTTCGGCGGCGAGGCGCCGCGCCGCGTGTGCCCTGCGTCCGGGGTTGGGGCTCCACACCCGTACGGACCGCAGTTCCCGGACCCGGGCGACGGCCCGCGCGTGGGCGAGGGCCTGGGTGCCGGAGCCGAGGAGACCGAGCTCGGCGCTGTCGGCGGTGGCCAGCGCGTCGAAGGCGACGGCACCGGCCGCGGCCGTGCGCAGGGTCGTCACGGCGGTGCCGTCCATGACGGCGGCGAGCTGCCCGGTGACCGGATCGAGCGCGTTGATCACCGCGTGGACGGTGGGCAGTCCGGCCGTCGCGTTGCCCGGATTGACGCTGCCGATCTTGGCGACCGCTCCGGTGTCCGCGGACAGCCGCGCCAGATACGCGAAGACGACGCTGTCGTCGAAGCGGCTCGGGTGCATGATCTTCCCGGGCAGCTCCGCGGTGCCGTCACCGAGCGCGGTGAAGGCCGCGCGCTGCGAGGCGATCGCCGCGTCGGTGTCCAGCAGCTCCCCGACCTGCTCAGCCGAGAGATACAGCGGGGCGGTGCCTGGTCCGTCGTGTTCGCCGCGCTCATCGGGTTCGCCGTGTCCGTCGTGTTCGCCGCGCTCATCGCGTTCGCCGTGTTCGCCGCGTTCGTCGTCTTCGGTCATTCCTCAGTGATAACCGTCTTCGCCGATCCGCAAAAGATCGCCTGCGCCCAGTCACCGCCGTCCAGGTGAGGGAGGTAGTGGTCGAGGCGCTCCCGCTTGGTCAGCAGATAGCTGAGGTTCTCCTCGCACGGCGGGATCAGCAGCGGCACCTGTTCGGCGACCTTGATGCCGTGGCGCAGCAGCGACTCCCGCTTGCGCGGGTTGTTCGACAGCAGGCGTACGGACCGTACGCCGAGGTCGTGCAGGATGTCCGCCGCGACCCGGTAGTCACGGGCGTCCACCGGGAGGCCGAGGGCGAGGTTCGCCTCGACGGTGTCGAGGCCCTCCGCCTGGAGCTTCATGGCCTGGAGCTTGGCGAGCAGACCGATTCCCCGCCCCTCGTGGCCCCGGAGGTAGACGAGTATGCCCCGGCCCTCGGCGACGATGGCGCGCAGCGCGGCGGTGAGCTGGGGGCCGCACTCGCAGTGTGTGGACCCGAAGGCGTCGCCGGTCAGGCATTCCGAATGGAGCCGGGTGAGGACGTCTCCTTCTCCCAGGCTGTCCAAGTCGCCGTACACCAGGGCCACTTGTTCCTCGCCCCGGTCGTGGTCGAGGTAGCCGACGGCGTGGAAATCGCCGTGCACGGTGGGCAAGGGGGCAATCACGACTCGTTCGACACCTGTGAGGTGGGCATTCCCGCCGAGTACGCCAACGTTATCTGTCATGATCTGGTTCCTAAGCAGAGTCGAAAGGGCCGTGAAAACATGAGTAGTTCGGGAAAGCGCTCGGCGGTGTCCGGTCTGTTGCCACTGGACACCACGGAGGATGTGCGGGAGCGGGGGGCCGGTGTCGCCCGTCAGGTCGCCGTTCTTCCCGTCGGCAGCTTCGAACAGCACGGCCGGTTCCTTCCGCTCGCGACCGACACACTCGTCGCGTGCGCCATCGCGCGGGAGGTTGCGGCCGCGTATCCGGTCCATCTCCTGCCTCCGGTGACGATCTCCTGCTCGCACGAGCACGCGGCCTGGCCTGGGACCGTCAGCATCTCCTCCGTCACGCTCCACGCGGTGGTTCGGGACATCGCCGCCTCGTTGCGCGGGTCGGGCGTCGACACCCTGGTGGTGGTCAACGGGCACGGTGGAAATTACGTGCTGGGCAATGTCGTTCAGGAATCCGCCGGCAGCGGTACCCGCATGGCGCTCTTCCCGGCCCTGGAGGATTGGGAGACGGCGCGGGAACGGGCCGGTGTGGAGACTTCCCTGCTGACCGATATGCATGCGGGAGAAATCGAGACCTCCATTCTGCTGCACGCCCACCCGGAATTGGTCGGACCCGGTTATGAGAGCTCCGATTTCGTCGCGGACGACCGGCGGCATCTGCTCACCCTCGGTATGTCGGCCTATACCGAGTCCGGCGTCATCGGCCGTCCCTCGATGGCTTCCGCGGAGAAGGGGAAGGAACTGCTGGCGGCGCTCACCGATTCCTTCGGGGCGTATTTCTCCCTGGTGACGTCCGGGACGCTTCCTTCGGAAGAGGGCGATGCGGCGGTCCACGGGGCGACTTCGGGCGTCGACGAGTCTTCGCCGGTCGTTGATCGTCGGCATTGATCGTGCCCTCCTGCGCTCTCCTCGCGGGGGCGCCGGAGCGCCGCGCACCACCGGACGACCAGAACCACGGCGCCGGGCAGACTCGCCGCGAAGCTGAGCACTCCGTAGATCACGGCGACGGTCAGGCCCATGCTCGCGCCGAGCCCCGCCGCGCCGAACGCCCAGGCGGTGGCGCCCTCCCGGGGCCCCCAGCCGCCGACGTTCAGCGGCAGCCCCATGGCGAGCAGGGCCAGCAGCGCCAGCGGCGTCAACTGCGCCGCGGACGCGGTGGATCCGGCGACCCGGGCGGCGAGCACGAACATGGCCAGGTGACCGGCCAGCACCAGCACCGAGGAGAGCAGCACACCGGGCCAGCTCCCCCGGGCGAGCAGCGCGCCCCGCGCCTCGACGAGCGCGGCGCGGGCGGCTCCGAACCGCTCGGACCCGGCCGGGGGCCTGCCCCTGCGCACGGCGGCCACGGTGACCACCGCGCACACCGAGACGATCGCCAGGACCAGGGTGAGGTGACGGGCGTCCGCGAGCACCGGCGACGGCTGCGTGAGCAGCACCGCCGCCCCGACGGCCAGCAACACCGCCTGCCCGGCGGTCCGCTCGACCACCACCGCCCGCACTCCCCGGCCGATGTCCCCGGCGCTCTGCCCGTGCCGCACGGCCCGGTGCACGTCGCCGAGCACGCCGCCGGGCAGCGCGGCGTTCAGGAACAGCGCCCGGTAGTAGTCCGCGACGGCCGGCCCCAACGGCAGCCGGATCCGCAGCCCGCGGGCCACCAGACACCACCGCCAGGCGCTCAACACCGTGGTGAGCAGCCCGAGTCCGAGCGCCGCCAGCAGCGTCGTCCCGTCTATCCGCCGTAGCCCGTCCAGGAACACACCGGTTCCCAGCCGCCAGAGCAGCACACCGAGGATGACGACACCGGCGACCGTGCCGACGTGGGTGCGTATCCGGCGGGAGTTGAGCAGACCGCGCGGGCCCGCCGTGGTGCGGGGCGGGGCCGCCTCGCCGTCGACGAAGGCCCCGCTGCCGACGGAGGTGGTCCCCGTACCGCCGTGGTCGCGGACCGGCCCCGGGACAGCGGCGTCGGCGCGGCCGAGGGCCATGCCCGCGCGCCCGCCCTTCCCGCGTCCTGCGGTCGAGCCCGTGCGCACATCCTTCGTGCGTGCCCGCATCACGTCCGTGCTCACGCCGCACCCCCCGTCGGCCGTGGCAGGGCCAGTAGGTCGCTGTGGTGGACCACCGCCCGCAACGCGCCGGCGGCGCAGGCCGTCAGGCGGGAGCGCAGATACGACTCGGCGTGGGCCGCGAGGTCGGGGCGCTGCTCGCAGGCGGCGCCGACCCAGCCGCGCAGCCACTCCTCGATGAGCGCGGCGTCGTCGGGTCCGAGCCGCCAGGTGCTGGGATGCACGCGTACCGTCGCGCCGTACCGGGCGAAGGCCTCGCAGGCCGTCGTGATGGCGTCGGGGCCGAGCAGATCACCGCGGCGCTGGTGGGCGTTGAACGCCTCGGCGAACTCGGCGTCGAGCGGATCGGCCGGGGCGAGTTCGACCCGGCCCACGACGGAGAGAGTCAGCAGGGCCGGGACCCCGGCGCCCGCGCAGGCCGCCGCGAGCCGGTCGATCTCCTCGGCGGTGAGCACGTCGAGCAGCGCGGAGGCCGTCACCAGCGAGGCTCCGGCCAGGGCGTCGGTGGTCAGCCGGCCGATATCACCGCGTTGCGTGGTGACCGAGACACGGCTGCCGTCGGCGGCGGCGCGGGGCGCTCCCACGGTCGCGAAGTGCAGCAGGTAGGGGTCCCGGTCGTGCAGGATCCAGTGCTGGGCGCCGTCGAGGCGGGGGGCGAGCCAGCGGCCCATGGAGCCGGTTCCGCAGCCGAGATCGTGAATGACCAGGTCGCCGCCGCGCCCGGGCCGGTTGGCCAGGCGTATGCGGAGGGGGTCGAGCAGTTCGTGCGCCCGCGCGGAGGCGTCGGCGCCCTCACGCAACTGGAGCCACTGGGGCGCGTATCGGGGCACGTCGTCGGCATCGGCCGCGGCTCCACGCTGACCAGGCACACCTGACCTCGCAATCATCCCTGACACGTCGGACACCTCGGGCGTGGTGGCCCCCGTGACCGGCCCGGACTCGACGGGCGCCGTCGCTCCGCGCTCCGGCACCCCGGCGGGGGTCGTGGCCGTACTCACGCCACCCTCCGCGGTTCCCCGGGCAGCCTGCCGAGCACGCCGGCCAGGCTGCGGGCCGTCGTCGCCCAGCCGTCGAGCGCGGCGCGCCGGCCACGCGCGGCCGCCTTGAGGCGGCGGCGTACGTCGGCCTCGCCGAACCAGCCGCGCAGCTCCGCGGCGAGGGCCGCCGGGTCCTCCGGGGGTACGAGGATGCCGGGCACCCCGCCATCGGGGGCGCGTCCGACCGCTTCGGGAAGGCCGCCGACATCCGTGGCCAGCACCGGAATGCCGCGCGCGAGCGCCTCGGTGACGGCCATGCCGTACGTCTCGGCGTAGGACGTGAGCACCATGAGGTCGGCCGCGGCATAGCTCGCGTCGAGTTCGGCGCCGGCCTGCGGTCCGGTGAGGTGCAGCCGGTCGCCGAGACCGTGCTTGTCGATCAGGGCGCGGAGCTGGGCGACGTACGCCGGGTCCTGGGTGAGTCCGCCGACGCAGACGCAGCTCCAGGGGAGGTCGGTGACGGTCGCGAGGGCCTCGACGAGGCGGTGCTGCCCCTTGCGCGGGGTGACCGCGGCGACGCACAGCAGCCGCGAGACGCCGTCGGTGCCGGAGGCGAGCGGCGCGATGTCGGCGCCGGGCGTGGCCACATGGACGCGGTCGGGGGCGAGCCCGTGGTGGGCGACGACCCGGCGGACGGCCCAGTCGCTGGTGGCGACGACGGCCGACACGGCCCGTAGCGTCGTACGTTCCCGGGCGTCCAGGTCCGCGGCCACGGCGGGCGCGAGCCCGGTCTCGTCAGCGAGCGGCAGGTGCACCAGGACGACGAGGCTGAGTCGTTCGGCCTCGGGGACGATGATCTCGGGGACGCCGCAGGCCACCAGCCCGTCGAGCAGGACGACCGTACCGTCCGGCAGGTCACGCAGTGTGCGGGCGAGTTCCGTTCGCGCGGCGGCGCCGGGGTGCGGCCAGCTGCCCGCGACGGCGTGCTGGTGGACCTGCCAGCCGAAGCCGGGCAGGTCCAGACAGAGCCGCCGGTCGTAGGCGTTGCCGCCGCTCGGCGCGGTCGGGTCGTCGACACCGCCGGGCAGGACGAAGTGCACGGAGCGCAGGGACATGGGGATGATCTCGGCGTTCTTGAGAGCCGTGTGCTGCACGGGCATGTAGTTCAGGGCTGCCGTGTCACGGGGCGGGGACGCCTGGTCCAGGGTCGTGTCGGTCACAACGCACGCTCGTAACTCGCCCAGGCGATGTGCGACTCGTGCAGCGTGACCGTGATGCCCGACAGGCCGAGGGCGCCGTCGCCCAGTGCCCCGGCGTGCACACGGTCGGCGAGGCGGTCGGCGATGACCTTGGCCAGGAACTCCGTCGAGGTGTTCGTGTTCTTGAAGTCCGGCTCGTTGTCGAGATTGCGGTAGTTCAACTCGCTCACGACGGCGCCGAGTTCCTGGGTGGCCAGGCCGATGTCGACGACGATGTTGTCGTCGTCCAGTTCGGCGCGCCGAAACGTGGCGTCCACCAGGAACGTCGCCCCGTGCAGGCGCTGCGCGGGTCCGAAGACCTCGCCACGGAAGCTGTGGGCGATCATCAGGTGATCGCGGACGGTGATGCTGAACAACGGACGACCCTCCAGGTGCGGTGCGTCAGATCCCCTGCCGGGGGCACGTCGTGTAGTACGGCTGCCCCGTACGCCTTGTTCAGGTGCTCGTTCCCCTTTCTTCGGAGTCTTCGGAGGTCAGGCAGGTCGTTACGCGCTCACACACCTTCGTAGACCACGCGGTGACACAGACCCGGTATCGATCCGGAGGCGAGCTTCGCCATCACGTCGGGAAGTTCCTCGAAGCCGCACTCGCCGGTGACCAGGGCGTCGAAGGCGGGTTCGGCGAGCAGTTCGAGGGCAAGCGCGAGACGGTCGGCGTACGTCCTGCTGTCCCGGCGCGCGGAGGAGACGGAACCCACTTGGCTGCTGCGCACGACCAGACGCCGGGAGTGGAACGCCTCCCCCAGCGGCAGGCTGACGCGCCGGTCGCCGTACCAGCTGAGTTCGAGCACGGTGCCCTCCTGGCGGAGGAGTTCCAGCGACCGGGTGAGCCCCGCCTCGCTGGCGCTGGCGTGCACCACGAGGTCGCACTCGCCGGCGGCGTCCGCGGGGAGCGCGAAGTCGACGCCGAGGGCGCGGGCGATGTCGGCGCGCGCGGGATCGGCGTCGACGAGCTGGACGCGTACGCCCGGGAAGCGGGCGAGGAGCGCGGCGACGGAGCAGCCGACCATGCCGCCGCCCACCACGGCGATCCGGTCGCCGATCAGCGGCGCGGCGTCCCAGAGGGCGTTCACCGCGGTCTCGACGGTCCCGGCCAGGACGGCGCGGGAGGCGGGCACGGACTCCGGTACGACCGTCACGGCGCTCGCGGGGACGACGTACCGGGTCTGATGCGGATACAGGCAGAAGACGGTCCTGCCGAGCAGCGACACGGGACCTTCCTCCACTTGGCCGACACTCAGATAGCCGTATTTGACCGGTGCGGGGAAATCCCCGTCCTGGAACGGTGCACGCATCGAAGCATGCTGACTTTCCGGAACGCCCCCGCGGAAGACGAGGGTCTCGGTGCCCCGGCTCACCCCGGAGCAGAGCGTGCGCACCAGCACCTCGTCCTCGGCGGGCGCGGGCACGGTGACGTCCCGGATCTCGCCGTGCCCGGGAGATCCCAGCCAGAAGGCCCGAGCTGTGAGTTCCATGAGCGTCCCCCTGAACGATTCAGCAGATCTTCACGTACGGAGCGGTGACAAGCCGCACACGGTACGCGGCGTTGATCGACTCTGTCATACGGCCGGAGGATGTGCGGTGGCCCTGAACAACACGTACGACGCGAGGCTCCCCCAGCAGGAGACCATCGTCGGAGCTGGTGTGCAGCTCCTGGTGCTCGCCCTGCTGGGCACGGCGATCGGCATGGGACCGGCCGGCTGGCTGACCGGGCTGGCGTTCGCGATCGCCACCTGGGCGGTGCTGACCCGCGCCCTGCGCCGCTCGCGGCCCCGCTCCTTCGGCCCGGCCAACCGCGTCACCCTCGGCCGCGCGATCCTGGTCGGCGGCGTCACCGCCCTGGTCGCGGACTCCTTCCAGAGCTCGCCCCCGGTCAGCCTGCTGGTCGGTCTGACGGCGGTCGCCCTGATCCTCGACGGTGTCGACGGCAAGGTCGCCCGGCGCACCGGAACGTCCTCCGCCCTGGGCGCCCGCTTCGACATGGAGGTCGACGCGTTCCTGATCCTGGTGCTGAGCGTGTACGTCGCGATGTCGCTGGGCCCGTGGGTGCTGCTGATCGGCACGATGCGCTACGCGTTCGTGGCGGCGGCCCGGGTGCTGCCGTGGCTGAACGGCGCGCTGCCGCCGAGCATGGCGCGCAAGACGGTGGCGGCCCTGCAGGGCATCGTGCTGCTCGTCGCGGGCGCGGGGATCCTGCCGCGCGAGGCGACGGTCGGGGCCGTGTTCCTCGCGCTGGCGTCGCTCGTCTGGTCGTTCGGACGGGACATCACCTGGCTGTGGCGTCAGAGCGGCCGCGAGCCGGTCGCGCCGCTGGTGGAGCTGGTCGGCGAGCCGTCGCTGGTGGCAGCGGGGCGTTCCGAGGGCTGATCACCTCCGGTGCGGGTCGAGCCGGCCATGGGCTCCGCCGCCCCGACACCTCCCTCTGACCGGGCTCGATGCCGAGCCCGGTCACACGGAGGTATCGGGGCCGCGGCCCTCTTATGAAGCGGCCCGCGCCCCCTGCGTGCTCGCGTCGGGATGGGCCAGGCCGAGGTGGTCACGCAGGGTGGGGCCCTCGTAGTCCGTGCGGAAGACGCCACGTTCCTGGAGGAGCGGGACCACGGTGTCGGCGAAGACGTCGAGGCCGCCCGGGGTGATGTGCGGGACGAGGATGAAACCGTCGGCGGCGTCGGCCTGGACGAAGGAGTCGATGGTCTCGGCGACGGTGGCCGCGGAGCCGACGAACGACTGCCGGTTGCCGGTCTCGATGACCAGGTCGCGGATCGACCAGTTGTTGGCCGCCGCCCGCTCCCGCCACTCCCGGGCGGTGGCCAGCGGGTCACGGTACATGCGCAC
Organism: Streptomyces sp. NPDC058246; assembly: GCF_042881985.1. Lineage (NCBI taxonomy): Bacteria > Bacillati > Actinomycetota > Actinomycetes > Kitasatosporales > Streptomycetaceae > Streptomyces > Streptomyces sp. NPDC058246. Next base: position 60,756 of record NZ_JBHVWZ010000039.1, on the reverse strand, counting down.
CTGGGCGCGCCCGCGCGCGACGGTGTGTTCGCCGAGGTCGGGATCGATGTCGGGGAGCGGGCCGTCCGGGTCGTACGCGGACAGGTCCCGATTCCAGACGAACTCCAGGTGCTTGATGGCCGTTGCGCCACTGACCTGCTGGCGGCGCACCTCGCGGGCGTGCTCCTCCGCCTCGGCGTCGGTGTCCCCGAGGACGAAGCTCGCGGCGGGCAGGATCAGCAGCTGGTCGTGCCGGCGGCCGTAGCGGGCGAGGCGGCCCTTGACGTCCGTGTAGAACGCCTGGCCTTCGTCGAGGGTGCTGTACCGGCTGAAGATCGCGTCGGCGCCGGCGGCCGCGAACTCGCGTCCCTCGTCGGAGTCGCCCGCCTGGAAGATGACGGGCCGACCCTGCGGGCTGCGCGGGACGTTGAACTGTCCCTCGATGTCGAAGTGCTGCCCCTGGTGCACGAAGGCGCCGGCCTTGGCGTCGCTCAGGAAGGTGCCGCTCTGCTGGTCGGCGACGATCTCGTCGCCGCGCCAGGAGTCGAAGAGTTCGTTGGCCGTGCTCAGGAACTCCTGGGCCCTGGAGTACCGCTCCTGCTGCGGCAGGAAGCCGCCGCGCCGGAAGTTCTCACCGGTGAAGGCGTCCCAGGAGGTCACCACGTTCCAGGCGGCACGGCCGCCGGAGAGGTGGTCGAGGCTGGCGAACTGGCGGGCCACCTCGTACGGCTCGTTGAAGGTGGAGTTGATGGTGCCGGTGAGACCGAGGTGTTCGGTGACGGCGGCGAGCGCGGTGAGCACGGTGAAGGTGTCGGGGCGGCCCACGACGTCCAAGTCGTAGATCTTGCCGCCCTGTTCGCGCAGCCGCAGGCCCTCGGCGAGGAAGAGGAAGTCGAACTTGGCGCGTTCGGCGGTCCGCGCGAAGTGCGCGAAGGAGCTGAACTCGATGTGGCTGCCGGCCTCCGGGTCGCTCCAGACGGTGGTGTTGTTGACGCCGGGGAAGTGGGCGGCCAGATGGATCTGCTTCAGGGGCTTGCTCATGGTCGTACGGTCCCTCCGGCTCAGGCGGTGACGGCGGCATAGCGGTTGGCGGGGCGGTCGAGCCCCAGCAGCCCGCGCAGGGTGTCGGCCTCGTACGACTCCCGGAAGGCGCCGCGGCGCTGGAGTTCGGGAACCAGGCCCCGGGTGATCGCCGGCAGGTCGTGACCCACGACGGCGGGACGCAGCCGGAACCCGGAGAGCCCGGCCCGGCCCAGCTCCTGGAGCAGATCGGCCAGTTGTCCGGGTGTTCCGGTGAAGATCCGCGCATCGCTGGTGTACGGGTCACCCGCGAGCGAGTCGAGGCGCTCCCGGCGCGCGGTCGCGGCGGCGGGGTCGTCGTCCAGGAAGACCACCAGGTCGCCGAAGAGATGCAGGGGCTGCGCGGCCCGCCCGGCCTGGTCCTGCGCGGCGCGCACCGCGGCGACGATGGTCCGTGCCTGCTCGGCGTCGTGCGGAGTGACGTATCCGAGATCGGTGGACCGCCCCACCAGCCGGAACGGCGCGCCCGTGCCGGTCTCGTGGGCCAGCGCGGTGACCAGCGGCTGGCCCTGCGGCGGGCGGGGGGTGATGGAGGGGCCCTTGACGCTGAAGTGCCTGCCCTCGAAGTCGATGTAGTGCAGCTTGTCGCGGTCGATGAAGCGGCCGGTGGCGACGTCCCGGATCTCCGCGTCGTCCTCCCAGCTGTCCCACAGCCGGCGCACCACTTCGACGTAGTCGGCGGCCTCGTCGAAGAGCTCGACGGTCAGCGCCCGGATGTCCGGGCTCTCCAGATCCTCGATGCGGAACGGCGGCACGGTACGGCGGCCGAAATGCGCGGCCTCGTTGCGGCGCGCCGACACCTGGACCCGTACGCCCGCACGGCCGCTGCTCACATAGTCGAGGGTGGCGATCGCCTTGGAGATATGGAAGGGCTCCGTGTGGGTGGTCACCACCGTCGGCACGAGCCCTATGTGCCTGGTCAGCGGTGCGACCCGGGCCGCGATCAGGACGGCGTCGAGGCGGCCGCGGACCCGGTCGGTCCGCCCGTCGGGTTCGGTGAAGTGCGAGGACTGGAGTCCGAGCGAGTCCTCGATCGTCACGAAGTCGAGCAGCCCGCGCTCGGCCTCCGTGACGAGGTCGGTCCAGTACGCGGCGGTGAGCAGCTCCCGGGGGCGGGCCACCGGCTCACGCCAGGCGGCCGGGTGCCAGCCCGCGCCGTCGAGCGCGACGGCGAGATGCAGGTTCCCGGCGGAGGAGGGGGACGACGAAGCTGATGGGGACACGGGAGGGGTGCCTTCCTGATCGGCCGTACGAGATCACCGGACCCTCGCCTCGGAGGGTGCGGCGGCAGGGTGACAGGTCAGGGACGACAGAGCGCGCCGGCCACGCGCTTCAGGTCGATGTGCGGCCGGGAGTACAGATGCACGCGGCGGCGTGGGGCGAGAACCCTGACACGGAGGCGGGACACACCCGGCACCTCGGTCACCTCCGCCCTTCCGGCTCGGCGGGCCCGGGGCCGCACCGGCATGATGTCGTCGCCCATGGCAACAGTCCGGCTACGCCGTCTGTTCCGGCGCCGCGCCCGGAGTGCGGACCTGGAGGAAGTTCCTGCGGCGGCGCAGGGTGAAGCCGATCGACTCGTAGAGCCGGATCGCCGTGACGTTGGTCGCGGAGGCGTGCAGGAAGGGCGTGTCTCCGCGCCCCCTGATGCCTGCCGCGATCGCGCGCACCAGCCGGGTGGCGAGGCCGCGGCCACGGTGGTCCGGGTGGGTGCAGACGGCGCTGATCTCCGTCCAGCCCGGTGGCCGCAGCCGTTCACCGGCCATGGCGATCAGTCGTCCGCCGTGCCGAATGCCGAGGTAGGTGCCGAGTTCGACCGTGCGGGGCAGGAAAGGCCCGGGCTCGGTCAGGGCGATGAGGTCCAGGATCTCGGGCACGTCGTCGGGTCCGAGCCGCACCGCGTCGGGGGCTTCCTCGACGCGGAGCGCGGTGTCGACGAGCTGGACGCCCTCGCCGCGCCGTACGGTCTCCCACCCTTCGGGAGCGCCCTGGACGCCCGACACCGCCACGACGGTTCCGGGGCCGAGGAGTGCGGCGAGATCGTCCCAGGCGCGGGGATCGTCGGGGTCGGCCAGGGCGGTGAACGGCGAGACGTCCCTGCGGTAGCGGGCGGCACGTCCGACGCGCTCGGCGAACACCGCGTGCGGACCGGTCAGCGCGGCCCAGGCCGCGTTGTCCAGGACATGGGACGGCGACGCCGGGCTCTGCGGCTGCGGCAAAGGGGCGAGGGTGGACATGGCGGGTTCGGATCTCCGTGGCGTGGCGGTGCGGCTTCGGTGGGTTCGGGGGCCGCCGGTTCCCGGGGGGAGCCGGCGGCCCGTCAGGAGCGGTCGGGTGCTCAGGAGTTGTCGAGCGGCAGCCCGGGCGGATTGACCTGAGAGGTGCCCACGGCCTCGTTGGAGAGGTTCCAGGCGGACAGCCACTTGGCGTACTGGCCGCTCTTGATCAGGTGGTTGACCGCGTCGGCGATCGGCTTGGCCAGACCGCTGTCCTTCTTCGTGGTCGCCGCGATCAGGCCCTGCAACGACGTGCCGGCGCCGGAGAACGTGCCCGCGCTGCGCGTCGGGTCGGGCGACTTGGCGGTCTGCCGGATGTGATAGGCGACACCGGGGTTGGCGGAGAAGTACGCGTCGATCTTCCCGCCGGTCAGCGCCAGGTAGGTGCTGTTCTTGCTCGCGTAGTGCTTGACCGTGAGCCGCTTGCCCTCCTTCTTGAGCTTGGTCTGCCACTCGAGGAGGATCTTCTCCTGGTTGGTGCCGTTGTCGACGGCGACGGTCTTGCCGGCGAGGTTCTCGTAGTCGCCGTCGAAGTTCCACCTGCTCTTCTTGAGCACCTCGAAGCCGACGTTGTCCTTGCGGTAGGAGGCGAAGTCGTACTTCTTCTTGCGTTCCTCGGTGTCGGTGATGTTGGCGAAGGCCACGTCGACCTTGCCGCTGTCGATGCCGACGAACATGTTCTCCCAGGTGGAGTTCTTCAGCTCCGGCTTCAGGCCGAGAACCGCGGCGACCAGGCGGCCGAAGTCGGGCTCCGCGCCGGTGAGGGTCTTCTGGTCCGAGCCGACGTACGCCAGCGGCGGGAAACCGTCGGGCAGAGCGCCCACGCCGATCTCCAGCTTGCCGCTCTTGCGGACCGAGGCGGGCAGCTCGGCGCTGATCGACTTCACCTCGGAGACCTTCAACGCGGCCTGCTGGGCGGCGCCGTTGGACAGCTGTCCCACGGTCACCGTGCCCGCGGTGTCGGTCGTGGTGGCGGCGTCGCTGTCGCCCCCGCAGGCGGCGAGCCCGGCGGCCAGTGAGGCAATGGCGGTCGCCGCGGTGATTCCGCGTATCAGGCTGCGTCGAGAGAGGTGCGTAGGCATGGCTGTCCTTGTCGCTGGGTGAGGGTGTGACTGCGGTGAGGTGGCAGGAGGAAGTGACGTGGCGAGGGAAGACGGCGCCGGTCAGAGCACCTTGCTGAGGAAGTCCCGGGTCCGCTCGTGCCGCGGGTGGTCCAACACCTCGTCGGGCGGGCCCTGTTCGACGACGCGGCCACCGTCGATGAAGACGACCCGGTCGGCGACCTCGCGGGCGAAGCCGATCTCGTGGGTGACGATGACGAGGGTGGTTCCACTGGTCGCCAGGTCCTTGATGACGGCCAGCACCTCCCCGACGAGTTCGGGGTCGAGAGCCGAGGTGGGCTCGTCGAACAGGATGATCCCCGGGCGCAGGGCGAGGGCGCGGGCGATGGCCACGCGATGCTGCTGGCCGCCGGACAGCTGTCGCGGGTAGGCGCCGGTCTTCTCGCCCAGGCCCACCCGGCCGAGCAGTTCACGGGCCAGCTGCTGGGCCTCGGACTTGGCGAGCTTCCCGGTGGCGACGGGCGCGGCGGCCACGTTGTCGAGGACGGTCAGGTGCGGGAAGAGGTTGAAGTTCTGGAAGACGAAGCCGATCCGGCTGCGCTGGGTCAGAATGGCTCGCTCGCTGAGTTCCTTGAGCCTCCCCCAGCCTTCGGCCGGGGGGACCCCCATCTCGCTGCGCTTGCCGTGCCGTCGTACGCCTATCAGCTCGCCGTTGACGCTGACGTACCCGACTTCGGGCTTCTCCAGGTGGTTGATCACCCGCAGCAGCGTCGACTTGCCGGAGCCGGACGGGCCGAGGATGACGGTGACCTCGCCGGGCCGCACCGTCAGGTCGACGCCGTCGAGCACCCGGTGTGCGCCGTACCACTTGTGCACGTCGTGGACCTCGAGGGCGGCGGGACGCGCGTCGAGGGTCTGGGCGGGAGTCATACGGCGGCCTCCTTGCGCAGCCGGGCCCGCAGATCACTCAGGCCGGCCCGCAGCTTCTGCAGCGGCGTCGGCGGCAGGGTGCGCGTCGCGCCCCGGGCGAAGTACCGCTCGACGTAGAACTGGACGACGGACACGGCGCTCGTGAGGATCAGGTACCAGACGGTGGCGACCAGCAGCAGCGGCACGATGTCGCCGGGATAGGTGCTGCCCATCGTCTGCACCGAGCCGAACAGGTCGAGCAGCGACACGTAGAACACCAGGGAGGTGCCCTTGATCAGGCCGATCAGCTGGTTGACGTAGTTCGGCGTGATGGACCTGAGCGCCTGGGGAAAGACGATCCGGGTGAACTGGTACGTCTTCGGCAGGCCGAGCGCGGCGGCCGCCTCGTGCTGGCCCTGGTCGACGGAGAGGATGCCGCCGCGGACGACCTCGGAGGCGTAGGCCGCCTCGTTGAGGCTGAGGCCGATGACGGCGACCGTCATGTCGGTGGCGAGCCGCGACTCGTCGAAGCTGACGAAGGCCGGCCCGAACGGCACGCCGAGGCTCAACGTCTTGTACAGGGCACTGAAGTTGTAGAGGAAGATCAGCACGACGATCAGCGGCACGGAGCGGAACAGCCAGGTGTACACCCAGCTCACCGCGCGCAGCACCGGGCTCCCGGAGAGCCTGGCGAGGGCGAGCAGGACCCCGCCGAGCAGCCCCAACACCGCGCTGAGCGCGGCCACTTCGAGGGTGATGACGAGGCCGTCGAGAATGGTGGGCCGCAGGAACCAGTAGCGGAAGCGGTCCCACTGGTAGAAGGGGTTCGTGGCCAGGCCGTGGATGATCTGGGCGACCAGGACCAGGACGACGGCCGTGCTGATCCAGCGGCCCGGCCTGCGCAGCGGCAGCACGCGTTGCGCGGTGAGCGGCTTCGCCGGGGAGTCGGCGGGCGGTGCCTCGGCAACGGACACGGCCACGCCAGGGGGTTCACTCATGAGGGCTCCAGCGGAGTCGGACACCCCGGGGCGCGGCGTGGGCGGCACCGCGGCGCGCAGGGGACGGCCGCGGATGACGCAGAGCGGGAGGACGCCGGTACCGGGGGCTGGGCGGGCAGAGGGCACACCGCGGCAGCGGTGCGCGTCAGGGGTTCAGAACGCCGTCAGCCTTGACAGCGGGGACAGCCCGCAGCGGTACACAGGGCACTGTTGACGCGGAGCAGGTCGACGCAGCGGTTCGCGCACAGCAGGACGCAGCCGTGGGGCCGTCGTGCGGCCGTCCTCGAAGCTGCGTCCATCGCCGTCTCCGTCACTGTTCCCCGCCCGTGGGCGGCTCGCGCTTACCGAAAGCCTTCCGGTCCGGTCGTCACCTGGGGCACCCCACCGCGTCGCGAGGGTTGCCGGCCAGCGAGCCAGGGCTTGTCGCTGACACTCATGACCGATCTGCGGCGTAAGTTAGGCACGCCGGGAAACCGATGTCAACGTGTTCCGGCCCGAATGACCACGTGGTGAGACCGGCTACACGCCTTCTTGACGGCTTCGTACGGTGCACTGACACTGACGAGGACGGTCACGATTGTCAGCGCCTCGTCCCGCAGCCTTCGCTGCGCGACGCGGTGATCGGCCCCGGCCCGCTGACAGGCAACCCTTCCACCGCGACGGGGTGCCCCGGGTGACGACCGGGTCCCGCCGGTGCGGCGGGACAAGCGTGGTCTCGCAACTCGCGGGCCCTGGAAGCGGGACCGGTGGGAATGCCCAGGAACAACCTGACGAGACGTCTGCACATCGACTTGTTGCGGGTCTCCAGCGCGTACTAGTCCGGCCGCTCCGAGCCGGTACGCAAGCGCAGTCACTCCGTTCCGCCGCTGCCGCCCATGAGGCGGCCGGGGCTTCGTCGTTCCCCTGGAGAGTCATGCCCAAGACAGTTTCGCGCGCCGCAAACCCAGGCACCTCCGGCACGTGTGCCAGCCCGGCCGGCACAGACGCCCCGGCCTCGGTGGCCACAGACACCTGCGCGTCAACTCCGCCCGCACCGTGCCCGGTTGCGACATCCGGCAGCACCGTTCGCTCCTGGGGCGCCGCGCCGTCCGCGTCCCCTCGCCCGCCCCGCATCCGCAGCCGCATCGCCGCCGGCGCCGCCGGCGGTTTCTACCCGGCGCCGCACCGCTATCAGTTGTATCTCTCCGCCGGCTGTCCGCGCTCGCTGCGCCTTGCGATCACTCTCCGCCTGCTCGGCCTCCAGGACTCCCTCGCCACCACGATCCTGACGCACCCCACCGAGACACCCGACGCGTTCACCTCGCTGCGGAGTGCCTACGAGGCCACCTGGCACCACTACGAGGGCCCGCTGACCGCGCCCGCGCTGTGCGACCGCTGGAGCGGCCGCGTCGTCAGCAATCACACCCCTGACATCCTGCGCGACCTCGCCGGCCTGCTGACCGGCCACGACGAGGCGTGCGTCCCGCCGCTGCATCCGCCGGCCCTCGCCGCGGACATCGACGCCCTGCGCGAACGCCTCGACCGGGACGTCACGCCGACCGCACAGCCGACGGCCCGTTCGGCGACGCTGGATCTGCTGGACCTGCAACTCGCCACGCGGACCTATGTGTTGGGCGAGGAGCTGACAGCGGCCGACGTGGACCTCTGGGCCGCGCTCACCCACCTCTCCACGCCCGAGCCCCTGTCCCGGCACAGCCATCTCCGCGCCTACGTGCACCGCCTCGACGAGCACCCCGCCTTTCGGCTGGAGTTCCATGGAAATACCTGACTGGTAGCCGCTCGCGGAGCCGGGCTCCCACAACGGCTGCTGCGCCGCGACGATCGCGCACATGGCGTCCCAGTCGCACAGCTCGGCCGGGGTGATGGCGGCGGGCAGCTGCGGGACGCCGACCCCGTGGGTCAACGCGTCGCGTACCGTGGCGCGTTCCTTGCCGTGGGCGCCGAACTCGGGCCAGTAGTGGGCGATCGGGGTGTCGTAGTCGAGCAGTCCGCGTTCGGCGAGGACGTGGACGAGGGTGGCGGTGAAGCCCTTGCCGAGGCCTAACCTGCCGTGACAACCCGCCGAAGCCCCGAACGAACATCAACTGGCTAGACTACGCACCCTCGTGCACGCGATCGCGCCACATGCGAGCAAAGCCGTTCCCGAAGGGTTTCGAGCTTGATAGCCATCGAAGAGGTCAGCAAGCGATACGCCGACGGCACGGTGGCCGTCGATCGCCTGTCACTCCAGATACCGGACCACTCCATCACCGTTCTCGTCGGACCCTCGGGCTGCGGCAAGACCACCACGCTGCGCATGATCAACCGCATGGTCGAACCCACCAGCGGCACGATCCGGGTCGACGGCGAGGACATCCTGCGCCGGCCGGTCAACGCGCTGCGCCGTTCCATGGGTTACGTCATCCAGAACGCCGGACTCTTCCAGCACCGCACGATTCTCGACAACATCGCCACGGTGCCGCGGCTGCTCGGCTGGTCCAAGCAGCGCGCCCGGGCCCGCGCGGCCGAACTCATGGAACGGGTCGGCCTCGACCCGGGCATGGCCCGCCGCTATCCCTACCAGCTCTCCGGCGGCCAGCAGCAGCGGGTGGGCGTCGCCCGCGCACTGGCCTCGGACCCGCCGATCCTGCTCATGGACGAACCGTTCTCCGCGGTCGACCCGGTCGTGCGCCGCGGCCTCCAGGAGGAGTTGCTCCGCATCCAGGGCGAACTCGGCAAGGCGATCGTGTTCGTCACGCACGACATGGACGAGGCCATCAGGATCGGCGACCGCGTCGCCGTGCTGCGCACCGGTGGCAGGCTCGCCCAGTTCGCCGCCCCCGAGGAGCTGTTGGCGTCGCCCGCCGACCCGTTCGTGGAGGAGTTCCTGGGCGCCGACCGGGGCATCCGCGGGCTGTCGTTCCTGTCCACCCGCGAACTCGCACTCGACCGCTCCCGGGTCTTCCCCGTCGGCTCCGACTGGCAGGAGATCGCCGGGCGCGACAAGACGCGGGCGCCGGTGCTCGTGACCGACGCCGGCGGCGAACCGCTCGGCTGGGCCGACCTCACCACGTGGGGCGGCGACGTCCAGGCCCTCGAACCGTACGGGCAGAGCTTCGAGGTGGGCCGGGACTCACTGCGGGTCGCCCTGGACCGGGCCGTCCTGTCCCCCACCGGTCAGGCGGTCGCGGTGGACGGGGCGGGACAGGTGCTCGGGATCGCCGGACAGGAGACCGTCGCCGCGGCGATCCGCGCCGCCCGGCGGCGACAGGCCACCGAGTCCGCCGAGGGCCCGTCGGACTCCCGGCAGGAGCCGTCCCCGACGAAGGCCGTGCGATGAACGGCTTCTTCGACATTCCGAGCGACCTCCAGCACAGCTATCTCGGGCTGATCTCCTGGCACATGCAGGAGGCGCTGCTCCCGGTGCTCGCCGGTCTGCTCCTCGCGCTGCCGATCGGCATGCTGTGCGTCCGCTTCGACTGGCTCTATCCGCCGGTGCTGTGGGCCACGACCGTGCTCTACGCGATCCCGTCGCTGGCCTTCTTCGTGGTGCTCATCGACTACACCGGGCTGAGCCGGCTCACCGTGATGATCCCGCTGTGTCTCTACAGTCTGGTGATCCTCGTCCCCTCGGTGGTCGACGGCGTCCGCTCGGTCCCCGAGGAGACGAACGCCGCGGCGGCCGCCATGGGCATCGGCTACGTACGCCGCTACCTCCAGGTCCAACTGCCCATCGCCGTACCGGCGATCATGGCGGGACTGCGGGTGGCGACCGCGTCCAGCATCAGCCTGGTCAGCGTCGGCGCGCTGATCGGCAACCAGGGCGCGCTCGGCAACCTCCTGACCACCGCGATGCTCTACCACCGGCCGGTCCTCGCGGTGAACTCGGTGGTCACCACCGCCGTCCTCGCGGTGCTGGTCGACGCGCTGCTGGTGCTGCTGCGGCGGGTGCTCACCCCCTGGCAGCCGCCGTCCGGCCGCGGTGCCGGGCGCCGTACGGCCACGATCGCCGCCGCCCGCACCCCGGAGAGCGTCTCGTGAACGTGCTGAACTACATCCAGTCCTTCTTCAGCGACGGCTCGCACTGGCACGGCTACGACGGCATCCCGCAGCGCGTCTGGGAACACCTCCAGTACTCCGCGGCGGCCCTCGCGATCGCCGCGGCCATCGGCCTGCCCACCGGGCTGGTCACCGGACACACCGGCCGTGGCGGCAACGCGCTGGCCTTCGTGTCCGCGGGGGCCCGGGCGCTGCCCACCTTCGGACTGCTGGTGCTGATGTTCGTCTGGCTCGGCCTCGGCGTGCTGCCCGTGATGATCCCGCTCGTGGTGCTGGCGGTGCCGCCGGTCCTCATCACCACGTACGAGGCGATCCGCAATGTCGATCCCTCGCCCGTCGACGCCGCCCGCGGTATGGGCATGCCGGAGGGGAAGATCCTGCTCCAGGTCGAGGTGCCCGCGGCGCTGCCGCTCATCCTCAGCGGGCTGCGCTCGGCGGCGATCCAGATCGTGTCGACGGCGACGATCGCGGCCTATGTGAGCCTCGGCGGTGTCGGCCGCTACATCGTGGACGGCCTCTACCAGCGCAACTACGAGAAGGTCGTCGGCGGGGCCACTCTCACCGCCGTCCTCGCCCTGCTCGTCCTGGTGCTGTTCTGGGCCGTGGCCCGGCTGGCGGTGTCCCCGGGCGTGCGCAGGCGCCGGGCGGCCTGACCGCCGTACGCGAGTGGAGGGGGACGGGCTCGGGGCCCGTCCCCCTTCAGCGTTCCGCGGTGGCCAGCGCGTGTTCGAGGACGACGAGCAACGCGTCCCGTACGGAGCCGCGTTCACGCGCGTCGAACACGGTGAGGGGCACGTGGTCGGCGACGTCGAGGGCCCACCGTACGTCGTCCAGATCGTGCTCGATCTTGCCGTCGAAGGCGTTGACGGCCACCGCGAAGGGGATCTCGCGGTGCTCGAAGTAGTCGACGGCCGCGTAGCAGTCGTCGAGCCGGCGGGTGTCGACGATGACGAGACCGCCCAGTGCGCCGTCGACCAGGTCGTCCCACATGAAGCCGAACCGCTCCTGGCCGGGCGTCCCGAACAGGTAGAGCTTCAGGGTCGGGTCGAGAGTGACGCAGCCGAAGTCCATGGCGACGGTCGTCGTCATCTTCTCCGGGGTGTGGCTGAGGTCGTCGACACCCGCGGCGACCGAGGTGATGGACGCCTCGGTGGTCAGCGGCTCGATCTCGGAAATCGCGCCCACCGTGGTGGTCTTGCCCACGCCGAAGCCGCCCGCGATCACCATCTTCACCGGCAGCGGCGGCCGGGGCCCGTCGGCGTCAGCCCTCACGGATCGCGCCCCGGGAGTCGGGGATAGCTCGGAGACCATCGATAACCCTTCGCAATACGGTGGCATCGCGGGCGGAGTCGGCCTGCGGTGCGTACAAGGCCAGTTGACCGTCGGCGCGCAGATCGTCGGCGAGCACCCGGATCACATTCAAGTGCATCCGCAGTTTCGCCGCGATCTCCGCCAGCGACTGCGGCTGGCGGCAGACCGTGATGATGTCGCGGTGCTGTTCGAAGACGAAGGCGTCCAGGGCCGCGAGTCCCACGTCCGTGGCCACCACCTGTGTCTCGATCGGGATCGGCGGTACGAGACTGTCGCCCCCGGCGATCCGCCCCGCGGTCAGCAGGAACGGCCGGACGACCGAGGCGGGGGGCTCCACTCCCCACCCGGCGTCGTCGGTGCCCGATGGCTCCCCGGCCGTCATCACGTCCTCCCCCTTCGCTTCGCGGGCCGTCACCGGTCATGTGACGGCCCGTCGGGCCTCAACCGGTGGGCGCGATGCCCACGGTGTTCTTCAACTCCATGACCAGCTGCGGGCTCAGGACCGCGCCGGCCCGGTTGGCGAAGAGGGTCATCTCGTACGCGATGTTGCCGAGCTTCGCCTCCTTGGAGGCGACCACGCCGAGGACCGCGCCCGCGCCGAGCGCGGAGACCAGGACGTGCCCTTCCTCGAGGTCGATGATGACCTTGTTCAGGGCGCCCAGGCCGTAGTTGCCGGAGGCGCCCATGGCGAGGCTGGTGATCCCCGAGACGATCGCCGCGAGCCGCTCCGAGTCCGCCTGTCCGCGCAGTTGGGACACCGCGATGAGCAGTCCGTCGGAGGAGACACCGATCACGTCGACGACCCCGGCCGTCTCGGTGGCGAATCGATTGAGCAGCCAATTGAAGTCGGCAGCGGCGGTCTTCACGTCCGTCACCGGCGCCACGGCTCCGGACTCCGGCTCGCCTGTCCACATGGTCACGTGCTCATGCCTTCCGAGGATGAGGGTCTGCTGTTCCGTGCTGGGTTGGAGCGGGGTTATCTGAGGCGGGTGGAGTCTGGACGCCTGGCCGGGTTCCCTGTGGGGTCGGGGCGTCAGGCCGGCCTCCCGGTGGGGGCGGGGTACCGGGCCAGGTTCCCGGTGAGGTCGGGACGTCGGGCCGGGTTCCCGGTGGGGACGGGGCGTAAGGCCGGCTTCCGGGTCGGGTCGCGCCGGTGGTCCGGCCCTCGGTCGCGCTGTCGCGCTGGGCGCGCCGGACGGCCGCCTCGAACTCGTCGAGCTCGTCGCGTGCCGCCTCCGCGTCCGTGGGCTGCCAGGCGGGCGGCCGCCCATTGCTCGGGACGGGCCGTTCGGGCAGTCGGCTCGACGCGGTGGTGGCCGACAGGGTCGCCCCGCGCACCCGGCGGCGCAGCTGACCGGCCTCACCGGGCCTCGACGCCGCCGCCGTGCCGGACCGGCCGTCGCCGCCGTTGCCGTACTGCGGCCCGAACCCGCCGACCGCACCCGGCACCGTACCGCGCCCGACCGGTCCGCGTGCCCGGCCGTCCGGGGCCGTACCGCGCCCAGCCGTCTCCCGTGCCCCGCCGTCCGGTTCCGTACCGCGCCCGACCGGTCCGCGCCTCTCGGCGCCCGGGACCATACCGCTCCCGCTCGTCTCGCGTGACCCGGCGCCCGGGGCCATACCGCGCCCACCCGTCTCGCGGGTCCCGGCGCCCGTGTCCGGCTGGGCGCCGCGTTGCCTGAGCCGGGGCGTGCCGGGGCCGTTCGCCGGGTGGGCGAGAACGCCCTCGCCGCCGGTGCCGACCGGGGTTTCCGGGCGGCGGGCGTGGCCGGGGCCGTCGGCGCCGCGGGGTCGCGCGGGAACCCGGCGGGGCAGGCCCGAGGGGCCGGGCGGCGCCTCCACCTTCGCGGGGCGCGGCTCCGCGCCGCCGGAGCGGCGGGCGGGCGGCAGGATGTGCGGGGCCCGTGCGGCGGTCTGGGCCGGGTCGGTGAGCAGGAGGTGGGACGCGGGGACCGCGACGGTGGCCGTGACACCGCCGCCCGGGGTGCGGGACAGGACGACCTCGATGCCCCAGCGCCGGGACAGTCCGCCGACCACGAACAGGCCGAGGACCTCCGTCGGGGCCAGGTCGAGGCGCTCGCGGCGGATCAGGCGGGCGTTCTCCTGCGCCAGCCGATCGGGGCTCATCCCGAGTCCGTGGTCGATGATCTCGACGAGGGCGCCGGCGGAGCCGTGCCGGGGGCGCAGGACCACCTCGACGCCGCTGGTCGCCGGGGAGAACATCACCGCGTTCTCCAGGAGTTCCGCCAGCATCAGCGTCAGATCGCCGACGATGTCGGGGGCGACGGTGACATCGCCCTCGGCGTGCGGGGTGACCCGCTGGAAGCCCTCGATCTGGCCGAGCGCCGCGCGGACGATGTTGCTGAGCCGCATGGGTTCGGTGTTGAGGCCCGTCTCGCTGATCCCCGCGAGCAGCATCAGGCTGTCGGCGTTGCGCTGCAGACGTACGGCGATGTGGTCGATGCGGTAGAGCCGGTCCAGTACCTCCGGGTCGGTCTCACCGCGCTCCACCGAGTCGATCAGCGCGAGTTGACGTGCCGTCAGGTTACTGACGCGGCGGCCGACGTTGCCGAACATCTCGGCGATGTTGCGACGGCTGACGACCTGCCGCTCCAGCAGGGCGGTCGCCGTGACCTGAACCTGGTTGAAGGCCTCGGCGAGTTCACCGATCTCGTCGCGCACCGGCACCGGTACGGCTTCCAGGCGCGGCGGGCTCGCGTCGTCGGCGTCGTCGTCGGCGACCCGGGCCAGTTCGGTCTCGGCCGCGGTGGCCACGTGCTGGGCCGCCCCGGTGAGCGTCCGCACGGTCCGCACCACGGAGCGGCGCACCAGCACGGAGAAGAGGAGCCAGGCCCCGAAGGCGAGCAGGGTGCCGGCGATCAGCCAAGCCGCCTGCAGCCAGGCGTCGTTGGAGGCGTCCTGGGTGTCGGCGGCGATCTCGCCGATGAGTTTCTGGACGATCTTCAGCCGGTTCTGGGCCTGCCGCTCATAGGTGGGGTCGGCCTTCAGCGCGTCGCCGAGCGCGGCCCGCAGCTGTGCCGAGCTCTCGGCGACCTGGCCGCTGGGGTCGACCTGGAGCGCGGCCCAGTGCTGGGTGATGACGCTCTGGTACGGGCTGTGTTCGATCCCGGCGAGGTCGGCGCCCTGTCCCTGGGTGGCGAGCCGGGTGAACCGCTGGGCCTGGGAGGTGTACTGGTCATAGTCGCCGACGGCGGCGGTGAACTCGATGAGCGCGTTGGGGTCCCGGGTGCGGGCGGCGAAGACACTGGTCTCGAACGAGGCGTGGGCGGTGTCGGCCCGCAGCAGCGCGTCGAGCAGATTGCCCGCGGACGACGAGGACTCGCTGGCCGCCTGTCCGAGTCCGAGACCGTTGATGAGGCCCACGATCACCGATCCGTACGCGGGGTCGATGTTGTCGGCGGGGATCGGGCCCTGCTCGATGGTCTTGCGGAGGCTGTCCAGGCCCTCCAGTTCCTTGAGCGCCTGCGCCTCGGCGTCGGGCAGCCGGTCCCCGTAGGCCGAGCGGACTGCCTCGGCCTGGGCGTCGGCCTTCTGCTGCGCCTGGAGGTAGGAGGAGGTGTCGGGCGGGCTGTCGCCGGAGTGGGCGGCCTCGTAGCGCAGGGAGACGAGGAGCGCCTGCCGGTGCTCGGTCTGCACGCCGTCGATGAGTTGGGCCACCTGCGCGCTGTCCCACACGAGTTGGGCGGTCTCGGCGACGGAGCGGGCCCGGTCGACCTGGCCGTAGACGACGTAGGCGAGCATCGCGGAGACGACCGTGAGCGGCACGATCACCAGGACGTTGAGTTTCCGGCGAAATGGCCAACGGTCGAGAAGTGATGGCGTCCGGCCTATTCGGGGAACGGTGACTGTCTCCCCCGAGTCCATTCGGGGAGCTGTCGGCGGCCGTCCCGGGACAGCCCTTTTGTGCGCGGGCACCCAACCTCCTCGACTTCGTTCCCCGTGGAAGCCCTTGGCCCGGGCTGCGTGGTTCAGCAATCGCGACAGAGCGCTCAGGCCGACAAGTGGAACAAGGCCCTCGACGCGGCCAACATTAGCGGTTGCCGCAAGAGTACGGCCATGATCAACCAAAAACTGACATGCGGTTACGCCGGATTCGCTCGTATTTTGGTCACGTTGTGCGCACGGGGTGAAGCCGTGCGGTCCCCATCGGTGATCTATTCGTGTCTTGACGGTCCGTGAGGGGCCTCGCTTGGATCGTCTGGACCGTCAACATCCGCGCCTTCCGGCCCCCATCGCCCCACCCATGCCAAGTCTGGATGACCAACGTGACCATCGCCAGAAGCACCAGAACGTCCGCAACGTACGCTGTTTCCCTGCTGGTTGTGGCCTCGGCCGCACTGACGGGCTGCGGTTCCTCCGACGGCTCCGGCAAGAGCGACCCGTTGAAGGGGGACTCCGCCAAGGGCGGGACCGTCGTTGTCGGTTCCAACAACTTCCCCGAGAGCATCCTGCTCGCCGACATCTACGGCGAGGCGCTCAAGTCCAAGGGCATCAAGGTCAGTTACAAGCTGAACATCGGCAGCCGCGAGACCACCTACGGCCTGATCAAGAACGGCACGATCACGGTCCTGCCGGAGTACAACGGGGCCCTGCTCGCCTACCTGAACGCCAAGGCGGCCCCGACGACGGTCGAGGAGACCAGCAAGGCGATCAGCGCCGAACTGGACCCGAAACTCACCCTGTTGAAGCCGTCCGCAGCCGAGGACAAGGACGCCGTCGCCGTCAACGAGGCGACGGCCAAGAAGTACAGCCTGACCGACAAGTCGACGATCGCGGACCTCGCGGACGTCGCGAAGGACCTGGTCATCGGCGGTTCGCCGGAGTTCCAGACGCGGCAGCAGGGACTGAAGGGCCTCAAGTCCGTGTACGGCCTGGAATTCAAATCCTTCAAGGCGCTGGACGCGGGCGGTCCGCTGACGGTGGCCGCACTCAAGGGGAACAACATCCAGGCCGCAGATATTTTCACGACGGACCCCGGAATCAGCAAGAACAAGTTTGTAGTGCTCCAGGATCCCAAGAATCTCTTCGGATTCGAGAACGTAACTCCGCTGGCATACAAGAGCAATCTGTCGTCGGCCGGAGTTTCCGCACTCAATGACGTCTCCGCGAAGCTCGATACGGCGACCCTGGTCAAACTGAACAGCCAGGTACAGGACGACAACAAGGACCCGCTGGACGTCGCGAAGGCGTGGCTGTCCTCCGCCGGACTGAACTGACGGATGCCGCTGCTCGACGGCCGGAGCGGCAGTCCGCTCCGGCCGGCCATCGGCGTCCCGGCCACCGGGGCGGCGTTACTCGACGGTCACGGCCTCGATGCGGCCACGGTCGCCCGGATCGCCGACCGCCTGGTTCCGCCCGCCCCGCATCCGGCGGCGCTGGAGGCGATGGAGCGCACCCGATGGGCCGCGCGCGAGCTGGCCGCGCGGGGTGCCCGGGTGTACGGACGCAGCACCGGCGTCGGCGCGCACCGGGGCGTCGCCGTCGAGGAGCGCGACGGCGCGGGCCACGACCTGCGGCTCCTGCTCAGCCACGCGGGCGGCATCGGCGATACCCTGCCCGCGCGGCAGGTCCGCGCGATGATGGCGGTGCGCACCAACCAACTGCTCGCCGCGGGCTCGGGCTTGGGCCCCGAGATCGCCGTGGCCATGGCGGACGCGCTCCGCGCCGGGGCGTATCCCCGCGTCCAGGAGTACGGGTCGGTCGGCACCGGCGACCTGACGGCACTGGCCCAGTTGGGGCTGGCGCTCTTCGGGCACGGCTCGTGGCAACGGGACGAGAGCGCCGACGAGGAGGGGTTCCCCGAGCCGCTGAAGATCCGACGCGGCGACGCGCTCGCCCTGTTGAGCAGCAACGCCCTCACCCTCGGCCAGTCGGCGCTCGCCTGCCACGACCTCGGCGGCCTGCTCCGCGCCGCCCACGTGGTGGCCGCGCTCGCACTGCACGCGACAGACGGCTCCCTGGAGGCGTACGCGCCCGAGGTCCACCGTGCCCACCCGCATCCGGCGATCGGACGGGCGGCGGCTCGTGTACGGGGGCTGCTCGGCGCGCCGGAGCGGCCGGTTTCGCCCCCCGCGCGCGTGCAGGATCCCTTCGGTTTCCGGTGCTTCCCCCAGGCCCATGGTCCGGCGACGGAGGCGTGCGCGGCCCTGGAACATGTGCTGTCGATCGACCTCAACTCCGCCGTCGAGAACCCCCTCATCGGGCGGGACGAGCGGACGCGTGCGCCTGTCGCCCACCACCACGGTGGGTTCTTCGCCACGCCGCTCACCCTGGCGCTCGACCAGCTGGGACTCGCCGTCCTCGGCACGGCACGGCTCTCCGCCGCCCGGCTGTCCGGCCTCGGCCGCGCCGAACTGACGGGGCTGCGCTCCTACTTGGCCGACGAGGCCTCGGCGGGCTCGGGGATGATGATCCTGGAGTACAGCGCCGCCGCGGCCCTCGCCGAGATCCAGGCGTGCGCCGCCCCCGCCGCCCTCGGGCACGTGGTGCTGTCGCAAGGGCTGGAGGAGGCGGCGAGCTTCGCCACCCAGGCGGCCCGCAAGTCGCTACGGCTGGCCCACGCGTACCGGCTGGTCCTGGGCTGCGAACTGGTCGCCG
Source organism: Streptomyces sp. NPDC058246 (assembly GCF_042881985.1). NCBI lineage: Bacteria > Bacillati > Actinomycetota > Actinomycetes > Kitasatosporales > Streptomycetaceae > Streptomyces > Streptomyces sp. NPDC058246. The sequence continues at coordinate 42,486 of NZ_JBHVWZ010000039.1, read as the reverse complement.
CCGTACGGGCCCTGCGTCAGCGCGGTGCCGCACCCGATCCGAGGACCCCGGCGGGCCGCGCGTACGTCCGCGCGGCGGCGGTGCTGGACCCGGCCATGACGGACCGCCCCCTCACGGACGACGTGACCGATGCCGCAGCCCTCCTCGACGAGTTGGCGGAACTCGTCGAGGAGAGCTGATGTCGAGGAGAGCTGATATCCAGGAGAGCTGATGTCGAGGAGAGCTGATCGGGCCGCGGAGCCGGGCACCGGAGGTCGGGAGGCGGCGGGCCGGGGTCGGGGGCCCGGGGCCGGGGCCGGGGCCAAGGGCCGGGGCCGGGGCCAAGGGCCGGGGCCGGGGCCAAGGGCCGGGGCCGGGACCAGGGGCCCGAGGCCGGGGGCCCGAGGCCGGGAGCCCGAGCCGGGCGTCCGAGGCCGGGGCCAGGTGCCCGAGGCCGGGGCCGGGGGCCCGAGGCCGGGGCCAGGGGCCCGAGGCCGGGGGCCCGAGCCGGGCGTCCGAGCCGGGCGTCCGAGGCCGGGGGCCGGGTCGGCGGTTCGGGGGCGGGGGTCGGACACGCGCTCTCGGCGTCCGGCGCCGGGTCCGGAACCTCCGTAGCGTCAGCCCCGCACGCCCGGCGCGACGGTCTCCGCCTCCGCGACCGACACCTCGTCGTGGGACGCGCGGAGCGTCCCGGTGGCCCGGCCGGCGCGCTGCGCCGGGACGAGCAGCGCGGCCAGCGCGGCGGCGAGGCAGAGCAGGGCGAGCAGGCTGAACCCGTGGGTGTAACCGGACGCGTACGGCAGGCCCGAGGGCTGGACACGGCCGGTCACCAGGACACTGGTCACCGCGGCGCCGATGGACCCGCCGATGGTGCGGATGTTGGCGTTCATTCCGGTCGCGGCGCCGGTCTGTTCGGCCGGGACACTGCCGACGATCAGATTGGCCATGGACGCGAAGGCCAGTCCGATGCCGAGCCCGAACACGCCCGCCGCGAAGGCGACTTGCCACTGCCGGTCGTGCCAGAGGGCGAGGAATCCGCAGGCGACCGCGCCGAGCGCGGCCCCCGTGGTGAGCAGCTTCTTCGCGCCCAGCACCGGCTCCAGTCGGCCGCTCAGCACGCCCGAGCAGAACATCGCGATCAGCATCGGCAGCATGAGCAGTCCGGCCGTCGTGACGCTCGCGCCGAAGCCGTAACCGGCTGAGCGTGGCGTCTGGACGAAGCCGGGCAGGAAGGACCAGATCGCGTACATGCCCGCGCCGAACAGCAGCGCGGCGGTGTTCGTGGTCCACACGGCGGGCAGTCGCATGATGCGCAGGTCGATCAGCGGGCTGCGGGAGCGCGCCTCGGCGGCCAGCCACGCCGCGAAGAGCAGCACGGCGGCGACGAACAGACCGATCACGCGGGCCGATCCCCACCCCCAGTGGTTCGCCTGGCTGAGCGGCAGCAGCAGGGCCACCAGCCAGCCCGAGAGGAGGAGGGCGCCGAGCCAGTTGACGCGTCCCTCGGCCCGGCTGGGCGACTCGGGGACGTAGCGCAGGGCGATCAGCGTGGTGACCGCGACGATGCCGACGGGGAGCCAGAACAGCCAGCGGTAGTCGAGCGCGGTCACGATGGGACCGGCCGCCACGATGCCGACCCCGCCGCCGGCGGCGATGACGGCGGACAGGTTGCTGATGCTGCCGCTCACCTCCGACGGGCGGAACTCGTCCCGGATGATGCCGAAGGACAGCGGGAACAGCGCGCCGCCTATGCCCTGGACGACCCGGGCGACGATCAGTACGCCGATGGTCGGCGCGAGCGCGGCGAGCAGACACCCGATCGTCACCGTCACGAGGACCGCGACAAGGGTGCGTTTCTTGCCGACGAGGTCGCCGACCCGGCCCAGGATCGGCGTGAAGACCGAGGCGGACAGCAGGTAGGCCGTCATCACCCAGGTCGCGGTGGACTGCGAGGTGTGCAGGGCGTGTTGAACGGTCGGCAGGGCCGGCGCGATCAGCGACTGGAGCATGGAGAACACGCCCGCACCGGTCGCGAGGACCGCGAAGGTGAGGCGGGTGGAGTTCCGGGGCATGAAAAACCTCTCCGAAGAGGTTGCGGCCGATGTCGTGCGGCCACGGTCGTACGGGCAGAGCAGAGCAGGCCGCGGGTCTGCGCCGATGCGCCGCGGGGCAGTCTTGACTGCGCCGACGAGCGCGCTGAGCGGTCGCGGGGCGGACGGAGCGGATGGAGCAGCAGGAGGATGGAGCGGATGGCGGTCGGGCGGTGCGCACGGCGCAGGGCCCGGAGGGCGGTCGGAGCTCGAGGTGCGGTCTGTGCGCGGGGTGGATGCGTCGACGAGGCGTACGGCCGCACGCATCCACGCGGAACACACCCCGACTGGTAAAGTGGAGGTACCCCTCCACTGTAGCGGAGGCATACCTCCGCTTCAACCTCGTACCCCGCCAGGAGGCAGCAGTGCCGGCTCAGCCGTTCCCCGTCAGCGAGCTCGTCGCGGCACAGCGCCCGCACCGCAAGGACGCCGCGCGCAACTACGACGCCCTGCTGGACGCCGCGCGTGAGGCGTTCGCGGAGAGCGGCGCGGAGGCCTCACTGGAGGACATCGCCCGTCGCGCGGGCGTCGGCATCGGCACGCTCTACCGGAACTTCCCCACCCGCCGCCACCTCTTCGAGAGCGTCTACGCGGACGAGGTGAACGCCCTGTGCCAGGTGGCGCGGGACGTCGCAGAACTGGAGCCGTGGCAGGCGCTGACCTCGTGGCTGCGCCGGTTCGTGGACTACACGGTGACCAAGCGGGCCATCCGCGAGGCGCTCAACAACGAGTCGGAGATCTTCCTCGCCTGCCGGGACTCGATGTACCAGGCGGGCGGCCCGCTGTTCGACCGGGCGCAGCAGGCCGGAGAGGCCCGCGCCGACATGGACTTCGACGACCTGCTGCGCATGGTCGCCGGGATCACCTCGACCAGCTTCCTCGACGACGCCCAGCGCGACCGTGTCCTGGCGGTCGCCCTCGACGGCGTCCGCGCCCGCCACTGAGGCGCGCCTCGGCCGGGGAGCACCCCGCCGGGGCCGGACGAACAGCAACGGACGAACGGCCGAGGCCGCCTCCATGGCCCGTGGTAACTTCTGTATACGAGGTGTATGCGATCTTGGGGGTAGTAGTGGCGTCCGGTCGGGAGAAGGCGTATGCGTACCTCAAGGACACGGTGCTGACGGACCCGGCGATGCAGGGAGAGTTCCTCTCCGAGCAGGACATCGCCGACCGGATCGGGGTGTCGCGCACCCCGATCCGCGAGGCACTGCTGCTGCTCGCCGCCGAGGACCTCGTCCAGCTGGTGCCCAAGCGCGGGGCCAGGGTGGCGCCGCTGTCGGGCCGTGAGATCTCCGAGTTGATGGAGCTACGCGGGATCGTCGAGCGGTACGCGGCCGAGCACGTCATCGCGGAGGGCCGCACCCCGGTCACGGAACTCGGCGAGCTGCTGGACCGGCAGGGCGCGCTGAGCGGCCCCGACCAGGCCAAGGAGTTCATCGCCGTCGACCACCTCTTCCACGCCACGCTCGTCTCGGCGGTGGGCAACACCCTGCTCGACCGGCACTACGACGGGCTGCGCAGCCGCCAGGTCCGCGCCGGAGTGGTGGCGCTCTACAACCAGCACGGCCGCCAGGAGGCGGTGCTGGACGAACACCGGGAGATCCTCGACGCCCTCGCGGCCGGCGACGCCGCCGCCGCTTGCGCGGCGATCGACAGCCATCTGCAGTCGACTCTGAAGGTCCTGCTCACCGGCTAGAAGGCCCTGCTCACCGGCTAGAACAGGGCTCGGCCGGGATGGGGCGGGGCTCGGCCGACTGGAGCGGGGCTCGGCCGGTTGGAGCCTGACTGCGCCGACTGGCGCGGGACTTGGCCGGCTGGAACAGGACTTGGCTGACTGGCGCGGGGCTCGGCCGGCTGGAGCAGGACTTGGGGATCGCCTCGGGGCCGCCGGGCACCACCCACAGCGTGGCGCTGACCCCGGCCGGAACGGTGCTCCTCGCGGAGGCGAGAATCGCCCTGGACGCCCTGCAGGCCGCCGAGCGGCGCGCCCAGCGGGCGGCCGCCCCGGAGCCGAAGCTGGTCCTGGCAGTCAAGGCCGACGGGGACGCCGGGCTGCTGGAGCCGATTCTCGCGCGGCTCGCCTCCGAGCCGGCGGCCGTACCGGTCGCCGTCCGGCTGTGCGGCCGGCACGAACAGCCGCGACTCCTGCGCCGCGGTGAAGCCGACGCGGCCCTGGTCCACGAGCCCTTCGACCGCACCGGCCTGGACACCGAGACGCTGACCGCCGAACCATGCCTCGCGGCCCTCGCGGCCACCCATCCGCTCGCCGCCCGGGACCGTCTGACCCTCGCCGACCTCGGTCTGCGCCCCGGCGATCTGCACCGGTTCCGCGACGAGACCCGCGGCGAAGGCCGCGACCTCGCACAACTCCTCACGCTCGTCGCACTGGGCGACCTCACGCGCCTGCTGCCCGTCTCCGTCGCCACGCGCTATCCACGTCCGGGCGTCGTCTACCGGCCGGTTGCGGACGCGCCGCCCGCGGTCCTCGTCATCGCCTGGCCGCAGCAGTCCCGTTCGACGGCCACGGCGGCACTCGTCCGTGCCGCCGCCTCCGTGGCGGACGCCGTACGGGACGGGCACGCGGGACAGGGCCTGTCCGGCGGATCAGACCGGAGACGCGGGACAGAGCCTGTCCGGCGGATCAGGCCGGAGACTCGGGATAGGTGAACACGAGCATCGTGACGCCCGCCTCCGTCGTCCACGGGCCGTGCGGCATCCCGGGCGGGCGGCACGCGTACGAGCCCTGCGGGAAATTCTCGTCGAGCGTCAGGTCGTGCAGGTCCCCTTGGAGGATGTAGACCTCCTCCCAGAAGTCGTGCCGGGCCACTCCCTGCGCGGAGGTGTCGGTGCCCGGCTCCCAGCGGACGAGCGTGGTGCTGTGGGCGCCGGACGCGTCCTCGGCGAGTACGCGGTGCACGACCCCCGGGAGCGCGCCGGCGGGCGTCGTCCATGGCGCGGCGGGCAGGTGGAATTCGAGCTCCGGCTTGCTCATGAGGCCCTCCCCAGGCGGCGGTTGGCCAGCACGGAGGTCTTCTGACGGACCGCAGCGACCTCGTCTACGTCCAACTCGGCGAACAGCAGGCCCGGTTCGGCGCCGAGGCTGTCGCGTACGGTTCCGTCGGGGCCGACGACCATGCTGTACCCGATGCCGGTGGGCGCCGAGGGATGGGCGACCACTCCCCCGGCCGCCGGGTCGGCCTGGTCCACGGCCGCGAGCCACACGGTGGCGTCCAGGGCGCGGGCCCTGACCAGCAGCTCCCACTGTTCGCGCTTGCCCGGCCCGGCACCCCAGGAGGCGGCCAGCAGCGTCGCCACGGCCCCCGCGTCGGCGTGCGCCCGGAAGAGCTCGGGGAAGCGGACGTCGTAGCAGGTGGCGAGGCCGATGCGGACGCCGTCGACGTCGATCGTGACGATCCGCGAGCCCGCGGCGACGGTCTCGGACTCGGCGTAGCCGAAGGCGTCGTACAGATGGATCTTGTCGTACGAGGCCTCGACCCCCGGGCCGGCGGCGAGCAGGGTGTTGGCGACCCGTCCCTCCGGGGCCGGGGTGAACATGCCCGCCACCACGACGATTCCGGCCGCGGCGGCGAGGGCGCGGACCGCGTTCGCCCAGGGGCCGTCGAGCGACTCCGCGACCGGCGCCAACGGGGTGCCGAAGCACGCCATCGACGCCTCGGGGAAGACGACGACGCGGGCTCCGGCCTCGGCGGCGCGCCGGGTGCCGTCCTCGATGAGCGCGAGATTCTTGTCGGGGTCGGGTCCACTGGTGAACTGGTTCAAAGCGATACGCACGGGCGGCCTTTCTGCGTCGTGGGCGTCGGCGGGAATCGAGTCGTGAGAGTCGGTGGGAAACGAGTCCGGGAGTGGCCGGAGCCGAGTCGTAGGCGAGTCAGGGACTCGGCGGGAGCCGAGTCCGGGAGTCGGCGGGAAGCCGGTAGGAGCTGGGCGGAATCAGGAAACCTCGGCCGCGGGCTCGGGGGCGGGCACGACGCGTCGCGTGTCCTCGTCCCCGGCATGGTCGGCGTCGCGCCCCAGGCACAGTCCGGCGATGGTGACCGCCGCCGAGACCGCGATGTAGAGCGCCAGCGGGACCCAGCTGTCGTAGGAGCTCAGCAGAGCGGTGAAGAGCAGCGGGGCGACCGCGCCGCCGATGAGACCGGCGAGCGTGTAGGCCAGCGAGGAGCCGGTGTAGCGCAGCCGCGGGGAGAACTGCTCGGCGACGAAGGCCGCCTGCGGCCCGTACATGAAGGAGTGGATGGCCAGTCCTCCGACGACGCCGCACAGCAGCAGGAACCAGCTCCGGCCGTCGATCATGAGGAAGAACACGAACGGCCACACGCCCGCCGCGACGGCCGAACAGCCGTACAGCAGACGCCGGTTGACCCGGTCGGACACGGCTCCGGCCAGCGGGATGAGGAAGACCTGGAGCGACGAGCCGATGAGTACGGCCGTCAGCGCGGAGCCGCGCGCCATGCCCAGCTCGTTGGTCGCGTAGGTGAGTACGAAGACGGTGAACATCGCGTACAGCACGTCGGGGCCGACCCGGCACAGGATGGCCGCGAGCAGGGCGCGGGGCTGGGTGGTGAACACCTCGCGGATCGGCGCCTCGGGCCGGCTCTGCTCGGCCTCCATCGCCTTGAACACCGGCGTCTCCTCCAGCTTCGCCCGGATCCACAGGCCGAAGCCGACCAGGACGCCGGACATCAGGAACGCCACCCGCCAGCCCCAGGAGAGGAATTGATCCTCCGTCAGCAGGGCGCCGAGAGCGGCCAGCACGCCGTTGGCCAGGAGGTTGCCCGCGGGCGGTCCGATCTGTGCGGCGGAGGCGTAGAAACCGCGCTTGCGCGGGTCGCCGAACTCGCTGGACAGCAGGACGGCGCCGCCCCACTCGCCGCCCACCCCCACGCCCTGTGCGAAGCGCAGCACGACCAGGGCGATGGGCGCGGCGGCACCGACCGTGCCGTAGGCCGGCAGCAGACCGATCAGGAAGGTGGCCGCGCCGATCAGTACCAGTGTGGCGATGAGGACCTTCTTGCGGCCGATCACATCGCCGAGCCGGCCGAAGACGAAGCCGCCGAGCGGACGGGAGACATAGCCGACGGCGTAGGTGGAGAACGCCAGGAGGGTGCCGGTGAGGGGGTCTTCCGAGGGGAAGAAGAGGTCACCGAAGACCAGTGCCGCGGCGGCGGAGTAGACCGCGAAGTCGTACCACTCCAGAGCGGTGCCGGTGAGGCTGGCGAAGAAGGCGCGGCGGATACCGGAGCGTGCCGGGGGCGGCTGCTCGGTGGCCTGCTGGGCGTGCTGCATGCTGCCTGTTCCTTGCGTCGGGGACAACGGTCTCGCGTCGGGGACATCGACCTTTCGGCATACTTCTTGTATACAGGTCGTATGCGCAACCCCCGCGCCGGAAGTTAATCGCTTCGAAACCGACCTCCGGACCGAGCCGAGGCCCCGGCCGAGACCCGGCCGATGCCCTGGCCGAGACCCGGTTCAGGCCCTGGCCGAGACCCCAGCTCAAGTCCTGGCCGAGACGGAAACGGGGCCGCCGCCGAGACCGACCCGGCCGGTCCCCGGCACGAGCCCCCGACACACGAGCCTCCGAGGCGAGCCTTCGAGGCCCCTTCGGGGTCCACCTCTGAAGCCCAAGCCCCCACCCCACTCCACTCCACCCCCCACCCCACCAGCAAAAACCGACCCTTTCAGGAGATCCCATGGCCGTGCTGACCTTCGAGCTGCCCGACGGTTCCACCCGTGATGTCGATGTCCGGCAGGTACTCAACGCCGGATATGCCGGACGCAGCCAGGACGACGTCGCCGCGCACGTCGCCGAGCTGGCCGAGCTCGGGGTACCCGCGCCGTCCGTGACCCCGGCGCTCTACCCCGTCTCCCCCTACCTCGCCCAGCAGACCGACCGCGTCGCCGCGCAGCACGCGCGCACCTCCGGCGAGGCCGAGTGGGCCCTGGTCGTCGCGGCGGGCGGGGAGCTGCTCCTCACGGCCGCCTGCGACCACACGGACCGGGACCTCGAAGTCCACGGAGTGGCCTGGAGCAAGAACGCGGGCCCGGACGTACTCGCCCGCCACGCCTGGCGCCTGGACGACGTCGAGGCACGCATCGACGACCTCACCCTGCGCGCCTGGGTCACCCACGGCGGGCAGGAGACCGAGATCCAGCACGGCACGCTCGCCGAACTGCTCACCCCGGGCTACTGGGCCGACGTGCTGCGCTCGCGGGGCCACTTGCTCCCCGGCACGGTGCTCATCTCGGGGACCATCCCGATGACCGAGGACGTGGACCAGTTCGCCGAGGCGTGGCGCGTGGAACTGGGCGACCCGGCCACCGGCAACACGATCGAGCTGTCGTACGACGTGGTGCCGCTGCCTGAGCCGATCGGTTGAGCCCGGAGCCTCCCCGCGACAGATTGCATTCCGTATACTGGCTGCACTCGCACCCGCACCCGCACCCGCATGGCCCCGACTCGGAGGAAACATGGCGGACTTGAACCCCGAGGTGGTGCTGGGCATGGCAGCCCAGGCACCCGACGGCATAGTGATCATCGACAGTGAGGGCCTGATCCGCTACTGGAACCGGGGCGCGGAGCGCATCTTCGGCTTCTCGGCGGCCGAGGTGGCCGGTCAGAATCTGGACGTCATCATTCCCGAAAAACACCGGCAGCGTCATTGGGACGGCTTCCGGACGGCCATGGACCGAGGGGCCACCAAATACGGGGCAGCGGACCTGCTGACGGTTCCCGCGCTCGCGGCGGACGGCAGCACTCTCTCCATCGAGTTCAGCGTGGCTCTGCTGGCCGCTCCCGACGGCAGCGCGTACGTCGGCGCGGTCATCCGAGACGTCACCGCGCGACGGGCGCGGGAGCGGGAGATGATGCGCCGCCGAGCCGAAGCCACCACGGACCGTACGACGGTCTGAGCTCCACCGCGCGGCGAAGCGGCCGCGGACTCCGGAGCCGCGTGCACAGGTCCTCATCCTGCCGGGGGCACCCTGCATGAGGTGCCCAAAGACCCCGTCACCAGCGGAAGCGCTGAGGCCGGGGTCTTCGCACATGTGCAGGCGGGCGGATGCAGTCCGAAACGGCTCCATGTCGAGGTCTGGGGACGAGGCGTGGACGGGAGCTTGGGGCGTCGCCGCAGGTGAGTCCGGGAAAGTGGCGAGGGCCCGTCCAAGCCGCCCCGTCTCAGATGACCCGGTCCCGGATGCACGGTTGCCCGGTGCCGCCTCAGTTGATCTGGGAGGACACGTTCGCGGCTCTCAGTCGATACAGAACTCGTTGCCCTCGATGTCCTGCATCGGGATGCACGAATCATTGCCGTCATACAGCGTTTGCACGTGTACCCCGCCGAGCGGGACCAGTCGTGCGCATTCGGCCTCAAGTGCGGCGAGGCGCTCTTCACCGACGAGTCCGGTGCCGACCCGCACATCAAGATGCAGCCGGTTCTTGGCGGCCTTCCCTTCGGGGACGCGCTGGAAGTACAGGCGCGGGCCCACGCCTGAGGGATCACTGCAGGCGAACCATGAATCCCGCTGCTCAGGTGGCTGCGAGCGCTTGAAATCGTCCCAAGTGGCAAACCCCTCCGGGGGCGGCGGTACGACGTACCCCAACACCTCGCACCAGAAACGAGCGAGGCGCTCAGGTTCCGCGCAGTCGAAGGTGACTTGGAACTGCTTGATCGATGCCATCGGTCCACCATATTGGCGCGTGCTGCTCACCGTGATCCCGGGGTTTCATCGCCGTGCGGGTCGAGGTCTCACGTGACACGAGTGTCCGTTCTCATCCATCGTGTCAGGGAGCCATGTCGGCGATCTGCGCACTGACAACTGACTTGAGACAAGACGGGCGAGCGATCCGGCTGGGATCAATGGGCTTGGATGTCAGCATGAACGGAGGTCGTCCGGCGGTGTCCTACCGAAGCGTGGTCCCTCTCGACACGTTATGTGACACCTACGGCTTGGCCGACGAGGTGATCGGCGATCCGGCCGGGGCTGCGGAGTCCGGCACACCCGCGTAGTCGGGCAGCTCGACGCCGTTGATCGCGCGCCCGACCAGCTCGGTGAACCATTCGCCGGCGAAATCGGGGCGCGGCTCGGCGTCTGGCCCGGGGACGTCGCGGCTGCGGGCGTTCAACCGGCCGATCTCCTGGTTGGCCTCGACGAACGAGCGCATCCGCGCTTCGTAGCGGGCGAACCCGGCGTCGGGGTCCCATCCGGCAGCGGCCAGCTCTCCGGCCAGCAGGTAGGCACCGACCAGTGCCAGCCCGGTGCCCTGCCCGGACATCGGCGACGAGCTGAACGCCGCGTCCCCGAGCAACCCCACCCGTCCACTCGACCAGCGGTCCATCACCACCTGGGCGACCTGGTCGAGGTAGAAGTCCGGAGTGTCGTCCAGGTGCGCGAGGATGTCCGGGGTCAACCAGCCCAGGCCCGTCATCCGCTTCCGCAGCAGGACCTTCTGGGCTGCGACGTCACGGTGGTCGACGTCGAAGTCAGCCGAGGCGAAGTAGAACATGGCCATCGCCCGGGTGGCGTCCTGGATGGGCCGCAGGAGGGCGGAGCGCCCGGACTCCTGGTCCTGGTACTCCAGCAGCCAGCGGTCCAGCCCGAACTCGTTGGGCACACTGCAGAAGGCCAGCACCTGCCCGAGGTGGCGGAGGAACCGCTCATGCGGCCCGAAGACCATCGCTCGCAGCTCCGAGTGCAGCCCATCTGCCCCGACCACCAAGTCGAAGCGCCGCCGGTTGCCGCCCGCGAAGACCACGTCGACCCCGTCGGTGTCCTGGGCGAGCCCGGCGATTCGCTCGCCGAAGACGTACTCGACGCCGTCGCGGGTGTCGTCGTAGAGCACCTGGGACAGGTCCCCGCGCAGGATCTCGATGTCCGCGATGAACCCGTCGCCACCGTCGTCGTCGGCGCGGAAGGTCTCCAGCACCTGCCCGTCCGCGTCCACGATGTGCGCGCCGGCGGTGTCGGTGCACGCCGCGCGCACCGCCGCGTCCAACCCCATGCGCCCGATGACCTCCTTGGCGACCCCGCGCGCGTCCACCGCCTGCCCGCCGGGACGCAGCTCGGGAGCCCGCTCCACCACGGTCACCTCAGCCCCCCGCCGGCGCAGCCAGTGGGCCAGCGCGGGTCCCGCGATGCTCGCCCCCGCCACCAAAACCCTGGGACCGCTCACCCGCTTCCCCTGCCCGCCCGTCCGGATCGCGTGCCCCGGGTCGGAGTCGTCGACGCTCATCACAGCCTCCATCTGCTTCCTCCCGCGCTGGAACGTCCCCAGCACAGGCCCACCGCTGTCGGTGTATCCAGCCGTATCGACCACGGATCCGCACACAACTCATCGGTCACGGCAGACATTGATGAGAAACGCCAACTCCGATGAGACTCACATCAACCCAGACTGGCGGACTGGGTGAACGAGTTCGAAGAGCAGTTGATCTTCTGGCAACGCCCTGGGCAGTCGCACGCGACCCTTCTCCACAGCGACCTCGACTGGGACCCGATCCCGGTCACCCCCGGCGGACCACTCATCCCGGGCGGCTCGCCTCCGGGGCTGGAGTTCGGCTGTGCTTGCGGAGTTCCTGGACATCGCTCGCGATCATCTGGACGACGGGAACGGTTGGGTGGCGCATGACGACGGTCGGTCGTTGCGCTATTCCCAGGATTCCCCGTACTGGATCAGCAAGGCTCGCAGTCGCCGCGCCCGGTCACCAACTTCGCCCCGGAGCCGGCTTCGGTTCTTATGCTTCCATTTGGCGAGCTGTCGGATCTCCCGCGACTCGTCGGACAGTGAGGGCGTGATATGCCCATGTATGCGCCCAAATTCGGCAAGAGCGGCGAACTTCGCGTTCCATGCGGCGTCGTTCTTACTCCAGAGCCACCCCGGCACAGCTTCCAGAGCAGCGACCTGCTGGGCGGGTAGCCGCGAGTAGGAGGTTCGCCAGTTCGTGACCCAGGAACCGATGCGATGCCCCTGCCAGACGTCTTTGGCCTTCACCACTGATATGAGTTGGCCGGTGTCAGCGCAGTAGGCATGGAGGACCGCGAGCTGATCCTCGAACCGGGTCACCCGGGGTGTCCAGCACCAGCCGGAGATATTGGCCATGGCGTCGAGTTGCTCCTGCGGAAGGTCCCCTCCCCGGTCCACGAGTTGGCTGCGCCTTTCCCGTAGCTTCTTCGCCCATTGGCGGGCGTCCGCGAGCTCTTGCGCCGAAGGACCAGGGCCGTCGGCCTCGAGAGCTCGGCGGTAGCGCTCGTAGCCTTCCCAGAAGGCGCCGATACGCGCGTCGAAGTGCCAACTGGGGATGGCTGCAAGCTGTGCCCGACGGTCCTCGGGCAGCTTCCCTTGCCGGTGGAAGGCGCGCTGGGTGTAGCACCAGATGCGCAGGTCGACGCCCTTCACCAGGATTCCGTCCGGGACCTGGCAGGTGCCGAAGTGCTTCTGGAAGCTGACCAGCGCCTCGTACATCCGCTCCCACTTCGCAGTGTAGGTATCGCGCTCGGCCTTGGACACGACGGAGCCGAGACGCTCGCTGATCCACTCGTTGGAGACGGCCTCGGCCTGCAGACGCCCGGCGGCGCAGTAGCTCTTGGCCGCTTGTGGGGGAATGAGTCCCAGACGCGCCAGCTGGGCGACAACAACGCTCGCGACAAGGTACGGGTGCGCGTCCTTGGGGACCATGACGTCGAGGTCGGCGTCGATCAGGTCCAGGGGGTGCTCGCGAACCCGGACGACTGTCCAGCCCGATTCCCGGAGCCGGGCCGTCTTGTCCGTATCCCGCTTCAACGCCGCGAGGCCATTGTGGAAGTAGGCCCCGTCGAACTCGACGACGAGCTTTCGAGTCGGATCGGCCACGTCGACCTCTTCTGGCCTGCCTTCGGCGACGTGGGCCTTGTTCGGCTCGCCATCGACGCTGAGAAACAGTCCGAGTTCGGCTTTCAGCCGCAGCTCGGCTCGGGAGGTGCGGACGAACGCGCAGTTACGGCATCCCGTTCCTTCACGGGCGGCGCTACCCACGCGATCGGCCACGGATGCCTTCCACGAGGGGTGATCCGGCTTGGCCAGGCAGTCCCAGACAATCAGTCTGCCGCTTCCAAGGGAGACCATGTCCGGTGTCAGCGGCAGGTTTTCGGTCTCGTTCCAGGACTTGATCAAATCCTCAGGAGCGTGCATGGAGAAGCGGTTGGCGTCCGAGACCTTGGCATCGAGCCTCATCCGCCTCGGACACGAGGGGCATCGGGGAGGGGCCGGCGATCGCGTTTGCGCGAGCACGGTGTGCTTGTACGGCTGATGGCCGAGGCCCGCGCCGCAGTGCCACCACCATTCCCGTGTACGTGACTTGATCGACACATGGTCGGGGGTGTGTGGCGCGTTCTTCTCGTAGTGCCACAGCGCCGCCACGTCTTTCCTGCAGGTGGACAACCTGTTCGCATCGGTTACATGCCCCGTCGGCAGCAGATCGTGGTCCGAGCGTTCCCGACGCCTGGGCAGACGTGGCGGACACTTGTCGCACTTCAACGGCTGCTTTCGAGTACGTTGTTCGACCTTCCGCTGATACGAGGGGTGCCCGAGCCCAGCGCGGCACTTCCACCACATGACCACGTTCGAGCTGACCGTGAACTGGTCGGGGGTGTACGGCGCGTTCTTCTCGTAGTCCCAGTCTGCTGCCACGTCGCGCCGGCACAAGGAGAGCCGGTTGTCGTCCGTCAGGCGCGCCATGCCACATCCCCCTCCACAATGCTGCCGCGGTGCGCTGTGAGCCCGCCGTAGGACAGCATCGCTTGCGCCACTGACAATCCAACGCAGAGTAGACATGCCTGGTGATGCTGATCCGCGAGCGCCGCTCGTCCCACCTCAGTGGGTGACCTTGGCGCAGGCGAGCGTCTTCAGTGGGTGATTTTGACGCAGGCGAGCGTCTTCAGTGGGTGACCTTTGCACAGGTGAGCGTCGCTGTTCCGTGGCTTGTCTTGACGACGAACTTGCTCCCGCTGAGACCGTCGACGTCGAACCTTCCCGAGTGGTCCGTGGAGACGGTGCCCGAGCTGGACCCCGAGTAGGTCACCTTCGTGCCGCCGGGGAACCCCACACCCCACAGGTGGTACTTGCCGTTCGACTCTCTTTCGACATTGCACGTCGCGCGCGACGGGGCGCCGGGCGCGGTGGTGGTCGACGCGTGTGCGGCAAACGCGGGGCCCAGCGCGAGCGCGGGGACGACCAGGGGCGTGAGTGCAGCGAGACGACGTGTCCGGTTCATCGTTCTACCTTCCGTGGGCGCTTCAAGTGCGGCCGGTGGGACGCGACGGCTTCGTCACCAGCGGCATCGGTCGCACAGGACGCCGATGGGGAACGCCTCACTCCGCCCCGCCGTGCACACGTCACCCCACATAAGCGGTATCCGCATTTTGTCTATAAAAGTGTGGGATGTGATGCTTCCGTCAGCATATCGTCCGGTCTGCCATGCGGCACCTCCGGCACCTCCTGTGAACCATCGCAGGGGGAGGGTCCGGGAGACGGGATCGGCCCGCGACTCCGCCGGCCGAGAGCGCGAGTGCGGTTCTCGTCATCCGCTCTTCCCCGAAGCCCGTCAAGGGACTTGGAGTGCCACTGCCGGCGTCTGACACCGCAGCACCTGACGCCCCCTCACATGCCGGTGCCCCGCGTACGAGGAGCGTACGCGGGGCACCGTGGTGTTCCGGTCAGGCGACGACCTGACCCTCGTGCAGCCTGCGGATGTCGTCCGCGTCGTAGCCGAGGTCGGCGAGGACCTCGTCCGTGTGCTCGCCCAGCAGCGGCGCGCCCTCGATCTCGGGCTTGAAGCCGGAGAACTTGATCGGGCTGCCCACGGTCAGGTAGGTGCCGCGCTCCTTCTGCTCGACCTCGACGATCGTGCCGCTCTTGCGCATGTCGGGGTCCTCGGCGAGCTCCTTCATGCTGAGCACGGGCGCGCAGGGCACCTCGAACGTGCGCAGGATGTCGACCGCCTCGTACTTGGTCTTGTCGGCCAGCCACTTCTCGATCTCGCCGAAGATGTCCATGATGTGCGGCTGGCGGGCCAGCGCCGTGGTGTACTCGGGGTCCTCGGCCCACTCGGGCTTGCCGATGGCCTCGCAGGTGCGGACCCAGTTCTGCTCCTGGATGGTGAAGTAGATGTAGGCGTTGGGGTCGGTCTCCCAGCCCTTGCACTTCAGGATCCAGCCCGGCTGGCCGCCGCCACCGGCGTTGCCACCGCGGGGCACCGCGTCGCCGAACTCGCCGTTCGGGTACTGCGGGTACTCCTCCAGGTAGCCGACCTTCTCCAGCCGCTGCTGGTCACGGAGCTTGACCCGGGTGAGGTTGAGGACGGCGTCCTGCATGGACACCGACACCTTCTGGCCGAGACCCGTCGCGTTGCGCTGGATGATCGCGGTCAGCAGGCCGATCAGCAGGTGCATACCGCTGTTGCTGTCACCGAGGGCCGAGCCGCTGATGGTCGGCGGGCCGTCCCAGAAGCCTGTGGTGGAGGCGGCGCCGCCGGCGGCCTGGGCGACGTTCTCGTAGACCTTGAGGTCGTTCCACTTCGAGTCGTCGTTGAAGCCCTTGACCGAGCCGAAGATCAGCCGCGGGTTCAGCTCGTGGATGTAGTCCCAGCCGAGACCCATGCGGTCCATGGCGCCCGGCGCGAAGTTCTCCACCAGGATGTCCGCCTCGCGGATCAGCTTCTCCATGACCTCCTTGCCCTCAGGGGCCTTGGTGTTGATGGCCAGCGAACGCTTGTTGCTGTTCAGCATGGTGAAGTAGAGGGCATCGAGGTCGGGGATGTCGCGCAGCTGGCGGCGGGTCACGTCGCCGCCGTTGATGCGCTCGACCTTGATGACGTCGGCGCCGAACCAGGCGAGCATCTGAGTACAGGCGGGGCCGGCCTGGACGCCGGTGAAGTCGATCACCTTGATTCCGGCGAGCGGCTTTTCACTCATGGTGGGTTCCTTCTCGTGAATGATCTCGTGCGGGGCGGGAGTGCGGGGTGAAGGCCGTAAGTCGGTTACGTCTTCGCTCACTTCTTCGCCGGCGTGATGTTGCCGACGGTGATGCCCTTCGGGTTGAGGTGCGAGATGTGGCCGCTCTCGGTGCCGGCCGAGGGGTCGATCACGCAGTCGATGAGCGCCGGGCCGCCGGAGGCGAGCGCCTCGGTGAGGGCTGCGGTGACCTCGGCGGGAGTGGTCGCGCGGTAGCCCTTGCCGCCGAACGCCTCGATCATCAGGTCGTGGCGGGCCGACAGCATGAGGGTCGTCGGCGACGGGGCGTCGTCGAGCGGGTTGACGTCGTCGCCGCGGTAGACACCGCCGTTGTTCATGATCACGGTGACGACGGGCAGCTTGTAGCGGCAGATGGTCTCCAGCTCCATGCCGCTGAAGCCGAAGGCGCTGTCGCCCTCGACGGCGACGACCGGCGCACCGCTCTCGACGGCGGCGGCGATGGCGTACCCCATGCCGATGCCCATGACGCCCCACGTGCCGCTGTCGAGGCGGTGGCGCGGTACGTGCATGTCGATCACGTTGCGCGCGATGTCCAGCGCGTTGGCACCCTCGTTGACGATGTACGTCTCCGGGCGCTCGTGCACGACGTCGCGTACGGCCTTCAGCGCACCCATGAACTGCATGGGGTGCGGGTCGGCCTCGAGGCGCTTCGCCATCTTGGCGACGTTCTGCGCCGAGCGCGCCGCCAGCTCTTCCTTCCAGGCCGCGGGCGCCGCGATCTGCCCGGGCTTGGTGCGCTCGGCGATCGCGTCGAGCACAGACTCGATGTCCCCGACGAGCGGCGCGGCGATGGGCTGGTTGCTGTCCATCTCCTTGGGTTCGATGTCCACCTGGATGAACTTGGCGTCGGGGTTCCACTGCGGTGCCTCGCCGTGGTTGAGCAGCCAGTTGAGGCGGGCGCCGACGAGCATCACGACGTCGGCCTTCTTCAGCGCCAGCGAACGGGCGGTGGCCGCCGACTGCGGGTGGTCGTCGGGCAGCAGACCCTTCGCCATCGACATCGGTACGTAGGGCACGCCCGTGGACTCGATGAACTCGCGGATCTTGGCGTCCGCCTGGGCGTACGCGGCGCCCTTGCCGAGCACCACCAGCGGGCGCTGGGCGCCGGCCAGCAGCTCGACGGCCCGGTCCACCGCCTCGGGGGCGGGCAGTTGGCGCGGCGCGGGGTCGACGAGACGGCTCAGCGTCTTGGCGCCCGCCTCCGCGTCCATGATGGAGCCGAGCACCGCGGCGGGGATGTCGAGGTAGACCCCGCCGGGGCGCCCGGAGATCGCGGTGCGCAGCGCGCGGGCGATGCCGCGGCCGATGTCCTCCACGCGGCTCACCCGGTAGGCGGCCTTGACGAACGGCTGCGCGGCGGCGAGCTGGTCCATCTCCTCGTAGTCACCCTGTTTGAGGTCGACGAGATGGCGCTCGCTGGAGCCGGAGATCTGGACCATCGGGAAACAGTTCGTGGTCGCGTTCGCCAGCGCGACCAGCCCGTTGAGGAAGCCCGGAGCCGACACCGTCAGCGCCACGCCCGGCTTCTTCGTGAGGTAGCCGGCGGCCGCCGCCGCGTGTCCGGCGTTGCTCTCGTGACGGAAGCCGATGTAGCGGATGCCCTGCGCCTGAGCAAGGCGGGCCAGGTCGGTGATCGGGATGCCGACCACCCCGTAGATGGTGTCGACGTCGTTCATCTTGAGCGCGTCGACGACCAGGTGGTACCCGTCGGTGAGCTCGGTCGGAACGTCGGCTGTTGCCGCGGTCTCCATTGTCGAGGGGGCGGTCATGGTCCGAGGTCCTCCTTGGGCAGGTCATGCCTGTGCGGCTACTCCTCTCACCTTCCGCAGACCGCCCGCCCACGTCCAAGACCCATCGGCGACCAGCCGATAAACAGCGTCTATCGACGACGAGTGGAACCCACCTGACCTGGGCTCACTTGGCCTCCTCAGCCCCTTGATAGACGGTTGCTATCGGCCGTTCGCCAGTACGTATTGGACGCGCACCGCGGGCCACCGCAGGCTCGCAGAGGACTGCTTCATCGAATGCATCGAATGCATCGGATTCATCGGATTCATCGGGCTCGGCGCGAGGAGGTGGGGTCATGGCCGTTCCGGCCGCGGCATCCGTACGCGACGCGAACCGGTACCGGCCCCCGGCGGTCACCGGCCTCGTCGATCTCCTCGACCGGCAGGTGCGCGACCGCCCGCGTGCCCGTGCCCTCGTCGTCACCGGGGACCGGGTGCACCTGTCCTACCGGGCCCTGGCGGCCCTGGCGGACGACGTGGCCGCCCGGCTGGGCCGCACGGGCCTGCACCGGGGCGACGCGGTCGGCCTGATCTGCGCCAACACCGCGGAGTTCGTCGTCGCGCTGCTCGGAGCGGCGCGCGCCGGTCTGGTGGTCGCTCCGCTGGACCCCACCCTGCCCGGGTCCCAGCTGTCCGCCCGGCTCGAAGCGCTGGGCGCGCAGGCCGTGCTGCTCGGTCCGCCCGCGGCCGACGCCCCGCCGATCGCGCGGGTCCCTATCCCGACGTGGCCGCTGCGGGTGGACGCCTCGCGGGCCGGGACGGCGGCCGTCACACTGGACACCGGCGCGCGTACGGTGCGCCATGTCCGGGGCGCGGCCCACGAGTTGTCGGGCCAGGACGCCCTCGTCCTGTTCACCGCGGGCACCACCGACCGGGCCAAGATGGTGCCGCTGACCCACGCCAACGTGGCCGCCTCCGTACGGAACATCTGCGCCACCTACGAGTTGGGCCCCGGCGACGCGACGGTCGCGGTGATGCCGTTCTTCCACGGGCACGGACTGTTCGCGGCGCTCCTGGCCTCCCTGGCCAGCGGCGGATGCGTGCTGCTGCCCCAGCGGGGACGGTTCTCGGCGCGTACGTTCTGGGACGACATGCGAGCCGCGAACGCCACCTGGTTCACCGCGGTCCCGACCATCCATGAGATCCTCCTGGACCGGTCGGAGACGGATTACCCGGGCCCGCAGGTGCCGCCCCTGAAGTTCGTGCGCAGTTGCAGCGCCCCTCTCAACGCGGCCACCCAGCGGGCCCTGGAACGCACGTTCGGCGCGCCGCTGCTGTCCGCGTACGGGATGACGGAGTCCACGCACCAGGCGACCAGCGAGCCGCTGGCGCAGGGGGGAGCCCTGAAGCACGGGTCGGTCGGCCGGGCGACCGGAGTGGACCTGCGGATCGTGGACGGGAACGGGCGGACGTGTCCGGTCGGCGTCCAGGGCGAGGTGTGGGTGCACGGTGCCACGGTCGCCCGCGGCTATCTCGGCCGGCCGGCCGAGACGGCGCACACATTCGTCGACGGGTGGCTGCGCACCGGCGACCTGGGCTCCCTGGACCAGGACGGGTATCTGTCCCTCACCGGGCGCATCAAGAACCTCATCAACCGCGGCGGCGAGAAGATCTCTCCCGAGCATGTCGAGGACATCCTCGCCGGTTGTCCCGGAGTCGCCGAGGCGGCCGTGTTCGCCGTCCCCGACGCGACGTACGGGCAGCGCGTCGGTGCGGCCGTGGTCGTGCGCGAGGGCGAGAGCATCGGGTCGGAGGAGATCCTGCACTACTGCCGTGACCGGCTGGCCGCCTTCGAAGTGCCCGACCGGCTCGTCCTCGTCGCCGGTCTCCCGCACACCGCCAAGGGAGGCCTGGACCGGTTGGCGGTGGAAACCCGGTACGCGACCGAGGTGACCCACCGGCGCCCCTGAGCGCCGTACCCGACGTGACACCCCGGCGCCCCTCAGCGCCGTACCCCACGCGATACCTCGGCGCCCCTGAGCGCCGTCCCCGACGTGGACGCCTCGACGTCCCCGAGCGCCGAACCCGACATGACGCATGACGCATGGCTCCCCGAGCGCCGAACCCGACGTGACGCACGCCGTCCCCGAGCGCCGTACCCCCGACGTGCGGTCCCGGCATCTCCGAGCGCCATGCCCGACGTAGACGCCCCGGCATCCCTGAGCGCCGTCCCCGACGTGCCGTCCCCGCACCCCGGGTGCCCTGCGCAAGGGCTACGTGACGCGCCTCGGCGTCACGTCTCACCGCACGCGATGCTCGGTCGGCAGTGGCCGGCCGAAGAAGTCGTCCAGCGACAGGCCGGTCGCCGCGTTGACGAACGCCCGGGCGGCGACCGAACCGGGGGTGGCCGCGTGGATCGCCACCGAGACCTGGGCCCCGGCCTCCGGATCGACCAGCGGCAGCGCTCTCGTCCTGCCGACCACCGGCATCGCGCGCAACCACGTGTGCGGCACGATGCTCGCCCACTCGCCGCCACCCACATGCGCGTAGAGGGAGGCGATCGAGTCCGTCTCCACCTGCGGGGTCACCACGAACCCCTTCTCCGCGAAGACGCTGTCGATGATCTGGCGGATCCTCATGTCGGGCGTCAGCAGGGCCAGCGGCAACTGCGCCGCGTCCGCCCACGTCATCGTGGAGGCCTGGGACAGCAGCTGGTCGTCCGAGACCAGCAGCATGTACCGCTCCTGGTACAGGGGGACGACCTGCAGGCCCTCCTGGTCGCCCGGGTCGAAGTGGGCGATCGCCACGTCCAGTTCGAAGTCGCGGAGCTGGCGGTGCAGCTCCTTCGTCGAGAGCCGGGAGCGGACCTGCACCTTGGCCAGCGGGTGTGCCGCGCAGAACGCGGCCACGGGAAGCGCCAGGGTCGTCGACGCCGTGGGGTCCGTGCCGAGCCGCAGCGTCCCCGTGATGCCCGACTGTACGGCCGCCACCTCGGCCTTGAACGCGTCCTGCTCGGCGAGGATCCGCTTGGCCCACACGACGAGGCGTTCGCCCTCCGGGGTGAGGCCCTGGTAGTTGTGCCCTCGGTTGATCAGGGTGACGTTCAGCTCGCGCTCCAGCTTGGCGATCGCCGCCGAGAGCGCGGGCTGGGACACGTAACAGGATTCCGCCGCCCGGGCGAAGTGCCGCTCCCTGGCCACCGCCACGAAGTACTCCAGCTGCCGGAACAGCATGACCGACTCCTCTCTTCCTGGGGCCCGCGCCAGCGCTACGCACGGAAGAGCTGGATGCCAGGTGATCACCCGAAGCCTATCGAGCGTGGCAAGCGACACCCTTGTGCACAGCGGCGGGGCAGCGTCGTACGGCGGCGGGGCAGCACGTCGTACGGCGGCGGGGGCAGCGCCCTGGGCAGGCACGGCCCTAGGCAGGCACCGCCCCCTGGGTCCGCGTGGCCGCCGTGGCACCTCGTGCCAGGAGGTCGGTCGCGGCGTGGACCGCGCGCAGCGTGGGCGCCTCGGCGCCGGAGATGTCGGCCATCTCCACCACCGCGGTGACGATGGCGTCGAGTTCCAGCTGCTTGCCCGCTTCGAGGTCCTGGAGCATCGAGGTCTTGTGGTGGCCCACCCCTTCGGCGCCGCGCAGCCGCTTCTCGATCGAGATGTCCGGGGTGCTGCCGACCCTGGCCGCGATGTCGAGGGTCTCCTCCATGAGGTGGGTGACCAGCCGCCGGGTGGGCGGGTGCCGGCAGATGTCGACCATGGTCGCCCGGGTGAGGGCGCTGATCGGGTTGAACGCGACGTTGCCCATCAGCTTGATCCAGATGTCGTCGCGCAGGTTCGGCTCCACCGGACACTTCAGGCCGCCCGCGATCATGGCCTCGCTCAGGGCCGTGCACCGGTCGGAGACTCCGCCGGCCGGCTCGCCGATGGAGAACCGGGTGCCTTCCAGGTGCCGGATGACGCCGGGGGACTCGATGACCGTGGCGGGGTAGACCACACAGCCGACGGCCCGCTCAGGGGGCAGGACCTTACTGGTGGCACCGCCCGGGTCGACCGCCTCGATCTGCCGTCCCTCGTAGGGTCCTGGCAGCTTGTGGAAGTACCACCACGGAATCCCGTTCTGGCCGGCCACCACCGCGGTCCGCTCGCCGAGGAGCGGGGCGACCAGCGATCCGCTGGAGGGGTAGGCGTGCGCCTTCAGCCCGAGGAACACATAGTCCACGGCGCCGATCTCGGCCGGGTCGTCGGTCGCGTGGGGGCGGGCCACGAAGTCACCGCGCGGGCTGTTCACCCGGACGCCGTGCTCGCGTATGGCCCGCAGGTGTTCACCGCGGGCGACCAGGTGGACCTCCGCGCCGCCACGGTGCAGTGCCGCTCCGACATAGGCGCCGATCGCACCGGCTCCGAGGACTGCGATTTTCACGGTGGCTCCTCTCGAGGGACGTGATGAACGCTGACGTGATGAATACTGTATGCAGTATCCTCGCGAGAAGGGAACACCCTTGTCACGGCCTGGCCTGCTTCGAGCGAAAGGGGCAACCCCCGTGTTGATCGACACCTTTGGTCGGACCGCCACCGATCTGCGGGTCTCACTGACCGACCGGTGCAATCTGCGCTGCACGTACTGCATGCCGGAGGAAGGCCTGCGGTGGCTGGCCAAGCCCGAACTGCTCACCGACGACGAGATCGTGCGGATGGTCGCGATCGCCGTACGGGAGCTGGGCGTCACGGAGGTGCGCTTCACCGGCGGCGAGCCGCTGCTCCGCCCGGGGCTGGTGGGCATCGTCGAGCGGTGCGCCGCCCTCGACCCGCGCCCCCGGCTCTCCCTGACCACCAACGGCATCGGCCTGGCCCGCGTCGCGAAGGCGCTGCGCTCCGCGGGGCTCGACCGCGTCAACCTCTCCCTCGACACCCTGCGTCCCGAGGTCTTCCACACCCTCACCCGCCGCCACCGGCACCACGACGTCCTCGCCGGTCTGGCCGCGGCCCACGAGGCGGGCCTCACCCCCGTGAAGGTCAACGCGGTCCTGCTGCGCGGCGTCAACGACGACGAGGCCCCCGACCTGCTCGACTGGGCGCTGCGGCACGACTACGAGCTGCGCTTCATCGAGCAGATGCCGCTGGACGCCCAGCACGGCTGGCGGCGCGACGACATGGTCACCGCCGACGAGATCCTCCGACGGCTCTCCGCCCGCTTCGCCCTCAGCCCCGAGGCGGCCTCCGTGCGGGGCTCCGCGCCCGCCGAGCGCTGGCTCGTCGACGGCGGTCCCGCCCGGGTCGGGGTGATCGCCTCGGTCACCCGGCCGTTCTGCCGCGCCTGCGCCCGGACCCGGCTCACCGCCGACGGACAGGTCCGCACCTGTCTGTTCGCCCGCGAGGAGACCGACCTGCGCACGGCGTTGCGCTCGGGCGCGTCCGACCAGGACATCGCCGAGCGGTGGCGGGTCGCGATGTGGGGCAAGAAGGCCGGTTCCGGGCTCGACGACCCGGCCTTCCTGCAGCCCCCGCGCCCGATGTCCGCCATCGGTGGCTGACGGCCCGGGCCCGGACCCTCAACCGGGGCCCGGGCCGCCACCGCGGGTCAGCGCAGCAGCTTGACCGCGGCGACCACCAGGGGGTCGAGCCCGTCCGCTCCGGCGTCGACGAACTCGTACAGCCGAGTGCGCATGCGCGGATCCCAGAACCTGCCGATGTGTCCCGCGACCGCCTCGGCGGCCTGCTCCCCCGGCAGGTGTCCGAGGTTCGCGGCGATGTCGTTCGCCATCCGGCGTTCCGGTGGCACGGTGGCTGTCATCTCAGTCCACCACCGTGACCAGGTCGTCCACGACGCGTTCCGTGTCGTCGTGGGCGATCTCCGTGTCGTCGTGGGCGGTCTCCGTGTCCTCTTGCCGGCCCGGGCGCGCGAGAGCGACCTGTACGGCGGTCACCTTGTACTCCGGGCAGTTGGTCGCCCAGTCCGAGTTCTCGGTGGTGACGACGTTGGCGCCGGTGACCGGATGGTGGAACGTCGTGTAGACGACCCCGGTCGGCATCCGGTCGGAGATCTCCGCGCGCAGCGTGGTCCGACCGACCCGGCTGGCCAGCGTCACCATGTCGCCGTCGGTGATGCCGCGCACCTCGGCGTCGTGCGGGTGCAGTTCCAGGATGTCCTCGGGATGCCAGGCGACATTGGCCGTACGACGGGTCTGCGCGCCGACGTTGTACTGGCTGAGGATCCGGCCCGTGGTCAGCACCAGCGGGAAGCGCCGGGTGCTGCGCTCGTTCGTCGGCACGAAGGAGGTGACCACGAACTTGCCCTTGCCGCGGACGAATTCGTCCACGTGCATGACCGGGGTGCCCTCGGGAGCCGACTCGTTGCACGGCCACTGGACGCTGCCGAGCTTGTCCAGCACCTCGAAGGAGACGCCGGTGAAGGTGGGCGTGACCGAGGCGATCTCGTCCATGATCTGGCTCGGATGGTCGTACGCCATCGGGTAGCCCATGGCGGTCGCGATCTCGCTGACGATCTGCCACTCGTGCTTGCCCGTCTTCGGCTTCATCACCGCGCGCACCCGGTTGATCCGGCGTTCGGCGTTGGTGAACGTGCCGTCCTTCTCCAGGAAGGAGGCGCCGGGCAGGAAGACGTGCGCGAACTTGGCCGTCTCGTTGAGGAACAGGTCCTGGACGACGACCAGTTCCATCGCTTCGAGCGCGGCGGTGACGTGCTTGAGGTTGGGGTCGGACTGGGCGATGTCCTCACCGTGCACGAACAGGCCGCGGAAGGTTCCGTCGATCGCCGCGTCGAACATGTTCGGGATGCGCAGGCCGGGCTCGGCGAGGAGGGTGCCGCCCCAGAGGTTCTCGAACACCTTGCGCACCGCGTCGTCGGAGACGTGCCGGTAGCCGGGCAGCTCGTGCGGGAACGAGCCCATGTCGCAGGAACCCTGGACGTTGTTCTGGCCGCGCAGCGGGTTGACGCCGACGCCGTCGCGGCCGATGTTGCCGCAGGCCATCGCGAGGTTGGCCATCCCCATGACCATGGTCGAGCCCTGACTGTGCTCGGTGACACCGAGGCCGTAGTAGATGGCCCCGTTGGGTGCCTCGGCGTACAGCCGCGCGGCGGCCCGCAGGTCCTCGGCCGGTACGCCGGTGATCGGCTCGGCCGCCTCGGGGCTGTTCTCGGGGCGGGCGATGAACTCCGCCCACTCGTCGAAGCCCTCACACCGCTGGTCCACGAAGGACCGGTCGACCAGGCCCTCGGTGACCACCACGTGTGCCATGGCGTTGACCACGGCGACGTTCGTGCTCGGCCTGAGCTGGAGGTGGTGGGTGGCCTCGATGTGCGGCGAGCGCACCAGGTCGATGCGGCGCGGGTCGACCACGACGAGCTTGGCGCCCTCGCGCAGCCGGCGCTTCATCCGGGAGGCGAACACCGGGTGCCCGTCGGTGGGGTTGGCCCCGATCACCACGATCACGTCGGCCTGCGCGACCGAACGGAAGTCCTGGGTGCCGGCCGACTCGCCGAAGGTCTGCTTGAGTCCGTATCCCGTCGGAGAGTGGCAGACCCGGGCGCAGGTGTCGACGTTGTTGTTGCCGAAGGCCGCGCGCACCATCTTCTGGACGACGTAGACCTCTTCGTTCGTGCATCGCGAGGAGGTGATGGCGCCGACCGAGCTCGATCCGTAGCAGTCCTGGAGCTCGCGCATCCGCCGGGCGACCGTGCCGATCGCCTCGTCCCACTCGACCTCGCGCCAGGGATCGGTGATCTTCTCGCGGACCATGGGCTTGAGCACGCGGTCGGGGTGCGTGGCGTACCCGAAGGCGAAGCGGCCCTTCACACAGGAGTGGCCCTCGTTCGCTCCGCCGTCCTTGTACGGCACCATCCGCACGAGTTCGTCGCCGCGCAGCTCGGCCTTGAAGGAGCAGCCGACGCCGCAGTACGCGCAGGTGGTGACCACCGAGCGGGTCGGCATGCCGAGTTCGACGACCGACTTCTCCTGGAGCGTCGAGGTCGGGCAGGCCTGGACACAGGCGCCGCAGGAGACGCACTCGGAATCCATGAAGGTCTCGCCGGCGCCCGGCGAGACCTTGGACTCGAAGCCGCGCCCCTCGATGGTCAGCGCGAACGTGCCCTGCACTTCGCCACAGGCCCGCACGCAGCGGGAGCAGGCGATGCACTTGGAGGGGTCGAAGTCGAAGTACGGGTTGGACGTGTCCTTCTCGGCGTCGAGGTGGTTCTCGCCCTCGTAGCCGTACCGCACCTGCCGCAGCCCGACCACGCCGGCCATGTCCTGCAACTCGCAGTCGCCGTTGGCCGGGCAGGTGAGGCAGTCCAGCGGGTGGTCGGAGATGTAGAGCTCCATGACGCCCTGGCGGAGCTTCTCCACCTTCGGCGTCTGGGTGCTCACCCGCATCCCGTCGGCGCACGGCGTGGTGCAGGACGCCGGAGTGCCGCGCCGGCCGTCGATCTCCACCACGCACAGCCGGCAGGAGCCGAACGGCTCAAGACTGTCGGTGGCGCACAGCTTGGGTATGTCGACCCCGGCGAGCGCGGCGGCGCGCATCACCGAGGTGCCTTCAGGGACGGTTACCGGCAGCCCGTCCACTTCCACCGACACCGTGGCCTCGCCGGGCCTTTCCGGGGTGCCGAAGTCGGGCTCCTTGAGAAGTGTCATGCCGTGCCCTCCGTCCTCATGCCAGTCGTCTGTACGGGTTGGATCCCAAGGCTTCGGCGGCCGCCGAGGAAGTCGTCGGGAAAATGGGTGATGGCGCTGCGTACGGGCATCGGCGTCAGACCTCCCATCGCGCACAGCGAGCCGTCGGTCATCAGGTCGCAGAGGTCTTCGAGCAGGGCCAGGTTCTCGTCCCGGTGCTGACCGGCCACGATCTTGTCGATCACCTCGACGCCGCGCACCGAACCGACGCGGCAGGGTGTGCACTTGCCGCAGGACTCCTCGGCGCAGAACTCCATCGCGAAGCGCGCCTGCGCGGCCATGTCCACGGTGTCGTCGAAGACGACGATGCCGCCGTGCCCGACCATCGCTCCGGCCGCGGCGAACGCCTCGTAGTCCATCGGCAGGTCGAACATCGACGTGGGCAGATAGGCGCCGAGCGGGCCGCCGACCTGCACCGTGCGCACGGGACGCCCGGAGTAGGTGCCACCGCCGTAGTCCTCCACGAGTTCGCGCAGGGTGACGCCGAACGCGGTCTCCACGATGCCGCCGTGCGCGACGTTGCCGCCGAGCTGGAAGACCTGCGTGCCGCGCGACCGTTCGACGCCGAGGTCCTGGTACGCCTTCGCGCCGTCAGCGAGCACCACCGGCACGGTCGCCAGCGTGAGGACGTTGTTCACCACGGTCGGTTTGCCGAACAGGCCCTCGATCGCCGGGATCGGCGGCTTCGCGCGCACCGTGCCCCGCTTTCCCTCCAGGCTCTCCAGCATGGAGGTCTCCTCGCCGCAGATGTACGCGCCGGCGCCGACGCGGACGTGCAGGTCGAAGTCGAGCGAGGAGCCGAGGATGCCCTTGCCGAGCCAGCCGTGCTCGCGCGCGATCCCGATCGCCGCCCGCATCGTGGCGACCGCGTCGGGGTACTCCGAGCGGATGTATATGTAGCCCTCGCTCGCGCCGACCGCGTGCGCGGCGATCGTCATGCCCTCGATGAGCAGAAACGGGTCGCCCTCCATGACCATGCGGTCGGCGAAGGTCCCGCTGTCGCCCTCGTCGGCGTTGCAACAGACGAACTTCAGCTCGTCGGCGCAGTCGAGCACGGTCTTCCACTTGATGCCGGCCGGGAATCCCGCGCCGCCCCGGCCGCGGAGCCCGGACTCGGTGACCTCGGTGACCACATCCGCGGGGTCGCGCTCCAGCGCCGCGCGCAGCCCCACCAGTCCGCCGTGCGCCACGTAGTCGTCCGTGGACAGGGGGTCGGTCACGCCGACTCTGGCGAAGGTGACGCGCGTCTGGGCGGCCAGCCAGGGCAGTTCGTCCACGACGCCGAGCCGCAGCGGATGGTCCGCTCCGTCCAGCATGCCGGCGGCCAGGAGTTCCTCCACGTCCGAGGGGGCCACCGGCCCGTAGCCGACGCGGCCCCGCGGGGTCACCACCTCGACGAGCGGCTCCAGCCACAGCATGCCGCGCGAGCCGTTGCGTACGACGTCGATGGCGAAGTCGCCGCGGGCGGCGGCACCTTGCAGGGCGTCCACGACCTCGTCCGCGCCGACGGAGCGGGCCGCCGAGTCGCGGGGGACGTAGACCGTCGCCGCGGTGTGCGAAGAGTTGTTCATGATCAGACCGTCCCGTTGAGGATCGAGCCCAGCCGGGCCGGACCCACGCGTCCGTACAGCCGGCCGTTGGCCTCCACCGACGGCCCCAGAGCGCAGTTGCCGAGGCAGAAGACCTGCTCGACGGTGACCGCACCGTCCGGCGTGGTCTCGCCCAGGGCCAGTCCGGCCTCGCGGGCGTAGCCCACCAGGCTGTCGGCGCCGAGGGCCTGGCATGCCTCGGCACGGCAGATGCGTACGGTGGTGCGGCCCGCGGGCTCGCGACGGAAGTCGTGGTAGAAGGTCACCACTCCGTGGACGTCCGCGCGGGACAGGTTCAGCTCGTCGGCGAGCACCGGAATCGCCTCTTGGGGTACGTGGCCCAACTCGGCCTGAACCGCGTGGAGTACGGGCAGCAGCGCACCGCGCTCGCCCCGGTGACCGGCCACCACCCTCCGGACCACGTTCTCGACCGTCACGTCACTCCCGCTGGTCGTCATGATCGCTCCGCCTTCCGTCACGCGGGTCCCCGGCGATGGGTGCAGGAGACTTGGACAATACCCCATACAGGCTTCTGTATACAGAACTCAACCACAAAGAGCGTGTGCCGAATCCCCGGGCGCGGCGCACCGGAAGCCGGTACGGCGACCGGAACTCGCGGCCCACCACCGGACCTCCGGCCGCACAGAGCCTTCCGGCCTGGCGCGCGACCGGGCGGACCGTCGACAGAGCCTTCCGGCCCGGCGCGCGACCAGTCGGACCGTCGTGGGCCCGAGTTCGCCCCCGACCGTCGGCGGGCGTGACCCCCGTCGGCAGGCATGACCCACCCACCGGCCGGCGGTCACCCCGGACAGCGCGCGCCATCTTGCATACCAAAACCTGTATGCTGACGCTGGCCTCGGCAACCCTCTCGGCGGCCACCACTTGGCAAAGCCGTCGGCCCCAAGGGCGCGGGGGCGGAACGGGGCAACCATGCGTGAGGCTCTGACGGCCGCGGCATCCCGGCGCGTCACCCGCCCGGCACCCCTGCGCCAGGCCGTGTACGACGCCCTGACCGAACTGATCGTCAGCGGTTCCCTCAAGCCCGGCCAGCACCTGGTCGAGGCGGAACTCGCCGAACACCTCGGCGTCAGCCGCCAACCGGTCCGCGAAGCCCTGCAACGCCTGCAGACCGCCGGCTGGGTCGATCTCCGCCCCGCCCAGGGCGCCTTCGTCCACTCCCCCACCGAAGAAGAGGCCGCCCAGCTCCTCGGCGTCCGCTCGGTGCTGGAGACCTACTCGGCCCAGCTCGCCGCCCAGCACGCGAAGCCCGAGGACATCGAACGCCTCTGGGAGTTGCAGCAGGACGGCGTCGACGCCCTCGCGGCGGGCGACGTCGAGCGTCTGGTCGCGGCCAACACCGCACTGCACGCCTTCATCACCTCCGTGGCGGACAACGCCGTACTGGCCGAACTGATCTCGCAGGTGGGCCAGAAGGTGCGCTGGTACTACACCCCCATCGCCAAGCCCCGCGGCAAGGAAGCCTGGAACGAGCACGCTCAGCTCATCAAGGCCATCGCCAAGGGCGACGCGGACCGCGCCGGCGAGGTCATGCGCAAGCACACGGAGCGCACCACCGGCTTCTACGGCAAGCAGATCGCCGCCGGGGCGAACGAGGACTGACCGAACACGGCGCCCGCCGGGCCTGCTTCAACCCCACAGCGTGGGCCTGCTTCACCCCCACACGGTCCGCACCCCGCAGGGCCCGAGCCGGATTCAAGACGCTCAGGACGGCGCGAGCGAGTCGGCGGGGCGGCGACCGGCCCCGAGGGACACGTCCGCGACCGCTGGACGCCGGGCCTCGGCACCGGCGGCGGTCCGCAGTTCGAGCAGCCATGGCAGGACCGTGCGCAGCACGATGTCGAGCCCCCCGCCGTCCCCACCGAGCATCGCGCTGGCCGGCACCAGCACCGGATCGGCGAACACGGTGGAGGTCGCGCTGCCGTAGGGCCCTCCCCCGCCGGGCCGGGCCGGGACGAACAGGTCCGGAGCGTGCGCCGGAACGACCCAGAGCGTCAGGCCATCCGCCGTGGTGAGCGGCCGGGAGGACCAGACGTAACTGTCGGCCTCGCCCGCCGCGACCACCTGATGCTTACGGGCGCGCAGGGCGACCACGTCACCGGAGCGGGCGGCGGTGCAGCTGGACGCGAGGAGGTGAGACTCCGAACCTTGCTCGCCGGGGCCGTCCTCCGCCAGCGCGAGGCTGCTGAGATGACGTCCGGCGGCGATCTCGGCGCGCAGCCAGGGACTGCCGTACGACTCGATCACCGCGACCGCCGCGTAGTGGGACTGGAGTACGGCCGCGGTCGCCGGGCAGACACCGGCCGTCCGCGCCACCACCTCGACGGCTTCCGGCAGACCCCTTCCGCCCCCGCCGAATTCCGCGGAGACGGTGAGCCCCAGCAGCCCGGTGTGGCCGAGGGCCGTCACGGCACCCCGGGGGAACTTGCCCTGTCCGCCGGTCACTTCGGCGGAGGGCGCGATGACGCTGGTCAGAACTTCGGAGAGAGCGTTGCGGTACGACACGGGGTGACCCCCTCGGGAGCGGTTACTGGTCCGCTGTCAGGCGGTGCGGCCAGGCCGGGGCGATACCCCGGCCTCCAAGGCCGAGGCAGCACCTCGGCCTGATTGCATACAGTATTCTGCATCCCTCAAGGTCGCCAGAGGTTGTGCGGAGCCAATTTCCGTAACTTCGCCACGCGGACCCCACCCCGTGGCTATTGCATACTAAACTCAGTATCCCGAAGCCGATGGTTTGGCGTTCAGTAGTCGAACGAGGGAGAGGGCCCATGCCCGACACACCCACCGTGGTAGCCCGCGGCCCGATCATCCGGCCCGCCCCGCTGCGCGAGGCCGTCTATGACGCCTTGACCGAAATGATCATCAACGGCTCCCTCACACCCGGGCAGCACCTGGTCGAGGCCGAGCTCGCCGAGCACCTCGGCGTCAGCCGCCAGCCCATACGCGAGGCCCTCCAGCGGCTCCACACCACCGGCTGGGTGGATCTGCGCCCCGCGCAGGGGGCCTTCGTCCACTCCCCCACCGCGGAGGAGTGCGCCCAGCTGCTCAGCGTGCGGGCCGTCCTCGAGACCCACTCCGCGCGCGGCGCCGCGGAACACGCCACCCCGGCCGATGTCGCCCACCTGTGGGAACTCCAGCGCATCGGCCTCGCCGCCCTCGCGGCCGCCGACGCCCGCGCCATCGTCGAGGCCAACGCCGCCCTGCACGGCCACATCACGCACCTCTCGCGCAACGCGGTGCTCGCCGAACTCATCCCCCAGGTGGACCGACGCGTGCGCTGGTACTACATGCCCATCGCCAGACCCCGCGGCCAGGACGCCTGGAGCGAGCACGCCCGGCTCATCGAGGCCATCGCCGACGGCGAGCCCGACCGCGCCGAGGAGCTCATGCGCCGGCACACCCGGAACACCACCGACTTCTACTGCCGGCAGATCGCCGCGATGGCCGGCCAGAGCGCCTGACGACGGGGCGGAGGCGGGAGGCCCGGGACCACACAGGGGAGCCCAGGCCCTCAGGACCTCAGGTGAGCTCAGGACCGCGGGTCGATCTCCCGCAGCAGCCCCGTGGAGACGTCGAAGACGAAGCCCCGTACGTCGTCGGTGTGCGGCAGGAACGGCGAGGTCCGCACTCGCTGCATCGACTGCCGTACGTCCTGGTCGACGTCCGCGAAGGCCTCCACCGCCCACGCCGGACGCTGCCCGACCTCCATCTCCAGTTCGTGCCGGAAGTCCTCGGTCAGGCTCTGCAGACCGCACCCGGTGTGATGGATGAGTATCACGCTGCGGGTGCCCAGCGCGCGCTGGCTGATCGTCAGGGAGCGGATGGTGTCGTCGGTGACCACACCGCCCGCGTTGCGGACGGTGTGGCAGTCGCCCAGCTGCAGGCCGAGCGCGGCGTGCAGGTCGATGCGGGCGTCCATGCAGGCCACGACGGCCACCCGCAGGACCGGGCGGGCGCCCATGCCCGGGTCGACGAATCCGGCGGCGTAGGCGCGGTTGGCCTCCACGAGCCGGTCGATGACCCTCTCGGTGCCGGATGCGCTGCGGGTGGGCTGGGCGAAACGGGGTGCTGGTGTCGACATGCTGGGCTACCTCACTCCGGTCGGGTACGAACCGCGTTGCCGGCCTCGGACGTGCCTGGGATCCAGAAATGCATACAGTATGGAGTCGCCAGTATTCTGGATCTCAGTCGGCGTGTTGTCCAGGGGCCGCGCGGCTTTCCCCGGCCTCAGCCCGCGGCGACGGCAGGCTCCAGACGGACCACGACGCCCTTGGAGGTGGGCGTGTTGCTGATGTCGGCCACGCTGTCCAGGGGGACGAGGACATTGGTCTCCGGGTAGTAGGCCGCGGCGGATCCGGGAGTGGTCGGGTACGCGACCACTCGGAACTTCTCTGCCCGGCGTTCCACACCGTCACGCCACACGCTCACCAGGTCCACCTCGCTGCGGTCGGCGAGCCCGAGCGCCTCCAGGTCGACGGGGTTCACCAGCACCACGCGTCGGCCGTTGTGGATGCCCCGGTAGCGGTCGTTCATGGCGTACGGAATGGTGTTCCACTGATCGTGGGAGCGCAGGGTCTGGAGCAGCAGATGACCCGCGGGCGCGCGCAGCATCTCGAAGTCGTTGCGGGTGAAGACGGCCTTGCCGCTCGGAGTGGGGAACACGCCGTCGTTCACCGGGTTGGGCAGCCGGAAGCCGCCGGGCCGGTCCACTCGGGCGTTGAAGTCCCCGAAGCCCGGGACGACCCGGGAGATCCGGTCCCGGATCGTGCCGTAGTCCGCCTCGAACTTCTCCCAGGGGATGGCCGGACTGTCGCCCAGGGTCCGGCGGGCCAGCCGGGAGATGATCGCCACCTCGCTGAGCAGATGCGGGGAGGCCGGATCCAGCCGGCCACGGGAGGCGTGCACCTCGCTCATGGAGTCCTCGACGGTGATGAACTGTTCCCCGCCCGCCTGGATGTCCCGGTCGCTGCGGCCGAGCGTGGGCAGGATCAGCGCGGTCTCGCCGCAGACGGTGTGGGAGCGGTTGAGCTTGGTGGAGATGTGCGCGGTGAGCCGGCACCGCCGCATCGCCCGCTCGGTGACGTCGCTGTCGGGCGTGGCCCGTACGAAGTTGCCCGCGACGCCCACGAAGACCTTGGCGTCGCCGTCGCGCATGGCCCGGATGGCGTTGACCGAGTCCAGGCCGTGCTCGGCGGGCGGGGTGAAGGCGAACTCGCGCTCCAGGGCGTCCAGGAAACTCTGCGGCATCCGTTCCCAGATGCCCATGGTCCGGTCGCCCTGCACATTGCTGTGGCCGCGCACCGGGCAGACGCCCGCCCCGGGCCTGCCGATGTTGCCCCGCAGCATCAGGAAGTTGACGACCTCGCGGATGGTGGGGACGGCGTGCTTCTGCTGTGTGAGCCCCATCGCCCAGCAGACGATGATCCTCCCGCTGCGCAGCACCCGCTCGCCGACGGCCTCGATCTCTTCGCGGGTCAGCCCGGTGGCGTCGAGGATGTCGTCCCAGGAGGCCTTGCGGGCCAGCTCGGCGAAGTCGTCGAACCCCGTCGTGTGCGTCCGGATGAAGCCGTGGTCCAGGACCTCGCCGGGCCTGGCGTCCTCGGCCTCCAGCAACAGCAGGTTCAGCGCCTGGAAGAGCGCGAGGTCGCCGCCGGGGCGGATCTGCAGGAACTGGTCGGCGATGGCGGTGCCGCGGCCGACGATTCCCCGGGCCTTCTGCGGGTGCTTGAACCGCATCAGCCCGGCCTCGGGCAGCGGGTTCACGGCGACGATGTGGCCTCCGTTGCGCTTGGTCTCCTCCAGGGCGGAAAGCATCCGCGGGTGGTTGGTCCCGGGGTTCTGGCCCACCACGAAGATCAGGTCGGAGTGGTGGATGTCGTCCAGGCTGACGCTGCCCTTGCCGATGCCCAGCGTCTCCATCAGCGCGGAGCCGCTGGACTCGTGGCACATGTTGCTGCAGTCGGGCAGGTTGTTCGTGCCGAACGCCCGGGCGAAGAGCTGGAGGAGGAACGCGGCCTCGTTGTTGAGGCGGCCCGAGGTGTAGAAGAGGGCTTCGTCGGGCGAGTCGAGGCGGCGCAGTTCCTCGGCGAGCAGACCGAGCGCGTCGTCCCAGCCGATCGGCTCGTAGTGGTCCGCGCCGGGGCGCTTGACCATGGGTTCGGTCAGCCGGCCCTGCTGGTTGAGCCAGTAGTCGGACTTCTGGTCCAGCTCCGCTATCGAGTGCGTCCGGAAGAAGTCGGCGGTGACCCGGCGCGAGGTCGCCTCGTCGTTGATGTGCTTGGCGCCGTTCTCGCAGTACTCGTTCTTGGCGCGGTGCCCCGGCCCGGGTTCCGGCCAGGCACAGCCCGGGCAGTCGAAGCCCTTGGCCTGGTTGATGTTCAGCAGGGTCAGAGCGGTGCGGCGGACCGAGGTCTGGCCCAGCGAGTACTGCATCGCGTGCGTCACCGCGGGCAGTCCGGTCGCCCAGGTCTTGGGCGGGGTGACCTTCAGCCCGTCCTCTGTCGGGTCGCCCACCACCGGGTCCTTGCTGGTGCTCATGATCTGGCCTGTGCCTTTCTGTCACCGAACTCCCGCTCGGAGATCAGCTTCGGCCAGTCCGTCGGACATAGTCAAAGAGCGAACAACTTCCACGTGATAAACGGCGCCTATCAAACGTGCCCCCGGCACGGAAAACGTCCCGGGCACGCGGTCGACGCCGCGCCCGGGACGCAACGGGAGGGGTGCTGCCCGTCGCCGTCGGTCAGATCACACCCTGCGCCCTGAGCAGCGGCAGCTCGGTGTCGGAGAGGCCGAGTTCGCCGAGGTAGACCTCCTCGTTGTGCTCGCCCAGCAGCGGTGAGCGCTCCACCTTGACCGGGGAGTCGGACAGCTTCAGCGGGTTGCCGACCGTCACGTACGATCCGCGTTCCGGGTGCTCGACCTCGACCACGATCTCGTTGGCGATCAGCGACTCGTCCTCGATGATCTCCTTGGTGGAGAGGACCGGCCCGCACGGGATGTTGTGGGCGTTGAGCTCCTCCAGCACCCGCCACTTGGGAAGGGTGCTGGTCCACTCCTCGATCAGCTGGAACATCTTGGTGAGCTTGGGCAGGCGGGCCTCGGGGGTGGCCCACTCGGGGTCGTCGGCGAGTTCGGGCCGGCCGATGAGTTCGCTGATCGGCTGCCAGCCGACGGGCTGCACGATGACGTAGACGTAGTCGTTGGGTCCGCCCGGCGCGCACCTGACCGCCCAGCCGGGCTGTCCGCCACCGGAGGCGTTCCCGGACCGGGGAACCTCGTCGCCGAAGTCCTCGTTCGGGAACTCCGCGAGAGGACCGTGCGCGAGCCGCTGCTGATCGCGCAGCTTCACCCGGCAGAGGTTGAGCACGGCATGCTGCATCGCGACGTTCACGCGCTGTCCGCGGCCGGTGCGGGTGCGCTGGAGGAGGGCGGCGAGGATACCGGCGACGGCGTGCATACCGGTGCCGGAGTCGCCGATCTGGGCGCCGGTGGCGAGTGGCGGCCCGTCCTCGAAGCCGGTGGTCGCCATCGACCCGCCCATGGCCTGCGCGACCACCTCGTACGCCTTGAAGTTGGTGTACGGACCGTCCCCGAACCCCTTGATGGAGGCATAGACGATGCGAGGATTGATCTCCCGGATCCGGTCCCAGGTGAAGCCCATACGGTCGACCGCGCCCGGCCCGAAGTTCTCCACCATCACGTCCGAACGCCGGATCAGCTCGGTGAGGATCTCCTTGCCGCGCTCGGTCTTGGTGTTGAGGGTGACGCTCCGCTTGTTGCTGTTGAGCATCGTGAAGTAGAGGGAGTCGACGTCCGGGATGTCGCGCAGCTGCTTGCGCGTGATGTCACCCGTCGGCGCCTCCACCTTGACCACGTCCGCGCCGAGCCAGGCGAGGAGCTGCGTCGCCGAGGGGCCGGACTGCACATGCGTCATATCCAGGACGCGCACGCCCTCGAGAGCCTTCGTCATGATCGCCGCCTCACCTGTTGCATCGCCGTCACCGTACGTCAGATCCATACTGTAGATTGCATACCGTATGGAGTTGCTCTCATGGTTGCGGCAGACGCAGAGGATGTCCAGGGGGCGTCCACGAAGATTTCCGGTTGTCCGGGACCGACAGCATGTCGGCCCGATGGGGTGCGGGAGTGCGGGAAGGCGGACCGGCGATGGCCGGCCCCGCCGGGCGGGAAGAGCTCCGGTCGGCGCCGGTGGCCTCCGCCGCGCTCGGTGGGCTTCTGGACACGGCACGGTGCGCACCGAGGTGCGCACCAATCCGTCGCTATTTCCGGTAGCCGAGGATGGTCATCATGCCGGACTCGGAGTGGTACTGGTTGTGACAGTGGAGCATCCAAAGGCCCGGATTGTCGGCGTTGAAGTCGACGACGACCTTGCGGTGCGGCAGCACGACGGTGGTGTCCTTGCGGGCTCCGAGTCCG
The DNA here is from genome assembly GCF_042881985.1 of Streptomyces sp. NPDC058246. Taxonomy (NCBI): domain Bacteria; kingdom Bacillati; phylum Actinomycetota; class Actinomycetes; order Kitasatosporales; family Streptomycetaceae; genus Streptomyces; species Streptomyces sp. NPDC058246. Next base: position 5,930 of record NZ_JBHVWZ010000039.1, on the reverse strand, counting down.
TCGATCCCCCGAAGGGCGAACGTGTGACCGTGCAGGTGGAGCGGATGCCACATGTCGGTGGCGTTGATCAGGGTCAGGCGGACCCGTTCGCCCTCTCGGACCGGGTGGCGCTCCTCGATGGAGTAGGGCCGGTGGTCGAAGCTCCAGTCGAACCTCTTCATGGTGCCGGTCAGTCGGAGGCGCATCTCGCGGTCGGGTGCACGGTGGCAGAGGGCCACGGACTCGTCGGGCACGAGCTCCCTGGCGGGCACCACCCGGCCTTCGAGCTCGCTCGGGCGCACGGAGGCCCGCGGGCGGGTCCCGCCGCCCGTGCGCAGGACGGCCAGGGCCTGCGCCTGCTTGCCCTCCGCGATCGCGACCAGCGGGAAGACCCCGTCCTTGGCGGTGATCAGCACGTCGTAGCGTTCGGCCATGCCGAGCAGGAGCGCGTCCGTCCGCGTGTGCTCGACCGGGTAGCCGTCCGTGTGCGTCACGGTCATCTCGTGGTCGCCCAGCGCCACCCGGAAGGCCGTGTCGCCCCCGGCGTTGATGATCCGCAGCCGGATGCGGTCTCCTGGGCGGGCCCGGAAGACCGAAGGAGCCTTCGGGAGGCGGCCGTTGATCAGATAGAAGGGGTAGTCGACGTTGCCGCCCTCGCTGTGCAGGATCCGGCTGCGGGAGCCGTGCAGAACACGGGAGGGGCCGCCGGCCCGGTCGTGACCGTCGTGGCCCGAACCGTCGTGGTCGGTGTCCTCGTCCACCTCCATGCCCATGTCCATGCCCTGGCCCGCGCCCATGTCCCGGTCCATGTCCACGCCCATCGGATCACCCTTGCCGTGGCGCAACTGCGCGAGCACGCGGTCCGGGGTGGAGCCCTCCACGCCGTCCACCCAGTCGTCCAGGACGACGACCCACTCCTTGTCGTACGACAACGGCTCCCGGGGGTCCTCGACGATCAGCGGGGCGTAGAGCCCGCGGTCGAGCTGCATGCCCGAGTGCGAATGCAGCCAGTACGTCCCCGGGTGCGTCACCGCGAAGCGGTAGGTGAAATCCGCGCCGGGTCTGATGGAGTGCTGGGTGAGGCCGGGCACCCCGTCCATGTCGCAGCGCATACGGACACCGTGCGAGTGCAGCGTCGTCGCCACGGGCAGGTGGTTGGCGAGCGTGAGATCGAGGATGTCGCCCGCGGTGATCCGGACCTCCCTGCCGGGCAGCGAGTCGCCGTACGCCCATGACCTGACGGTCCGTCCGCCCAGGTCGAGGGGGGTCTCGATGGCCGTGAGCATGAACCTGCGCAGGGGCCCGGGCCCGCGTTCCTTCTCTGCGGCGACGACCTCGGGGCCGGACGGGTTCACGTATCCCTTGGGTCCCTTCGGGACGAAGCCCCCGCCGCCGTGGCCCTCACCCCCGGGGCCCGAGTGAGGGACGGGCCCCGGGCGGGCGGCGGTCCGCGAGTGGGACGTGGGCCCGGAATGCGCGTCGGTCCCCGAGGGGGAGCCGGTCCCGGGGTGGGTGTCGGACCCGGAACAGGCAGCCAGGACTCCCGAGCCGGCAGCCACGATCGAGGCACCGAGGAAGGTGCGCCGCGTATGTGTATGCATGACCGAATAACACACGTTTTGTCCTGATATATGCGAGAACTGCGGCGGCGCGTCTCGTGAATCGCGTGTCAACGCTCAAGGTGGCGCAGGTCCCGCCCGATACGGCTGCCGTCAAAACCCGGTGGGACGCGGCTGAATGAGGGACCGTCCGCGCGTCGCCCACACGGTTCCGGTCTCGACGTGCGCACCACCGCAGACCCGGGCCGCGGCCAACGCCCTGCCGCCTACTGCCCGCTACCCGCAGTCTCCGGTGGCCTGCGGCGACTTCGCGTGATTCGTCACGGCGGCAAGCCGATCGTGGCCGCGCAGTTGGCGGCGTGCGGCCGGGCGACCGGCCGGGGTGCTGGGACGTTCAGGCCTGCCGGGTCGGCAGCACGATCGCCTGACGCAGGTTCACATGGCGGGCGCGGCTGGTCGTGTAGGCGATCAGGTCCGCGATGTCGTCCGCCGTCAGACCGGTCAGCGCCTCGAACATGCCGTCCAGCAGGCCGGCCAGTTCCACGTTGTCGATATGGCCGCCCAACTCCGTGTCCGTGAGGCCCGGCTCGATGTTGGTGACGCGGACGTCACGCGGGCCCAACTCCGTGCGCAGGGACTGCGAGAGGTACGTCAGCGCGGCCTTTGTCGCTCCGTACACCGCGTAGTTGGGGAACGCGATGTGCGCGCCGATCGAGGAGATGTTCACCAGGTCCGCGGTCCGGCCCGCCTGCGCCGCCGCGATCAGGTCCGGCGTCCACGCACGGATGACGCGCAGCGCGCCGGCCACGTTCGTGTCCAGCATGCGGCGCCACTCGTCGGCCCGGCCGTCGCTGATCGGGTTCGGCAGCATCACGCCCGCCGCGTTGACCACCAGGTCGACCTCGCCGTACGCGGCGCGCACCCGCGCCGCCGCCGCGTCCACCGAGGCCTGGTCGGTGACGTCGGCGGCAACCGCGAGGGCCTGACCGCCGGCCGCCTCGATCTCGGCCGCCAGCCCGGTCAGGCGCTCGGTCCGCCGGGCGAGCAGGGCCACCCGCACACCGTGCGAGGCGAGCAGCCGGGCGGTGGCCTCGCCCATGCCGCTGGCGGCTCCGGTGACGACAGCGGTGCGGCCGGCGAGGGTGTCGTACGACATGGTGACTCCTGGGTCGGTGGTGGTCCGGTGGTCGCCACCGGGCGTTTCCCGGCGACGGACACCACCCTGCGGCCGGCCGTCGGCCTTACCCAGGGCTGACGTTTTCCTGGGTCCGGCAGTACCAGGATCGGCTCCGCCCCGGCGCCTAGGATCCGGTGCATGGCCAACGACATATCCATGGACGGGGAACTCGGCGCCTTCCTGCGCTCCCGGCGCGCCCGCATCCAGCCCGAGGAGGTCGGACTGCCGGGGCACGGCAGGCGGCGGGTGCCGGGCCTGCGCCGTGAGGAGGTCGCCCAGCTCGCGGGCGTCAGCGTCGACTACTACATCCGCCTCGAACAGGGCCGCGGCCCCTCCGTCTCGGATGCCGTGCTCGACGCCATCGGGCGCGTGCTGCGCCTCGACGACACCGAGCAGGAGTATCTGCGTACGGTGGCCCGGCCCGCCGCCAACGCCCGCCGCAAGTCCGCCGCCGGGCCCGCGACCCAGAGGGTCCGCCCCGGCCTGCGTCTCCTTCTGGACACCATCGACAAGGCCCCCGCGTTCGTGCTCGGCCGCCGCATGGACGTGCTCGCGTGGAACGCCCTCGGTGACGCCGTCGTCGGGTTCTCGCGGATGCCGCCCAAGGAGCGGAACATGCCGCGCCACGTGTTCCTCTCCCCGAGGGCGCGCGAGCTCTACCCGGACTGGCCCGCGGTGGCCGCGGAGACGGTCGCGTACCTCCGCCTGGACGCCGGCAGCCATCCACGGGACAGGCAACTGGCCACACTGGTGGGCGAGTTGTCCCTGGGCAGCGAGGATTTCCGGAGACTGTGGGCGGACCACCAGGTCAAGGAGAAGACGTACGGGGCGAAACGCATGTCGCACCCCGTGGCGGGTGAACTCGTCATGCCGTACGAGACGTTGACGGTGTCCGGGGAGCGGGATCAGACGCTGGTGGTCTACACGCCCGAGCCGGGCTCCCCGACGGAGGAGCGCTTGCGGCTCCTGGCCGGCTGGGCGGCGGCCACCCCGGCGGTCTAGCGATCGACGGTCCGGCCGGACAGCACTGCGGTCGTCCGACCCAGCGGTGCTCGGTGGGGGGCCGCCGTGCGGGGACACGGCGCTCGGCGGACCGGCGCCCTCCGCGGGAGCTACCTCGTTCGGCCGAGCGGCGGCCCCGCGGAGCTACCTCGTTCGGCTGAGCGGCGGCCCCGCGGAGCCGGCTCGTCCGGCCTAGCGGCGGCCCGCAAAGGAGGCGACTCGTCCGTTCTCCCGCCGCGCCGTCGCGGCCGGGCCGGGTGGTACTGGAGTACTACCGGCCGCCCCTCATTCACGTCTCGGGTACCACGGATCCCGGCGCGCGGGCTCCTAACGTTGCAGGTGAGGAAGCCAAGCGGGTTCCGGCCCCCCGAACGTGAGGGAAGAGCGAACGATGATCGAGGCACATCAGCTGACGAAGCGGTACGGGGAGAAGACGGCGGTCGACCAGCTCGACTTCGTCGTCCAGCCCGGCACGGTCACCGGCTTCCTGGGCCCGAACGGCGCGGGCAAGTCCACCACCATGCGCATGATCGTCGGGCTCGACGCGCCGTCCAGCGGCAGCGTGACCGTCAACGGCAGGCACTATGCCCAGCACACCGCGCCGCTGCAGGAGGTCGGCGCGCTGCTGGAGGCCAAGTCGATCCACCCGGGACGGTCCGCGTTCGACCACCTGATGGCGCAGGCCCACACGCACGGCATCCCGCGCCGCCGGGTCGACGAGGTCATCGAGCTGACCGGACTGCAGTCCGTCGCCAAGAAGCGCGCGGGCGCCTTCTCCCTCGGCATGGGCCAGCGGCTGGGCATCGCCGCCGCGCTCCTCGGCGACCCGGCCACCATCATGCTCGACGAGCCGGTCAACGGTCTCGACCCCGAGGGCGTGCTGTGGATCCGCAACCTGCTGACCGGGCTCGCGGCGGACGGCCGTACCGTCTTCGTCTCCTCCCACCTGATGAGCGAGATGGCGCTGGTCGCCGACCACCTGATCATCGTCGGACGCGGACGGCTGCTGGCCGACACCACCGTGCAGGACCTGATCCGCACGGCCGGTGGCGACACGGTGACCGTGGCGTCCGACCAGCCCGCCCGCCTGCGCGAGGTCCTGGCCGGCCCCGGCGTCGAGATCACCGGTGCGGTCGGCGCCGAGGAACTGCAGGTGACCGGCCTGTCCGCGCGGGCCATCGGCCTCAAGGCCGCCGAGCACGGCATCCCGCTGTTCGAGCTCAGCTCCAAGGCCGTCTCCCTGGAGCAGGCGTTCATGGACCTGACCCGCGACGCCGTCGAGTACCACGCCACCGCCACCGTCGAGACCACCGGGAGGGCGGCATGAGCACCACCATGACCGTGACCGACAGCTCCACGCCCACCCCCGTGGAGAAGGCGCGTCCGCCGTACAAGGTCACCGGGCGCCGGGTCCTGCGCTCCGAGTGGGCCAAGCTGTGGTCCCTGCGCTCCACCTGGATCACCCTGGGCCTCGGCCTGCTGTTCCTGATCGCGTTCGGCGTGATCGCCGCCGCGCACTACAAGTCCCAGCTCAACTCCGGGCAGCCGCTGCGCCCGGACGACGCCGACGCCACGGCGCTCAGCCTCTCCGTGTTCGGCACGAACTTCGCGCAGCTGGCCCTCGGCGTCCTGGGCGTGCTGGTCACCGCCGGCGAGTACTCCACCGGCATGATCCGCTCCACGCTGGCCGCCGTCCCGCGCCGCCTGCCGGTCCTGTGGTCCAAGTCGGCGGTATTCGGCGTGGTCGCCCTGGTCGTCGCCACCCTCGGCGTCTTCGTCGCGTTCGTGATCACCAGCGGCATCGTCTCCGGCACGCCCGCGGCTCTCACGCTCTCCGACTCCGGTGTCGTACGCAGCCTGCTGGGCGCCGGTCTCTACCTCGGCCTGGTCGGCGTGATCGGCACCGCCCTGGGCGCGCTGCTCCGCTCGGTCGCCGGCGGCATCTCGGTCCTGGTCGCCTCGCTGATGCTGATCCCCGGGCTGATCTCGCTGCTGCCCACCTCGTGGCAGGACGACATCAGCCCGTACCTGCCCAGCACCGCGGGCGAGTCGATGTTCGCGCTGACCCACGACTCGACGACCCTGTCGCCCACCGCCGGGCTCCTGGTCTTCCTCGGCTGGACCGCGCTCGCGCTGGCGGGCGCCGCCTACCGCCTCGTACGCACGGACGCCTGAGGCCGTCGCCCGGCACGGCCGGCGCGGCACCCGACCGC
>NZ_JBHVWZ010000038.1:0-84707 GCF_042881985.1 Streptomyces sp. NPDC058246 | reverse complement strand
TCCCACCAGATATACCGGGGGGCGGTAGGTGGACCCCGGCTGTTTTTGTTGGCCCGCCGCCCGCCGGGGGGGGGGGGGGGGGGGGGCCCCCCCCCCCCCCCGGTACGGGACGGGCAGGGGCGGCGGGGGCGAAAACCCACACCCGGCACCGGACATGGATACGCCCGCCCCTCAACCAACGAGGGGCGGGCGTAACCGTTGTGACGGGGCGTCAGTGACGACTGTACGAGTCGACGTAGCCCGGGGCGGGGGAACCCACGCCGGTGACGTCGTCGTAGCCCTTCACGGCCTGGAGCGAGCTGTCCTTGCCGAGGCTGCGGACGGAGGTCGCCAGACCGCCCGTCGCGTCGAAACCGTTGACGAAGTCGACGCGCGCGACCCCGAGCCCGGACCCCGTGGGGTTGTCCGTGACGTCGTGGTACGCCTTCGAGCCGTACTTGGCGTAGATGGCGGGGTTGGCGAAGCCGATCGCCTTGCCGCCGCGCGCCTCCTGGGCGAGCGCCTGGACGGCCGCGATCACCGGCGCGGCCAGCGAGGTGCCGCCGATCCGGTACTCGCTGTACTGCTCCGTCCCGTCCGGGAAGGTCTGCGTCTGGCCGACCTTGAAACCGGTGTTGGGGTCGGCGATCGCCGAGATGTCAGGAACGACACGGTTGCCGGCGGCGCTGTTGGCCGTGGCGAGCGCGTTCGGGACGACACCCTTCTGGTAGAAGGGCTCCGCCACGGTCTTGCTGGTGCCACCGCCCGCACCCGAGGTGAACGCGCCCGGGAACCCGGTCCAGCTCTTGCCGTCCGCGGACAGCGAAGCCTTCTCGGTGCCCCAGCCGGTCTCCCACAGGTACTTGTCGCCCTTGCCGACCGCCAGCGAGGTACCGCCGACCGCCGTCACCCACGCCGAGTTGGCGGGGGTGTCGACCTGCTTCGTACCGGTGTTGGCGACCTCGTCGCCGTTGTCGCCGGAGGAGAAGTAGAAGCCGATGCCCTCGACCGCGCCGAACTGGAACGTCTGGTCGTAGGCGGCCGCGAGGTCCGGCGTCTGGTTGGCCTCGATGTCGCCCCACGAGTTGGAGACGATGTCGGCCAGGTGCCCGTCGACGATCTTGTTGAGCGAGTCGAGCAGATCGTCGTCGTAGCAGGAGGCGGCACCCACGTAGGTGATGCTCGCGCCCGGCGCGACCGCGTGCACGGCCTCGACGTCGAGGGTCTCCTCGCCGTACCAGCCGGCCGCCCCGCACTCCTCGGTCTTCGTGTAGTTCTTCGGCAGCACCTGACGCAGCTGACCGCTGGTGTACGCCGCGTCACCGTGCTTGCCCGCATAGGTCTGCGCGTCGAAGGCGATGGTCGGCGAGGCGTACGCGTCGGTGATGGCGACCCGCACGTTCTTGCCGGTGCGCGTGCCCGCGCCATAGGCGGCACGCAGCTGCTTGCCCGTGTAGCCCTTGACCGCGTACGGGATCTTCGAGCCGTACGCGTCCGGCAGGGTGCTCGCGATGTTCGAGCCGTAATACGAGGAGAACGGCCCGGAGTTCTTGAACACCGCGTCCGGAGGCGGCAGTTGGTCGCTGTGCGTCGCCTTGTGCGGGGCGTTGTCCAGGCCGGTGACGGTCAGGACGGCGCCGTTCAGGGCGGCCGGCGCGGAGGCCGTCTTCGACGGCGCCCGGTAGGTCTTCTTGCCCTTGGTGTAGTTGTGCAGCTGGGTGCCGAACGCCTTCTCGGCGGCGGCGACGTCACCGGTCACGGAGACGTAGTGCTGCGCGGTGCCGGTGACCGTCAGGCCCGCCGACTTCAGCCACGACTTCACCGCGGCGACCTGCGCCTTGGTGGCGCCGAACTGCTGCTGCGCCTTCTTGGCGCTCAGGTACTTGCCGTACGAGGCCGAGTTCGGGTCGGACACGGCCTTGGCGTACGCGGCCAGACCGGTGGCGTCCCGGCCGGCGAGGTAGACCCGGGCCGAGACCTGGGAGCTGTCGGACGCGGCTCCCTTGTCCGCCTTGGCCGTGGCCCACGCGGGTTTGGTGCCCACGAGGGTGTCCCGGCTCGGGCCGTCCGCGGCCTGGGCCGCGGGTATGCCGAGCGCCAGCGCACCGGCGAGCAGCGGCAGTGTCGCAGCCATACCCACTCCGGCGCGCGCTATGGCGCGGTTGGATCTCATAGAACCCCCTGCGATGCGGTTCGTCGCATGTAGTGGTCGGTCGGCGATCCGCGTGGAACCCCCGTGCCCCAGCAGGGCCCGGGGAATGGATCACAGATGGGGGCCACTCTTTCGATGAACCGTTCATGCCAGGGGAATGAAAAACCCAAGGAAACCCCAAGTGGCCGCGATTGGCTGTCGTTTGGGATGGTTTGGAAGGCCCCCTTGCCTACAATCGAGGGTTTTCCCTGTCCTCCTTCAAGGGTTCCTGTAAAGAGGTCCCCGTCTTCCGTAAGCGGATCGAGTCCCCACGGCGTGTTGGGGGTGTGAAGCAGCTGGAGTTCGAAGAGTTCTACCGGTGCGGCCGGGACGTCTGCCTGCGCGCGGTCCTCGCCGCGGTGGGCGACCGGCAGCTGGCCGAGGACCTCGTCGCCGAGGCGTTCGCCCGGGCCTGGGCCGCCTGGCCCCGGGTGCGGCGGCATCCCGCCCCGCGCGCGTGGATCGTACGGACGGCGCTCAACACCCGGATCTCGTGGTGGCGTCGGCGTCGGTACGAGGTCGCGCTCGGCGACGGCTACGAGGCCGCGCTCGGCGACGGCCAGGACGCCGGGGCCACGCTGTCCGGTGGACCGGGGCTCGACCCCGCGCTGCTGGCCGTACTGCGCCAACTGCCCCTGAGGCAGCGGGAGGTGATCGCCCTGCGGGTCTTCCTCGACCTCGACACCGCGACCACGGCGAAGACGCTCGGGATCGCCCCGGGGACCGTCACCGCCCATCTGGCCCGGGCCGTCTCGACGCTGCGCGGCAACCTCGTCACCCTCGACATCCCGGAGGTAGGATCATGAATGGAATCGACGACGACAGGGACGTACTGGATGCCCTGAAGGGATCCCTCGACGATGTCACCATGCCGGTGCCCGTCGAGCGGATCGTGGCCGAGGGGCGCGCGGTCCGGCGGCGGCGCAGGCGGGTGGCCGTGGCGGCGGTCGGCGTCACGGCGGCCGCGGGTCTCGCCCTCGGCGTGCCGGGCTACGGCCACCCGTCGACCGCCCCGCCGGCGGGCGGGGGCGCGGAGCCCGTCGCGTTCACCGTCGCCAAGCGGTCGGACGGCACGGTCGCGGTGACCTGGACCAAGGAGCAGTACTTCAAGGACCCGGCGGGACTCCAGAAGGCGCTGCGCGCGGCGGGATTCCCCGTCCTCGTGAAGACCGGGGTGTTCTGCAAGGGGCCGGACGACCACACGCAGGTGGACGAGCACGGTTCGGGAGCGGGGGTCGAGGAAGTGGTGAAGCGGGAACGCCGGGACGACGGCACCGTCGTCTTCCTCTACGACCCCGCGGCCATGCCCGCACACACCCAGCTCTTCATCGGCTACCTGGACCGGGCCCAGCTCGCCGTCACCCAGGGACGGCCCGGCTCCGTGGAACGACTCGTACCGACGGGCGCGGACCTGAAGTGCGGTACCGACTGGCGCAGTTGACCATCCGGCGGCAGAGGGGGGTGAACGGGTCCGGGGCGCCGCCCCGGACCCGTTCCGCACCCGTTTCCCGCACCCGTTCCCTGCATCCGGTCGCCAGGGCTGTCCGACGGACAGGCCCTGGCGCCTCCGGCATATTCCGCCGGACAGGCCCTAGTCGCGCGCCTTCGCGCCCCGCTCCTTCAGCATGTCGGCCATCAGCTTGATCTCCGACTGCTGTGCGTCGACCATGCCCTGCGCGAGTTTCTTCTCCACGCCGACCGTGCACTTCTCGACACAGCCCTCGGCCATGTGGATGCCGCCCTTGTGGTGGTCGGTCATCAGCTGGAGATAGAAGATCTCGGCCTGCTTGCCGCTCAGCGTGTTGAGCTTCTTCATCTCGGTGTTGGTGGCCATGCCGGGCATCAGCGAGCCGTCCTTGCCGGAGGCCATGTCACCCATGCCCATCCAGGTCATCGGCGCGTCCGAGGACACCTTCGGCAGCTCCCACAGGTCGAGCCAGCCGAGCAGCATGCCGCGCTGGTTGGCCTGCGTCTGCGCGATGTCGTACGCGAGCCGCCGTACCTCGACGTCCTTGGTGCGGTCGCGCACGATGTACGACATCTCGACGGCCTGCTGGTGGTGGACCGCCATGTCCCGCGCGAAGCCCGCGTCGGCGGAGCCGGCGGCCGGCGTCTTCGGGGCGGAGCCGCCGTCCTCGGCGACCGCGTAGGTGATCGCCCCGGCCGCGACGAGGACGGCCGCCGCGGCCCCCGCGACCCACCCGACGTGCCTCACTGGGACAGACCGTTGGTGCAGGCGGCGCCCGGCTCGGGCGTCTGCTTGCCCTGGACGAACTCCGAGAAGAACTTGTCGACGTTCGGGTCGCTCGCGCCCGTCACCGTGCGCTGCTTGCCCCAGGCGTTGAGCATGATCGGGTCCTTCTGGTCCTCGACCGGGCTCATCAGCGTGTACGGGGTCTTCTTGACCTTCGCCGCGAGCGCCTTGACGTCGGCGTCCGAGGCCTTGCTGTTGTACGTCACCCAGACCGCGCCGTGCTCCAGCGAGTGCACGGCGTTCATGTTGTTGATCGCCTTGGTGTAGACGTCGCCGTTGCAGTTCATCCACACCTGGTTGTGGTCACCGCCGACCGGGGGCTCCATCGGGTACTTCACGGTCTTGGTGACGTGGTTGCGCGACAGCGTGCCCTTCCAGGTCTTCACGCCGTCCGCGCCGGTGACGAAGTGCCCCGAGGCCCCCTTCGAGTCGCTCGCCGTGTCCTTGCCGGAGTCGGACTGCGACTTCACGAGGACGACACCGCCCACGACGAGACCGGCGACGACGACCGCACTGGCCGTGATCGCGAGGATCCGGTTGCGACGCTCGCGGGACTGCTCTGCGCGGCGCATCTCCTCTATCCGCGCCTTGCGCGAGGCGTTGCTGCTGTTCTTGGCGGAGCCCATGGCGAGTCCTTTGGGGATGGGACGGACGGGACGGACGGTATGGACGAGAAGGACGGGTTGCGCTGATCGTAGTGGGAACGGGGGCGGGGTATGCCGGGAGGGGCACGGCAAAGAACCGGCCATTACGCACAGACGGCCGAGCAGGCAAGATGGGCATCGGACGCGCAGGCGGGACGGGCGTCGGACGCCCGGCAGGATGGGCGTCGGTCGCGCAGGCGGGCCGGGCGTCCGAGCAGGACACCCGCCGTACGCGGGGCGTTCAGACCGCGGTCGCCCGGGCGATCAAGGTCCGCAACGCGCACGAAATGGTGTTGTGGTGGGATGCTCAGGTGCCCCGATCGTCCCCGAGCGTGGGAGCAGGCGGCCTGACCAGCAAGGATGGGTGGAAGCGGAAGATGGACAAGCAGCAGGAGTTCGTGCTCCGGACACTGGAGGAGCGGGACATCCGGTTCGTACGCCTGTGGTTCACGGACGTACTCGGCTTCCTCAAGTCGGTGGCCGTGGCCCCGGCCGAGCTGGAACAGGCCTTCGACGAGGGCATCGGCTTCGACGGCTCGGCCATCGAGGGCTTCGCCCGGGTGTACGAGTCCGACATGATCGCCAAGCCGGATCCGTCGACCTTCCAGGTTCTGCCCTGGCGTGCGGAGGCACCCGGCACGGCCCGCATGTTCTGCGACATCCTGATGCCGGACGGCTCCCCGTCCTTCGCCGACCCGCGCTACGTCCTCAAGCGCGCCCTCGCGAAGACCTCCGACCTGGGCTTCACCTTCTACACCCACCCGGAGATCGAGTTCTTCCTGCTGAAGGACCGCCCGCTGGACGGCTCGCGGCCCACCCCCGCCGACAACTCGGGCTACTTCGACCACACCCCGCAGAACGTCGGCCAGGACTTCCGGCGCCAGGCCATCACGATGCTGGAGTCGATGGGCATCTCGGTCGAGTTCTCCCACCACGAGGGCGCCCCGGGCCAGCAGGAGATCGACCTCCGCTACGCCGACGCGCTCTCCACGGCCGACAACATCATGACTTTCCGGCTGATCATGAAGCAGGTCGCGCTGGAGCAGGGTGTGCAGGCCACGTTCATGCCGAAGCCGTTCTCGGAGTACCCGGGCTCGGGCATGCACACCCACCTCTCCCTCTTCGAGGGCGACCGCAACGCCTTCTACGAGTCCGGCTCGGAGTACCAGCTCTCCAAGGTCGGCCGCTCCTTCATCGCGGGCCTGCTGAAGCACGCGGCGGAGATCTCGGCCGTCACCAACCAGTGGGTCAACTCCTACAAGCGCATCTGGGGCGGCTCGGAGCGCACGGCGGGCGCCGGCGGCGAGGCACCCTCGTACATCTGCTGGGGCCACAACAACCGCTCCGCCCTCGTCCGCGTCCCGATGTACAAGCCGGGCAAGACCGGCTCCGCGCGCGTCGAGGTCCGCTCCATCGACTCGGGCGCGAACCCGTACCTGGCCTACGCGCTGCTGCTGGCCGCAGGCCTGAAGGGCATCGAGGAGGGCTACGAGCTCCCGCCCGGTGCCGACGACGACGTCTGGGCCCTCTCCGACGCCGAGCGCCGCGCCATGGGTATCGAGCCCCTGCCCCAGAACCTCGGCGAGGCCCTGGTCCTGATGCAGCGCAGCGAACTCGTCGCCGAAACCCTCGGCGAGCACGTCTTCGACTTCTTCCTGCGCAACAAGAAGCAGGAGTGGGAGGAGTACCGCTCCGAGGTCACCGCCTTCGAGCTGCGGAAGAACTTGCCGGTGCTGTAGACGCAGGTCGGGGCGGGTTTCCCGCGAGAACGGCAGGTGGGGCCGACGGTCACTGACCGTCGGCCCCACGGCGTCTCACCGGCGGCCCCCAGTTCCGCTCAGCCGGGATAGGCGGGCGACACGGCCGCGGTGCTGATGCGTCGCGGCTTTCCCGTGCCGTTGGACGGGACGGTGTAGAGGTCGGCTCCGTAGTCGCCGGGGAGGGCGTAGACGAGGGTGTGGTCGTCGCGCCAGACCGCCTGGTCGTCGACGCTGCGGGGTTCGGCGAGGGGGGTTTCGCGCAGGGTGCGGAGGTCGAGGACGTACAGGTGCCAGGGGGCGTCCGCGGGGAGGCCCTTCACCCGCTTCTTGAACGCGATGCGAGTGCCGTCGGGGGAGAGGGACGGGCACTCGACGTTCGTGTGGAGGGTGGTGACCGTGCGGGTGCGGAGGTCACCGCGGATCAGGTAGGTCTTGCCGCGCGTGGCCATCGTCGCGTAGAAGGCGCGGTCGTCGGCGGCGAAGGTGACCCCCCAGAAGTTCACGTCCGCCGCGTGGTACGTCCTGCCGTCCTTGATGGTGCGGAAGGCCTCCAGGGACGGGGTGAGCCGGCCCGTGCGGGTGTCCACGATCGCCGTCCTCGTCGAGAAGTTCGTGCCCGCGTACGAGTCGCCGCCCACGAAGGCCGTCCAGGCGGCGTAGCGGCCGCTGGGGGAGACGCGGGCGCGGGACGGGATGCCGGGGACGTCGTAGCGGGCCGTCTCGCGCAGCTGCGCGTCGAGGACGACGGCACGGTAGGTGTCCTGGACCGCGCCGTGCACGGCCTGGAGGCAGACGCCGGTGCCCGAAGCGGCGTAGAAGCGCAGGCACTTGACCTTCGACGCCGTGCGCGGGCCGGACGGGTCGGACGCCGGGACCGTCGTCAGCTCGTCGCGGTGCGGGCCCCACGCCATGTTGCGGAACACCATCCGGCGGGGGTCGGTCAGCGAGACCGTCCCCGCGGTGATCTTCGGGCCGCCCGGCTGGGCGTGGTTCCTGCGGTCCGCGCGGGCCGAGGCGTGCAGCACGGACGCCGTGGCCACGCCGGCCAGCACGATCAGCGCCGAGACCAGGACCAGGACGCGGGTACGCAGGGTCATGCGAGGCCTTTCGAAGAGGCGGGGCGGAGCCGGAGGGCGAACAGGGCGCAGAGCGCCAGTGTCACGGCCGACGCCGTGAGCGCCGTACGGTCGCCCCACGCCGTCCAGGCCGCGCCGAAGGAGAGCGAGCAGGCGAAACGGGCCAGCGCCTGACCCGTCTGGACCAGCGCGAGACCCGACGAGCGCAGCTCCTCGGGCACGCTGTCCGAGGCCGCGGCCATCAGCACCCCGTCCGTCGCCGCGTAGAAGCCGCCGTGCAGGAGGAGCACGGCGTACGGCAGGGCCGTCCCGTGCCAGGAGGAGAGCAGCAGGCCGTACGCGAGGAGCAGCGCGCCGTGGCCCGCCAGGAACACCCGCCAGCGGCCGATCCGGTCCGCGAGCCGCCCGAGCGGGACGGCCAGCAGCAGGAAGGCCGCCGCCGTGCCGAGCGGCAGCAGCGCGAACCAGCGGTCGGGTACGCCGAGGCGCCGCTGGAGCAGCAGGTAGACGAAGGAGTCGCTGACCGTCGCGAGGCCGAGGAGCAGGGCACAGAGGGTGATACGGCGCAGATCGCGCCGGTGCAGGAGGGCGAGGGCGGCGCGGAGGGTGGGGCGGGGAGCGGCTGCCTTGCCGGGGGCGATGGGCCCGGTCCCGTTCTCGGGGGTGGCCCCGATGGTCCCCGGAGCTCCCGGAGCTCCCGCGGCTCCCACAGTCCCCGTGGCTCCCACAGTCCCCGTGGCCCCTGTGGCTCTCACAGCCCCCGCGGCCCGCACAGCCTCGTCGGTCTTCGTGCGGGAGCCGCCCGGTACGAAGAGCACCAGCACCAGGACACCCACGACCGCCACGCAGAAGCTCACCGTGAACACCGCGTCGTACCCGTCGACCGTCTCCCGCAGGATCAGGAAGGCCACGAGGGGGCCGACCAGCGCGCCCGCCGTGTCCATGGCACGGTGCACGCCGAAGGCGCGGCCGCGGGTCTCCGGCGTGCTCGACAGGGAGATCAGCGCGTCGCGCGGAGCCGTGCGCAGGCCCTTGCCGGTGCGGTCGGCGGCCAGGATCAGGCCGATGGGGGTCAGGGTCTGGGCGACCAGCAGCAGGGGCTTGCAGGCCGCCGAGAGGCCGTAGCCGAAGCCCGCCACCCACTTGTGGCGGCCGCCGCCCCGGTCGGCCAGGTGCCCGCCGACCAGGCGCACCAGCGCCGAGAAGCCGTTGTAGATGCCGTCGAGGAGTCCGAAGCCCAGCGGGGACAGGCCGAGGCCGGTCACCAGGTACAGGGGCAGCACCGCCGTCACCATCTCCGAGGAGACGTCGGTGATCAGACTGACCGCGCCGAGCGCCAGCACGGTGGGCGCGACCGCGGCACGGCGCCGCCCGGCACGGGGCCGGGCGGCGCCTTCCGCGGACGCTGCCGCCGTCGCCGGAGTGTCCGGCGTACTGGCGCGGCTGTCCGCCACGTACATCTCAGGACGTCCAGATGCCGGTGATGTCCTTGCCGGAGGCGGCGTTGCCCGCGTGCGGGAGGCCGTGCATGTCCTCCAGGGTGCGCAGCAGGTCGTAGTGGTTGTAGGTGGTGGACGACGAGGAGCCGGCCGTCACCTGCTGGCCGTAGAGCACCGTCGGGATGCGGTTGCCGGACAGCCGGTTGTCCTCGTCGAAGGTGACGGCGAGCAGGCTGTTGTGGGTCTTGGCCCAGGTCGCGTACGCGCCCAGGTTGTTCTTCAGCCAGGTGTCACCGGTCGACACCGAGCAGTCGTGCATGTCGCTGCACAGGTTCGGGACGACGAAGGAGACCTGCGGAAGCGTCGTGTAGTCCGTCGGGAACTGCGTGAAGGTCTTGGCGCTGGACGTCGGTACGTTGCTGAAGCCGAACCACGGGTTGTGCTTGCGCGCGTAGTTGCCGCTGCTGCACGTCGTGGAGCCCTGGCTGGGCAGCGTCTCGTTGTAGCTCGCCCACGTCTTGCCCGCCGCGATCAGCTCGGAGGCGAGGTTCGGGGCGGAGGAGAAGCCGGGCGTGTAGCAGCTGTCGTCCGTGATCCCCTGGGTGGAGCCGGAGAACAGGGCGAAGTAGTTGGGCTGGCTCGGGTGTGTCTCGGCGTACGACTGGGACAGACTGGCGCCCCCGGTCTTGAGCGAGTTGATGTACGGGGCGCTGGAGGAGCCGATCACCTGGCTGTACGCGTGGTTCTCGAAGACCACGACGACGACGTGGTCCGGGGTCGGGACCGCGGCGGCGGCGTGCGCCGGGGACGAGCCCCCGAACCCGCTCCACACGCCGACCGCGGCCGCGGTGAAGGCGAGGGCGGATGCTACGACGGCACGACTGCGGCGGTACACGGTTCTGCCGGACACTTCAGACCTCCGGTGGGGGGGAGAGGCGACGGTGGCGGTGCGGACAGAGCATGCACACGCCAACATTCCCCTGCCCCAAGCCGCCCAACCCGCCGGATGAAATCCGGGTGAACTGCTGCCGCGGCACCATTGCTGCAGTGGCGGGATCCCCGCCGCGCATCAATTACCGCCGTGGCGGAAGCACCGCTGCGGCAGAACTCCTGCCGTGGCGGCACTCCTACCGCGGCAGACTCCCGCCGCACATGAACTACCGCTGCTCCGCGCCCTGTTCGCTCAGCAGCCGGTGCAGCGGCCGCGTCGCACGCTGCCGGTACTCCTGGATCGCCCACCCGTTTCCGTCGGGATCCGAGAAGTACAGGAACGTGCCGCCGTCCTGCGGCGAGAACACCTGCGGCTCGCTGACGTCCAGCCCCCGGCCGGTCAGCTCCTCGTACGCCGCCTTCGCGTCCGCGACGACCAGCTGGAGCCCGTGGTACGTGCCCGGCCGCGGAGTCCCGGTGGGAATCGGCAGCCCCGAGGTCAGCGCGATCGAACAGCCCGAGCCGGGCGGTGTCAGCTGCACCACGCGCGCCCCGGGCATCACCTCGCCGTCGAAGTCGACCTGGAAGCCGACCTTGTCCTGATAGAACGCCTTGGCCCGGTCCACGTCGGAGACCGGCACCACGATCACTTCGAGCGTCATGTCCACGAAACGGCTCCCTCGCCGTGCGTCGCTTGCCACATTGACTGGTCGTACGTGACGCGCCGTAGGTCACGGGTCGTACGTCACGGGCCGTACGCCACGGTCGTACGTCACGGGTCGTACGTCACGGGGTCACTCGAACCGCCAGCGCGTCTGGCTGAACGGCTCACCCTTACCAAAGCCGAAAGCGGTGCGCGGCGCCACGCCGAAGACGAGTGAGGGGCCGCCGGCTCCCTGGAACGCCCCGTCCTCCCGCACCTCGAAATGCCACTCCGCGCCGTACTTCTCCTCCCACGCCTCGGCCAGCCCGCGCAGCCGCGTCCGGTCCGTGACGCGGACCGCCTCTCCCTCGACCACCAGGTCATAGCCCTCGGCCCAGGTGTTGGTGCCCGTGGTGAGGACGACCTGGGGGTTCCCGGCGAGATTGAGCGCCTTGCGCTCCTGGGCTCCCGTGGTGAAGTACAGCGTCCCGTCCCGCCAGACGGCGAGCAGCGGCGTCACATGGGGCCGTCCGTCCGGCCGTACGGACGACAGCCAGTACAGCTCGGCCGCGGCCAGTCGCGCCAAGGCCTCGGGCCAGGGAGTCGCGGTCGCGCCCGTGCTGCCGTACCGCGGGTCGAGCTCGGTCTGTGGCTGTGTGTCCGGCATGGCTTCCTCCTGCCTCGACATGGTCCCGCCGGAGAGCAGACCGCGCACACCGGCGGAACTCATCGGTCCCCGTCACGGCGCACAGCCCGGCGCTTCCCGAGAGCTCTGAGGTTAGGCTCGGGCTGGTACGACCTTGATCCGACAGGAGGGCCGAGGATGACGGCGCCGGGGCGCAGGAGCACTACCTTTTCGCGGTTGCTGCGGCACGGCTTCACCGATCCCTCCGCCGCCGAGCGCCTCCTGGAGAGCGCTGAGCTGGCGCCCGTACGGACCGATCCGGTGCTCCTGGACGCGCTGGGCGCGACCGCCGACCCGGATCTGGCGCTGAGCGGCCTCGTCCGGCTCGTCGAGGCACAGGACGGCCACACGGCCCAGCGGGAACTGCTCGACACGCTCATCGCGGCGAAGCCGCTGCGCGACCGGCTGCTCGGCGTCCTCGGCGCCTCCGCCGCGCTGGCCGACCATCTCGCCCGGCACCCGAGCGACTGGCAGGAGCTCGTCACCTACGAGCCGCAGGACCTCCATCCCGGGGTGACGGAGTTCGAGCGGGGGCTCGCCGCGGCGGCCGACCCGGTCTCGCTGCGCGTCGCCTACCGGCGCTGTCTGCTGTCCATCGCGGCGCGCGACGTGTGCGGCACCACCGACCTCGCGCAGACCGCCGCCGAGCTCGCCGACCTCGCCACCGCGACCCTGCGCGCCGCGCTCGCCATAGCCCGCGGCGCCGCGCCCGACGACGCCGCGCAGTGCCGGCTCGCGGTCATCGCGATGGGCAAGTGCGGGGGCCACGAGCTCAATTACGTGTCCGACGTCGACGTGATCTTCGTGGCGGAGGCGGTCGAGGGGGCCGACGAGCGAAAGGCCGTCCAGGCCGCTTCCCGGCTGGCCTCGCACCTGATGCGGATCTGCTCCGAGACGACCGTCGAGGGCAGCATCTGGCCCGTCGACGCCAATCTGCGGCCCGAGGGGCGCAACGGTCCGCTGGTGCGGACGCTCAGCAGCCATCTCGCCTACTACCAGCGGTGGGCCAAGACCTGGGAGTTCCAGGCGCTGCTGAAGGCGCGGCCGGTGGCCGGCGACCTCGAACTGGGCGAGGACTACGTCGCCACGCTGGCCCCGCTGGTGTGGCATGCCGCCGAGCGCGAGAACTTCGTCGCCGATGTGCAGAAGATGCGGCGCAGGGTCGTGGAGAACATCCCGGCCGCCGAGATCGAGCGGGAGCTGAAGCTCGGCCCGGGCGGCCTGCGGGACGTCGAATTCGCCGTGCAACTGCTGCAGTTGGTGCACGGGCGGGCCGACACGTCGCTGCGCAGTGGCACCACGCTGGACGCCCTGAAGGCGCTGGCCGCCGGTGGGTACGTGGGGCGCGCCGACGCCGTGCAGCTCGACGAGGCGTACCGGTTCCTGCGGTCCATGGAGCACCGGATACAGCTCTACCGGCTGCGGCGTACGCACCTGGTGCCGGAGGGCGACGCCGATCTGCGGCGCATCGGGCGGTCGCTCGGGTTGCGGTCCGACCCCGTCGCCGCGTTGAACCGTGAGTGGAAGCGGCATGCGGCTGTGGTGCGGCGGCTGCACGAGAAGCTCTTCTATCGTCCGCTGCTCGACGCCGTCGCCCAACTCGCCCCCGGCGAGAGCCGTTTGAGCGCCGACGCGGCGCGGGAGCGGCTCGTCGCACTCGGCTACGCCGATCCGGCCGCGGCGCTGCGGCACCTGGAGGCGCTCGCGTCCGGGGTCACGCGCAAGGCCGCCATCCAACGGACGCTGCTGCCCGTGCTGTTGGGGTGGTTCGCCGACTCCGCCGACCCCGACGCGGGCCTGCTCAACTTCCGCAAAGTGTCCGACGCGCTGGGCAAAACCCCTTGGTATCTGCGGCTGTTGAGGGACGAAGGCGCCGCGGCCGAGAACCTCGCGCGGGTCCTCTCGGCGGGGCGGCTCGCCCCCGATCTGCTGATGCGTGCGCCGGAGGCGGTGGCGCTGCTCGGGGACGGGGACGGCGGCGGGCTCGAACCGCGTCCTCGCGCCCACCTGGAGCAGGAGATCCTCGCGGGGGTGGGACGGGCCGCCGGGGGCGAACAGGCGGTCACCGCCGCACGCGGGGTGCGACGGCGCGAGCTGTTCCGCACGGCCGCGGCGGACATCGTCGCCTCCTACGGGACGGAGGAGACCCCGGCCGTCGCCGACCAGGGGGCCCTGGTGGATCTGGTCGGCGGCGCGGTGTCCGACCTGACGGCGGCGACGCTCGCGGGGACGCTGCGGGCCGTGGTGCGGGACGGATGGGGGGAGACGCTGCCCACCCGGTTCGCCGTCATCGGGATGGGGCGGTTCGGGGGCCACGAGCTCGGCTACGGGTCCGACGCCGACGTGCTGTTCGTGCACGAGCCCCGGGAGGGCGTGGCGGAGCGGGAGGCGTCCCAGGCGGCGAACGCCGTGGTGTCCGAGATGCGGCGGCTGTTGCAGATCCCGAGCGCCGACCCGCCGCTGCTGATCGACGCGGACCTGCGGCCCGAGGGCAAGTCGGGGCCGCTCGTACGGACCTTGAAGTCGTACGAGGCGTACTACCGGCGCTGGTCGCTGGTGTGGGAGTCGCAGGCGCTGCTGCGGGCCGAATTCGTCGCGGGGGACGCGGACCTGGGGGGTCGGTTCATCGAGCTGGTCGATCCGCTGCGGTATCCGGCGGAGGGGCTCGGCGAGGACGCGGTCCGGGAGATCCGGCGGCTGAAGGCCCGGATGGAGACGGAGCGGATGCCGCGCGGGGCGGACCCCACCTTGCACACCAAGCTCGGGCGGGGTGGCTTGTCCGACGTCGAGTGGACCGTGCAGCTGCTGCAACTGCGGCACGGCTGGGTGGAGCCGGGGCTGCGGACGACACGTACGCGGGAGGCGCTCGCCGCCGCGTGTGCGGCGGAGCTCATCTCCACGGAGGACGCGGCGACGCTGGACGAGGCGTGGGTACTGGCCACGCGGGTGCGGAACGCGGTGATGCTGGTACGGGGGCGCGCCGGGGACACCTTCCCGTCGGGCGCGCGGGAACTCGCCGCCGTGGGGCGCTACTTGGGGTACGGGCCGGGGCACGTCGGGGAGTTGCTCGACGACTATCGGCGGACCACTCGGCGGGCTCGGGCCGTCGTGGAGGAGCTGTTCTACGGGGCCTAGGCCCTCCGGGCGTCCGCGGGGACCTTCGTGCGGGTGCCCTCCGGGCGTCCGCGGGGGTCTTCGTGCGGGTGCGGGTGCGGGTGCGGGTGCGGGTGTGGGTGCGGGCCAGGGCCAGGGCCACGGCCACGGCCAGGGCCAGGGCCAGGGCCAGGGCCACGGCCAGGGCCAGGGCCAGGGCCAGGGTCAGGGTGCGGGCGCGGCTGCCTGTGCGGGTGCGCTGTCTGCCGGGTGGTGGGCCGGCGGCCGCGGGTTGTGGCGCTTGCGGGTGAGTCCCACCCCGGCCAGGACGACGGCCATGCCCGCGATGACGCGCAGGCCGATCTTCTCGTCCAGTACGAGGGCGCCCAGGGCTACGGAGACCACCGGGAGGAGGTAGCCGACCGTGGCCGCGCTGGTGGGGCCCTCGTCCGCGATCATGCGGTAGTTGAGGTAGAAGGTGACGCCCGTGGCGAAGACGCCGAGGACGGTGACGGCCAGGAGGGCGGTGGCGTCCGTGTCGCGGAGGGGGCCCGCGGTGGGGAGGGCCAGGGTGCTCCAGGCGGTGGCCGTGAGGAGTTGGGCGGCGGAGACCGCCAGCGGGGCGCCGTGGGTGGTGAGGTGGCGGGCCATGTAGGCGAAGGCGATCGCGTAACTCGCCGCGGCGGCCAGCAGGGCCAGGGCGCCCCAGCCGACGAGATGCGAGTGGTGCCAGGGGGCGAAGATCAGCAGGACGCCGGCGAAGCCCAGAAGGAGGCCGGTCAGGCGGAGCGGGTGCAGGGCGCGGTCGGTGCCCAGGAGGACCCCGATGAGGAGGGACCACAGGGGGGTCGTCGCGTTCAGGACGCCCGCGATGCCCGAGTCGACCGTCCGCTCGCCCAGGGCGAAGAGCGCGAACGGGACGGCGTTGCAGAAGAGGGCCGCGACGGCGAGGTGGCGCCAGAGCGCGCGGGAGCGGGGGAGGCGCTGGCCCGCCGAGCGGGCCAGGACGGCGAGGACCGCGGTGCCCAGGACGCAGCGGGTGACGGTGATGTGGGCCGGGGACAGGCCGTGGTTCAGGGCCAGTTTGATCCACAGGAAGCCCGAGCCCCAGAGGAGCGCCAGGGCGGCCATACGAAGGGAGGAGAGGAGGGGGCGCGGCATGGCACTACGGTCCCTGAAGAGTGGTTTGAGGACAAGTGAAGAGTGCTGCATGCACTGTTAAGCTGGGCTACATGCTTGATGTGCGGCGTATGCAGGTTCTGCGGGCTGTCGTGGGGTGCGGATCGGTCACCGGGGCCGCGGCGGATCTCGGGTACACGCCGTCCGCCGTCAGCCAGCAGATCGCCGCTCTGGAGCGGGAGGCGGGGGCCGCCCTGCTGGAGCGGGTCGGGCGCGGGGTGCGGCCCACCGCGGCGGGGCTGTTGCTGACCGAGTACGCCGATGTCATCGGGCGGCAGGTCGTCGAGGCCGAGACCGCTCTCGCCGATCTGCTGTCCGGGCGTACGGGGCGGCTCGCCGTGCGGTACTTCGCCACGGCGGGGGCGTCGCTGGTGGCACCGGCCATCGCCCGGTTCCGGGCCGAACACCCTGGGGTAGAGGTCGAGTTGAAGCTCATCGACCCCGAGGATCCACTGCCCGAGGTCAAGGAGGGGCGGGCCGATCTGGCGCTCGTCGTGCGGTTGCCGGGCGGCTCGGCCGTCGAAGGCGTACGGCTCGTGCATCTTCTCGACGATCCGTATCGCGTCGTCCTGCCCAAGGGGCATCGGCTGGTGCGGAAGCGGGTGCTCGATCTCGTCGACCTCGCGGAGGAGCCATGGGTGGGGAGCGAGTGGCCCGGGCCCTGTCTTGCCGCTCAGCTCGACGCCTGCGCGGCGGCCGGGTTCCGGCCCGATTTCGTGGTGCAGAGCGAGGACTACGTCACGGCTCAGGGGTTCGTGGCGGCGGGTTTGGGCGTGAGTCTGATTCCCCGTCTCGGCCTGGGGGGCCGGCATCCCGACGTGGTGGTACGGAAGGTGCGGGCCCCCGAGCCCGTGCGGGCCATCTACGCGGCCGTACGGGAGTCGGCTCCGGAACAGCCCGCGTTGCGCGGGCTGCTGGGCGCGCTGGGGGACGTGGCCCAGGAGGAGCGCTGACCCGGGCCCCTCACGAACAACCGCCCCAGACCGCCGACCGGCGCCGGCTCGGACGCGTGCGATCGCCGGCTCGCCACCGCCCCACCGTCGCCTCGGGCCGCCCGCCCGTAGCCGTCGCTTCGGGCCGCCCGCAGCCGTCGCCTCGCATCGCCAGCAGCCGTCGCCGCGGACCGCCCGTAGACGTCGCCCCGGATCGCCCGTACACGCCGGCTCGACGCCTGTGGGCGTCGCCTCATGGCGCCTCATGCCGCCCGCAGGCGTCGGGTCAGTCCGCCCGCAGGCGTCGGCCCAGTCCGCCGGCAGGCGCCGGCTCGGGCACGTGCGATCGCCGGCGTCTCCTAGCGTCGGCCTCGGGCCGTCTCCAGGCGCCGGCTCGGCGCCTGTGATCGTCGGCTCAGCCCGCCTGCAAGGCTCTCGCGTGGGTCAGGAATCCCTCCAGCGCCAGCTCGAAGGCCCGGTCCGCGCGGCCCTCGCCCACCGCGTCCAGGGCCTCGGCGAGGCGCGGTGTCGTGGTCTCGTCGGGGAGTTCCCACATGATCTCGGGGGCCGCGAGGTCCAGGGCCGAGCCGAGGACCAGGTTCTCCAAGGCCATGATCAGGGGCATCACGTCGGGCAGGGCGAAGCCCGCGTCCAGCAGGAGGGTGACCGCGCGCTCGTAGTGCTCCAGGACGCGGGGCGCTCGTACGGGTGATGTCATCAGGAGCGGGATCGCCTTCGGGTGGGCGGCGAACGCCTCGCGGTAGGAGCGGGCCCAGGCCGCCAGCGCCGCGTCCCAAGGGGCCAGTGCCAGCGCCTGGGTGTCGATCGCGGACGTGACCCGCTCCCGCAGCAGCTCCACGATGCCGTCCCGGCCGTCCACGTGGTGATACACCGAGCCGGTCTGCACGCCGAGCCGCTTGGCGATCTGCGGGACGCTGAACTCGCCCCGCTCGTCGACCAGTTCGAGCGCCGTCGTGGTGATGCGCTCGCGGTCGAGGAGTGGTGTGCGCGGCCGTCCCATGATCTGCACTCCTCTGAAGGTCTTCCCGGATGCCCCTCGGGAGGCTACATTGCCGCAAACCGAAAGCCTTTAGGTTTCTGGAGCCCGGCCATCCCGCACGCCCGGAACCCCCGTCCCCGCTTGCCGCCAGGAGGGCTTCCCCCGCCATGCCCGTCACCACCTCCGAGGAGAGAGCGCCGGTCCCCACGGCGACCCTCCGCTCCGGTTCCCTCGGCACCGCCGACATCGCCTTCTTCGTCGTCTCGGCCGCCGCCCCGCTCACCGTCATGGCGGGCGTCGCCCCGCTCGCCCTCCTGCTCGGCGGGATCGGCGCCCCCGTCGGCTACCTCCTCGCCGGCATCACGCTCGCCGTCTTCGCCGTCGGTTTCACGACCATGAGCCGCCATGTCCGCAACGGCGGCGCCTTCTACGCGTACATCACCCGCGGCCTCGGCCGCCCGGTCGGCGTGGGCGCCGCACTCCTCGCCCTCATCGGCTACAACGGCATGGAGATCGGCGTCTACGGTCTGCTGGGCACCGCCACCCAGGACACCGTGCGCGCCCTCTGCGGGACCGGCGTCCCCTGGCTGCCGATCTCGCTGGCCGGGCTGCTGGTCATCGGCTACGGCGGCTACCGGTCGATCGACTTCGGCGCCAAACTGCTGGGCGTCCTGCTCGTCGCCGAGACCGGCATACTCGTCCTGCTCGCGGGCGGTGTGCTGGTCAAGGGTGGCGCGCACGGGCTGTCGGCCGCCGCCTTCACGCCCGGCCATGTCCTCGTCCCCGGCACCGCCGCGGTCCTCGCCTTCGCCTTCGCCGCGTTCACCGGCTTCGAGTCCACCGTCATCTACCGGCGTGAGGCGCGGGACCCGGAGCGCACGGTGCCGCGCGCGACCTACGTCGCCGTCGGATTCCTCGGTCTCTTCTACGCGTTCATCGTCTGGGTGGTCATCCAGGCCTTCGGCGACGCGGAGGTCGTCAAGGCCGCGGGCGCGGACCCCGGCGGGCTCTTCTTCTCCGCCATCACGACATACGTCGGCGGCTGGGCGGCCGACCTGATGCACGTCTTCATCATCACCAGCGTCCTCGCCTCGCTGCTCGCCTTCCACAACGCCATCAACCGGTACGGGCTGGCGCTGGCCGAAGAGGGCGTACTGCCCCGGGCGTTGGGGCGCATCCACCCGCGCCACCGTTCCCCCTACGTCGCCGGGATCACCCAGACGGCGCTGGGAGCCGCCGTCGTGCTCGGCTTCTGGGCGGCCGGTGCCGACCCGTACGGGCAGCTGCTGCTGTGGGTCAACACCCCGGGGATGCTCGGCCTGTTGGCGCTCCAACTGCTCGCCGCGCTCGCCGTGCCCTGCTACTTCCGCCGGGTCGACCACACGGAGGGCGCGCTGCGGACCGTGGTCGCGCCGGTCGTCGCGACCGTGCTCCTGGCGGCGGCGATGGTCCTGGTGATCGGCCACGTCGACCTGTTCACCGCCGCGTCCCCCACCGTGAACACCGTCCTCGTCGTCATCGTGCCCGTCGTCTTCCTCCTGGGGCTGGGCCTCGCGTGGTGGCTGCGGCGCAACCGGCCCGAGACGTACGAGAACTTCGCGGCCGAGCCCGCCGAGCCCGCCGAGCCCGCCGAGCCCGCCGAGCCCGCCGAGCCCGCCGAGCCCGCTGAGCTGGCCGAGCCCGCCGAACCCGCTGAGTCCGCCGAACCGGCGGAGCCGGCCGAACGGGCCGAGTCCGTCACGCCGGCCGTCCCCGCCGAAGTCACCGAATAGCAAAGGGAGTTGCGCAGATGCCCACCGCCGAACTGATCCTCACCGGCGCCCAGGTCCGCACCCTCGACCCCGCCCGACCGCACGCCGGCGCGGTCGCCGTACGCGACGGGGTGATCGCCGCGGTCGGCGACGACACCGACGTACGGGACTGGCGCGGGCCGGGGACCGAGGTGGTGTCCTTGGCGGGCGCGCACCTCGTGCCCGGCCTGGTGGACGCGCACAGCCACCCCGTGTGGGGCCTGGACATGGCCACGGGCGTGGATCTGTCGCAGGTGCGGGACCTGGACGGGCTGCGCGGTGCGCTCGCCGCCGCGTCCCGGACCGACGGGTGGGTCATCGGCTTCGGGCTCGACCACAACGTCTTCGGCGGACGGCCCGTGCACCGGTCCCTCGTCGAGGACGTACTCGGCGGGTCGCCCGCCTTCCTGCACCTGTACGACGGCCACTCGGCCCTGGTCAGCGAGGCGGCCCTGAAGGCGGCGGGCGTCGACGGGCCGCGCGCCTTCGTCCAGCGGTCGGAGGTGGTCTGCGACGCCGAGGGGCGGCCCACCGGGCATCTCGTCGAGCACGCGGCGATGGACCTGGTCGCCGAGGTGATGCCCCGGCCCTCGTACGAGGAGCGGCGGGCCCGCCTCGTGGAGCTGCTCTCCGCGATGGCCGCCACCGGGCTGACCGGGGCGCACGCGATGGACCTGGGGGATCCGGAGCTGGTCGGGTCCGTCGCCGAGGAGACCGTGCTGCCGGTGCGGATGCGGTTCGCGCCCTGGTGCATGCCGGGCGCGGACCGGGAGGCCCTGGAGGAACTCGTGGCGCTCCAGGGGCGCCGGGGGCGGCACTGGAAGGTGGACGGGGTCAAGTTCTTCATGGACGGGACCGTGGAGGGCGGCACGGCGTGGCTGGAGCACGCCGACTGCCACGGGCAGGGCACGGAGGCGTTCTGGCCCGACCCGGCCGCGTACACCGCCGCCGTACGACAGCTGCACGCGGCCGGGGTCCGTACGGCCACGCACGCGATCGGGGACGCGGCGGTACGGCACGTCCTCGACACCGTGGAGGGGCTCGGGGCCGGTGGCCGGTTCGCCCACCGGATCGAGCACGTCGAGACCGTCCCGGACGGCACACCGGAGCGCTTCTCGCGGCTCGGGGTCATCGCGTCCATGCAGCCGCCGCACACCGCGTACACGCGCGGCGACCACGGCGACGAGTGGTCACGGCGGCTGGGCTCCGCCCGTGCAGGCAGGGCCTGGCGCATGCGGGACCTGCGGGACGCCGGGGCGGTGGTCGCCCTGGGCTCCGACTGGCCGATCGCCCCCTACGACGTGCGCGGGGTGCTGGCGACCGCGCGAGAGCCGCGGGGGGCGGCCGCCGCGCTCGGCGGTCTGACCGGGCTCCAGGCCCTGGAGGGCTGCACGACGCACGCGGCCCTCGCCGCCGGCGAGGCTCAGGAGACGGGCCGTATCGCTCCCGGCTTCCGGGCGGACCTCACGGCCTTCGGCCTGGATCCGGTCGAGGCGCCGGCGGACGAGGTCGCGCAGGCGCCGGTGCGACTGACCGTGACCGGCGGCCGGGTCGTCCATCGCGGGGTCTGATGCCGTCCGGCACCGAAGACCACCGAAGACCGCCGAAGACCGCCAAGGCCGCCGAAGGACCGCCGTGGTGGCCGCTCGCCGGCCCCGGCGGGATTTCTGGGCCGGCCTGGTTGATTGAATTGCCGAACTTCTTGGAGGGGGTCGCCCGCGACGATCCCGCCGCGGCGGTGCTCAGCCGTAGCGGCGCTCTCTTGCGGTGCTCAGCTGTAGCGGCGCTCTCCTGCGTGCCCAGCCGTAGTGGCGCTCTCCTGCGGTGCTCGGCCGTCGCGACGTACGCTCCCCTGCGGTGCCGAACCGGCCGAAATCCCCTGCTCAGGCCTTGAGCGGCACCAGTGGTGCCCCCCGCGTCCCCGGGACCCAGCGCGGCAGCGCGTACGGCAGGGAGCCGTACCAGAGCCGCGCCACCAGGAAGCCGAAGGCCAGGCACAGCATGCCGCCGACCGCGTCGAGCCAGAAGTGGTTGGCGGTGGAGACGATGACCAGCAGGGTGGCCGCCGGGTAGAGGAGGCCGAGAACGCGGGCCCAGGGCGCCGACGCCAGGGCGAAGATCGTCAGCCCGCACCACAGGGACCAGCCGATGTGCATCGACGGCATCGCGGCGTACTGGTTCGACATGTGCTTGAGGTCGCCGGAGGCCATGGAGCCCCAGGTGTGGTGGACCAGCACCGTGTCGACGAAGTGGCCGCCGTTCATCAGCCGCGGCGGCGCGAGCGGGAAGAAGTAGTAGCCGAGGAGCGCCACCGCGGTGGTGGCGAAGAGGGCGAGACGCGTGGCCGCGTAACGGCCGGGATGGCTGCGGTAGAGCCAGACCAGGACACCCAGCGTCACCACGAAGTGCAGCGTCGCGTAGTAGTAGTTCATCCCCACGATCAGCCATGTCGTGGAGTTCACGGCGTGGTTGACCGACTGCTCGACGGCGATCCCGAGGTGGTGCTCCGTCCGCCAGATCCAGTCCGCGTTGCGCAGGGCCGCGTCCTTCTGCTCGGGCACGGCGTTGCGGATCAGCGAGTACGTCCAGTAACTCACCGCGATGAGCAGGATCTCGAACCAGAAGCGGGGGCGACGCGGGGCCCGCGACCGACGCAGGAAGGTCTTCCCCGCATTCTCCTCCGCGACGGGCTGTGGAGCGGCCGGCTCCCGGCCTTCCAGTGTCGTCACGGTCGTCTCACCCATAGGGACAGAGTCTGCCAGAAAAGCCTTCCCCCACAGATCATCCCTTGGAAGGGTCCTCGTCGCATGTTCTACACCGCGAGGAGTCCAACGAGGGCCGTACGCACTCCTCCTCAGGGACGATT
The DNA here is from genome assembly GCF_042881985.1 of Streptomyces sp. NPDC058246. Lineage (NCBI taxonomy): Bacteria > Bacillati > Actinomycetota > Actinomycetes > Kitasatosporales > Streptomycetaceae > Streptomyces > Streptomyces sp. NPDC058246. The sequence goes on along the minus strand of NZ_JBHVWZ010000038.1, from coordinate 62,246 downwards.
CCGGTCCCCAGGGGCAGAAGCGGTCGAACCCCGCACCACCAGCTCCGGCATGAACACGAACTCACTGTGCGGAGCGGGCGTCCCGCCGATCTCCTCCAGCAACGTCCGCACCGCCGCCTGTCCCATGGCGGGCACCGGCTTGCGGATCGTGGTGAGGGGCGGGTCGGTGAACGCGATCAGCGGGGAATCGTCGAAACCGACGACCGAGATGTCCTTCGGAACCTCCAGACCGCGCTGACGCGCCGCCCTTATCGCGCCGAGCGCCATCATGTCGCTCGCGCACACCACGGCCGTGCAGTCCCGGTCCATGAGGGCGCTGGCGGCGGCCTGACCGCCCTCCAGGGTGTACAGCGAGTGCTGGACCAGTCGCTCCTCGATGTCGGCCGGGCTCAGCCCCAACTGCTCCTGCATCGTGCGGACAAAGCCCTCGATCTTGCGCTGTACCGGCACGAACCGCTTCGGCCCCAGAGCGAGTCCGATGTTGGTGTGCCCGAGCGAGACGAGGTGCGTGACCGCCAGGGCCATCGCGGCGCGGTCGTCCGGTGAGATGAAAGGTGCCTGCACCTTGGGCGAGAAGCCGTCCACGAGTACGAACGGGACGCCCTGGGCGCGCAACTGCTCGTAGCGCTGCATGTCCGCGGAGGTGTCCGCGTGCAGACCGGAGACGAAGATGATGCCCGCGACGCCCCGGTCGACCAGCATCTCCGTCAGCTCGTCCTCGGTGGAGCCGCCCGGCGTCTGGGTCGCGAGGACCGGGGTGTAGCCCTGCCGGGTCAGTGCCTGGCCGATCACCTGCGCAAGGGCAGGGAATATCGGGTTCTCCAGCTCCGGGGTTATGAGGCCCACCAGGCCCGCGCTGCGCTGCCGCAGACGTACCGGCCGCTCGTAGCCCAGCACGTCGAGCGCGGCCAGGACGGACTGGCGGGTGGTCGCCGCGACGCCCGGCTTCCCGTTCAGGACGCGGCTGACGGTCGCCTCGCTGACCCCCGCCTGGGCTGCGATGTCGGCAAGCCGTGTGGTCACGGGATTGGACTGTACCGGCCGCGTCTCACCGTGCCCACCAACCAGACGCCGTGTGCGGGCGGTTGAACGGCCCGCTCCGGGCTGCTGCGTCATCGCGCTCCCTCGTGTTCTGGTCGGCTCGGCGTCCCGTGCGTGCGCCGCGGGAAGGGGTGGCTCCTGCAAGGCGCTGACGGGGCGATGATCCCCGTACCCGCCAGGTATGGCAAGAGCTTGCAGAGTCTTGCACAGGGGTTCGCATGTCCGCTGAGCGGCCTCTTACAAGGGATTCCGGACCTCAGGCCAGAGGTCACGGGCACGTAACTGTCGGCAGTCCTTGCACTTTTTTGCTGCAAGGTCTTTCGCGGCGCTTGCAACGCTGTTACGTTCACGTCGCCCGGCGGACGCAACGGCGCAGTCGGCAAGTCGGCAAGGGGAGCGGGCGGGACCGCTGCCCCCACCACTCGGGCTTTCACCCTCAAGGAGATCTCATGCGGCGTGGCATAGCGGCCACCGCGCTGGTGGCGTCCTTCGCCCTCGCGGCGACGGCCTGCGGCGGCAGCGACAGCGGCAGCGACAAGTCGGACGGCCCCCTCACCATCACCTGGTGGGACACCTCCAACGCCACCAATGAGGCGCCGACGTACAAGGCCCTGGCCAAGCAGTTCGAGAAGGCCAACCCCACCATCAAGGTCAAGTACGTCAACGTCCCCTTCGACCAGGCGCAGAACAAGTTCGACACCGCCGCCGGCTCCAAGGGCGCCCCGGACATCCTGCGCTCGGAGGTCGGCTGGACGCCGGCGTTCGCGAAGAAGGGCTTCTTCCTGCCGCTCGACGGCACCGAGGCCCTCGCGGACCAGAGCAAGTTCCAGGCGAGCCTGATCAAGCAGGCCCAGTACGACGGCAAGACGTACGGCGTGCCGCTGGTCACCGACACCCTCGCGCTGGTCTACAACAAGGCCCTCTTCAAGAAGGCCGGCATCGACAAGGCGCCCACCACCTGGGCCGAGCTGAAGACCGACGCCGCCACGATCCAGAAGAAGACCGGCGTCGACGGCTACTGGGGCTCGACCCAGGCCTACTACGCGCAGTCGTTCCTCTACGGCGAGGGCACCGACACGGTCGACGCCACCGCCAAGAAGATCACCGTGAACTCGGCCGCCGCGAAGAAGGCGTACGGGACCTGGCAGGGACTGTTCTCCGGCAAGGGCCTGCACAAGGCCGACACCACCGCCGACGCGTACGCCCACATCCAGGACGCGTTCGTCAACGGCAAGGTCGCCGCGATCGTCCAGGGTCCCTGGGAGATCACCAACTTCTACAAGGGCTCGGCCTTCACGGACAAGGCCAACCTCGGTATCGCGACCGTCCCGGCCGGCTCCACCGGCAAGGCGGGCGCCCCGACCGGCGGCCACAACCTCTCCGTGTACGCGGGTTCGGACAAGGCCCACCAGGAGGCCTCGCTGAAGTTCGTGAAGTTCATGACCTCGGCGAAGTCCCAGGAGACGATCGCCCTGAAGAACTCCACGCTGCCGACGCGGGACGACGCCTACACCGCCCAGGTCAAGGCCGACCCCGGAATCGCCGGCTACCAGGGCGTCCTCGCCGCCGCCCAGCCGCGCCCGGCACTGCCCGAGTACAGCTCGCTCTGGGGCCCGCTCGACACCGAGCTGCCGAAGATCGCGGGCGGCAAGGAGTCCCTGGACAAGGGCCTGAGCAACGTGGAGCTCGCGATCGCCAAGCTGGTCCCGGACTTCAGCAAGTAGGTCCGTGTGGCCGTCGGATCCTCCCTGAAGGGGGGGAAGGATCCGGCGGCCATCGGCCTGTGCCGCCACCGCCCCGGCCGCCACTCCGTAGTGTCGTAGAACTTCCAGAAGGTGTCGAACCATGACAGTCGCCATCGACCGAGCGACCGGCAAGCGTCGCGGCGGTGACCGAGCGCCGCGCCCCGGCCGGGTGCAGCGTCTGAAGCACTCGTACCAGAAGTACTGGTACGCGTACGCGATGATCGCCCCGGTGGTCGTCGTGCTCGGCGGGCTGGTGCTCTATCCGCTGGTGCGAGGGCTCTACCTGACGCTCACGGACGCCAACAGCCTCAACTCGGCCCGCACGATCGGCGTCAACCACATCGACGCCACCTACAAGTTCATCGGCCTCGACAACTACAAAGACATCCTGTGGGGCCCGACCTCGTACGACCGCTTCTGGTCGCACTTCATCTGGACGATCGTGTGGACGGCGCTCTGTGTCGCCCTGCACTACTCCATCGGCCTCGGTCTCGCGCTGCTGCTCAACCAGAAGCTGCGCGGTCGCACCTTCTACCGCCTCGTCATGGTCCTGCCATGGGCGGTGCCCACCTTCGTCACCGTCTTCGGCTGGCGTTTCATGCTCGCCGACGGCGGCATCATCAACTCCATGCTCGACGCCGTGCACCTGCCGTCACCGCTGTGGCTGGAGGACACCTTCTGGCAGCGGTTCGCCGCCATCATGGTCAACACCTGGTGCGGTGTGCCGTTCATGATGCTCTCGCTGCTCGGGGGGCTCCAGTCCATCGACTCGACGCTGTACGAGGCCGCGGAGATGGACGGCGCCAACGCCTGGCAGCGGTTCCGGCACGTCACTCTGCCGGGGCTGAGGTCCGTCAGCTCCACCGTCGTCCTTCTCGGCGTCATCTGGACCTTCAACCAGTTCGCCGTCATCTTCCTGCTGTTCGGCAACACCGCCCCGGACGCGCAGATCCTCGTCACCTGGGCCTACTACCTGGGCTTCGGCCAACAGCCGCGCGACTTCGCGCAGTCGGCGGCGTACGGCATTCTGCTGCTGGCCATCCTGATCGTCTTCACCTCCTTCTACCGCCGCTGGCTGAACCGCAATGACCAGCAGCTCGCGATCTGAGGCAGGAGCCCCCATGAGTACCCCGACCCTTCAGACGTCCGCCCCGGCGGACCAGGTCCCCGCGGGCACCGCCCCGGGCAAGGGCCGCCGACGAGGCGAGAACAGCCGCGCCGGCTCCGCCGTCTCCCACGGCATCCTGGTCGTCGCGAGTCTGATCGCGATCTTCCCGATCGCCTGGCTGGTCTTCCTGTCCCTCGGCCCGGACAAGGACGACTATCTGCACCCCGCCGGCATCTGGCACAAGATGACGTTCGACAACTACTCGTTCGTGCTCCTGCACACGAACTTCTTCGAGTGGATGAAGAGTTCGCTCATCGTCTCGTTCGGCACCGCGGTCATCGGCGTCATGGTCGCCGCGACCACCGGCTACGCGGTCTCCCGCATGCGTTTCCCCGGATACCGGAAGTTCATGTGGGTGCTCCTGGTCACCCAGATGTTCCCGATCGCCGTGCTCATCGTGCCGATGTACCAGATCCTCTCGGACCTCCAGCTCATCGACACCTACCTCGGTCTCGTCCTCGTCTACTGCTCGACCGCGGTGCCGTACTGCGCCTGGCTGCTCAAGGGCTACTTCGACACCATCCCGTTCGAGATCGACGAGGCGGGCCGCGTCGACGGACTGAACCCCTTCGGCACCTTCGTACGGCTGATCCTGCCGCTCGCCAAGCCGGGCCTGGCGGTCGCCGCCTTCTACAGCTTCATCACCGCGTTCGGCGAGGTCGCCTTCGCCTCGACGTTCATGCTGGACGACACGAAGTACACCTTCGCCGTCGGTCTGCTGAGCTTCGTCAGCGAGCACGACGCGCAGCGCAACCTGATGGCCGCCACGGCGGTGCTGGTGGCGATACCCGTCTCCGCGTTCTTCTACCTTGTGCAGAAGAATCTGGTGACCGGCCTCACCGCGGGTGGGACGAAGGGCTGACCCTTCCCCACGAGGACTCCCGCGCGCTCACGGCGCGCGGGTGGCGGCCGCGGTGCCCCTCCGACCCCGCCGGCACCGTGGCCGCCTCATTTCCCCGCCCCCCGACGCATCCAAGACCCGAACTCCTCCCCACTCTCGGCTCCACTCGAGCGGGGGGACCCCCATCGCATCAAGGACGCCATGAGCCAGCACTCCGCCGACCAGGCCCCGAACTCCGCTCTCGCCACCGTCGCCGGCCACCGCGACTGGTGGCGCGACGCGGTGATCTACCAGGTCTATCCGCGCAGCTTCGCCGACAGCAACGGCGACGGCATGGGCGACCTGGAGGGCGTACGTTCCCGACTCCCGTACCTGCGCGACCTCGGCGTGGACGCCGTGTGGCTCAGCCCCTTCTATGCCTCGCCGCAGGCCGACGCCGGGTACGACGTGGCGGACTACCGGGCCGTCGACCCCATGTTCGGCAACCTCCTGGACGCCGACGCCCTCATCCGCGACGCCCATGAACTGGGCCTGCGGATCATCGTCGACCTCGTCCCCAACCACTCCTCCGACCAGCACGAGTGGTTCAAGCGGGCCCTGCGCGAGGGCCCCGGCTCGCCGCTGCGGGAGCGCTATCACTTCCGCCCCGGCAAGGGAAAGAACGGCGAACTCCCGCCCAACGACTGGGAGTCCATCTTCGGCGGCCCGGCGTGGACGCGGGTGACCGAGCCGGACGGCACCCCCGGCGAGTGGTACCTGCACCTCTTCGCGCCCGAGCAGCCCGACTTCAACTGGGACCACCCGGCCGTCGGCGACGAGTTCCGCTCCATCCTGCGCTTTTGGCTGGACATGGGAGTGGACGGCTTCCGCATCGACGTCGCCCACGGGCTCGTCAAGGCCGAGGGCCTGCCGGACCTGGGCGACCACGACCAGCTGAAGCTGCTGGGCAACGATGTCATGCCCTTCTTCGACCAGGACGGCGTGCACGCCGTCTACCGGCAGTGGCGCACGATCCTCGACGAGTACGACGGTGAGCGCATCTTCGTCGCCGAGGCGTGGACCCCCACGATCGAGCGCACCGCCAACTACGTGCGCCCCGACGAGCTGCACCAGGCCTTCAACTTCCAGTACCTGGGCACCCATTGGGACGCGGCCGAGCTGCGCTCCGTCATCGACCGCACCCTCGACGCGATGCGCCCGGTGGGCGCCCCCTCCACCTGGGTGCTGTCCAACCACGACGTGACCCGGCACGCCACGCGCTTCGCCAACGAGGCCGGGCTCGGCACCCAGATCCGTACCGCCGGCGACCGGGAACTGGGGCTGCGCCGCGCACGGGCGGCGACCCTGCTGATGCTCGCGCTGCCCGGCTCCGCCTATCTCTACCAGGGCGAGGAACTCGGCCTGCCGGACGTCGTGGACCTGCCGGACGAGGTGCGCCAGGACCCCGCCTACTTCCGGGGCGCCGGCCAGGACGGGTTCCGCGACGGCTGCCGGGTGCCGATCCCCTGGACCCGTACCGGCTCCTCGTACGGCTTCGGCAGCGGCGGCAGCTGGCTGCCGCAGCCCCCCGAGTGGGCCGAGCTGAGCGTCGAGGCGCAGACCGGGGTGGAGGACTCCACTCTGGAGCTGTACCGCGGCGCGCTGGCCGTCCGGCGTGCCGAGGCCGACCTCGGCGCGGGCGACACCGTCACCTGGCTGAAGGCGCCCGAGGGCGTACTCGCCTTCCGTCGCGGCGCGTTCGTCTGCACCGCGAACACCGGGGGCGAGGCCGTGACCGTTCCGGCGTACGGCCGTGTCCTGCTCGCCAGCGGCGAGGTGAGCCTCTCGCGGCACGGTGAGGCGAAGCTGCCCGCGGACACCACCGTGTGGTGGGCGGTCTGACGCACACGTGAGGGGTGCTCCGGTCCCGGGGGGATCGGAGCACCGCCGTCCGCGTCGCTCGCGCTGCTTCCCGCAGTTGTCGGCCGCCACCGCCGACGTGCCGGTCGTGAGGGTGCTGTTGGCGCGAGCCGCCCGGGGGCTGACACCTTGGAGCGTGGGACTGCTGAAGGGGCTGAGTCAATAAGGTAGTTGAAAGTTCTTACGACATCTTGCTGAAACTTGATTGCAAGGGATACCTTCCGGAATCCCCCCACCCGCACAACGAAGTGCAGGAGCAATCACATGGCAAGGAAAACGCTCGCCGCCTCGTTCGCCCTCGCGGCGGGACTGGCGGTCTCGGTGGCCGTCCCCCCGGGTACGGCGGCGGCCTCCCCGCCCGGCACCAAGGACGTCACGGCCGTCCTCTTCGAGTGGAAGTTCGACTCGGTCGCCAGGGAATGCACCAACACACTGGGCCCGGCCGGTTACGGCTACGTCCAGGTGTCCCCGCCCGCCGAGCACATACAGGGCTCGCAGTGGTGGACCTCGTACCAGCCCGTGAGCTACCGGATCGCCGGCCGGCTCGGTGACGCGACCGCGTTCCAGAACATGGTCAGCACGTGTCACGCGGCGGGCGTCAAGGTCGTGGCGGACACGGTGATCAACCACATGGCGGCCGGTTCCGGCACCGGCACCGGCGGCTCTTCGTACACGAAGTACAACTACCCGGGCCTGTACTCCTCGTACGACATGGACGACTGCACCGCCACCATCAGCGACTACACCAACCGTGCCAACGTGCAGAACTGCGAGCTCGTCGGGCTCGCGGACCTGGACACCGGCGAGGAGTACGTCCGCAAGACGATCGCCGGGTACATGAACACCCTGCTCGGCTACGGCGTCGACGGCTTCCGGATCGACGCGGCCAAGCACATACCGGCGACCGACCTCGCCAACATCAAGTCGCGGCTGAGCAATCCGTCGGTGTACTGGAAGCAGGAGGTCATCTACGGCTCCGGCGAGGCCGTCCAGCCGACCGAGTACACGGGCAACGGCGACGTCCAGGAGTTCCGGTACGCGTACGACCTCAAGCGGGTCTTCAACAACGAGAACCTCGCCTATCTGAAGAACTACGGCGAGGGCTGGGGCTATATGAGCAGCTCGGTCGCGGGCGTCTTCGTCGACAACCACGACACCGAGCGCAACGGGTCGACCCTGAACTACAAGGACGGCGCGAACTACACCCTGGCGAACGTCTTCATGCTCGCCTATCCGTACGGCGCCCCCGACATCAACTCCGGCTACGAGTGGTCCGACGCGGACGCCGGCCCGCCCAACGGCGGTACCGTCAACGCCTGTTGGCAGGACGGCTGGAAGTGCCAGCACGCCTGGCCGGAGATCAAGTCGATGGTCGCCTTCCGCAACACCACCCGCGGCCAGTCCCTCAGCAACTGGTGGGACGACGGCGCCGACGCCATCGCGTTCGGCCGTGGCAGCAAGGGCTATGTGGCCATCAACCACGAGTCCTCCACCCTGACCCGGACGTACACCACCTCGCTCGCCGCGGGCACGTACTGCAACGTCCAGAACAACACGAGCGTCACCGTGAACAGTTCGGGCCAGTTCACGGCGACCCTGGGCGCCAACACGGCACTGGCGATCTACGCCGGCAAGTCCAGCTGCTGAAAGCCCTTGCCGCACCTTGCAAGACTCTTGCTGTAAACCTTGCGTGAGCGATACGGTCACGCGGGCGTTCGGCACCGAAGCCGGAACGCAGCGCGGGGTCGGACCCGAGTACGCCGTAATCGCTAGGAGTTCACACCTGTGGACCTGATACCGAGAGGGCCGGCGCGCCGCCCCGGCCGCTTCAGGCTGCGCGCAGCCGTCCTCGCCGCCGCGCTGGCCGTATCGCTCGCACAACCCCTCGCCGCGCGGGCCGAGACCCCGCCGGCGCCCCCCTCCGACGCGAAGCTCGCCGCCGCGCCCGCCCGGCACGACGACACCCGCGAGCAGTTCTACTTCGTGCTGCCGGACCGGTTCGCCAACGGCGACACCTCCAACGACGAGGGCGGTCTCACCGGGTCACGCCTGGCGACCGGCTACGACCCCACCGACAAGGGCTTCTACCAGGGCGGCGACCTCAAGGGCCTGACCAAGAGGCTCGACTACATCAAGGGGCTCGGCACCACCGCCATCTGGATGGCGCCGATCTTCAAGAACCAGCCCGTGCAGGGCACCGGCAAGGACGCCTCGGCCGGCTACCACGGCTACTGGATCACCGACTTCACCCAGGTCGACCCGCACTTCGGCACCAACAAGGACCTGGAGACGCTGATCTCCAAGGCCCATGCCAAGGGCATGAAGGTCTTCTTCGACGTCATCACCAACCACACCGCCGACGTCGTCGACTACGAGGAGAAGTCCTACGACTACCTCTCCAAGGGAGCCTTCCCGTATCTGACCAAGGACGGTGTGCCCTTCGACGACGCCGACTACGCGGACGGCACCTCCAAGTTCCCGGCCGTCGACACCGACTCCTTCCCCCGCACCCCGACCGTGCCGGCCGCGAAGAAGAACACCAAGGTCCCGTCGTGGCTCAACGACCCGACGATGTACCACAACCGCGGTGACTCCACCTTCGCCGGCGAGAGCTCCACGAACGGCGACTTCTCCGGCCTCGACGACCTGTGGACCGAGCGTCCCGAGGTCGTCGGCGGCATGGAGAAGATCTACGAGCGGTGGGTGCGCGACTTCGGCGTCGACGGCTTCCGGATCGACACCGTGAAGCACGTGAACATGGAGTTCTGGACGCAGTGGGCCACCGCGCTCGACAAGTACGCGGCCGAGCGGGGCCGGAAGAACTTCTTCATGTTCGGCGAGGTCTACTCCGCCGACACGTCGATCACCTCCCCGTACGTCACCCAGGGCCGGCTCGACGCCACCCTCGACTTCCCCTTCCAGGACGCGGCACGTTCGTACGCCTCCCAGGGCGGCAGCGCCAAAAAGCTCGCCTCGGTCTTCGGTGACGACTACAAGTACACGACCGACAAGGCCAACGCGTACGAGCAGGTCACCTTCCTCGGCAACCATGACATGGGCCGCATCGGGTACTTCCTGAACCAGGACAACCCCAAGGCGACCGACGCTCAGCTGCTCGCCAAGGACAGGCTCGCCAACGAGCTGATGTTCCTCAGCCGCGGCAACCCCGTCGTCTACTACGGCGACGAGCAGGGCTTCACCGGCGCGGGCGGCGACAAGGACGCCCGCCAGACGATGTTCGCCTCCAAGGTCGCCGACTACCTCGACGACGACGAGATCGGCACCGACCGCACGCACGCGAGCGACGCGTACGACACGAGTGCACCGCTCTACAAGGAGATCGCCGCTCTCTCCAAGCTCCGCAAGGACAACCCGGCGCTCGCGGACGGCGTGCAGACGGAGCGGTACGCCGCCGACGGCGCGGGCGTGTACGCCTTCTCGCGTACGAGCACCGGCACCGACAGGACCGAGTACGTCGTCGCCGTCAACAACGCGGGCGAGGCGAAGACGGCGACCTTCGCCACCGGTTCCGCCGACACGGCCTTCCAGGGGATCTACGGGACCTCGTCCCGGCTGACGAGCGACGCCGACAAGAACGTCACGCTCACCGTCCCGGCCGGTTCCGCCATCGTCCTCAAGGCGGCTCGACCGCTCGGCGCCCCTGCCGCGAAGCCGTCGCTCACCCTGAAGGCGCCGGACGCGGGCGCGACCGGCACCGTCGAGCTCGGCGCCGACGTCACCGGCGGTCAGCTCAATCGCGTCGTCTTCGCCGCCCAGGTCGGCAACGGAAAGTGGCGGACCCTCGGCTCCGCCGACCACGCCCCGTACAAGGTCACGCAGGTCATCGGCAAGGACGTACCGGCCGGAACGGTCCTACGCTACAAGGCGGTCGTGGTCGACTCGGCCGGGCGCACGGCGAGCGCGACGGCCGCCGGCACGACGGGCAGCCCGCCCGCCGAAGAGGTCCCGACGGCCTCCTCGCGGGACTACGCGATCGTCCACTACAAGCGTACCGACGGCGACTACACCGACTGGCGGCTCTACGCCTGGGGCGACCTCGCCGACGGCGAGTCGACGACCTGGCCCGCGGGACACGACTTCATCGGCCGTGACGCCTACGGGGCCTTCGCCTACGTGAAGCTGAAGCCGGGCGCCTCCAGCGTCGGTTTCCTGGTCATCGACAAGGACGGCAACAAGGACGTCTCCGCCGACCGCACGATCGACGTCACGAAGACCGGCGAGGTCTGGGTCGAGCAGGGCAAGGAAGCCGTACGGACCGAACGGCCCGACTACCCGGCGCAGGACAAGACCAAGGCGGTCCTGCACTACCACCGTGCCGACGGCGACTACACCGGCTGGGGACTGCACGTCTGGACGGGCGCCGCGACGCCCACGGACTGGTCGAAGCCGCTGGAGCCGGTGCGGACCGACGCCTACGGCGCGGTGTTCGAGGTGCCGCTCGCCGAGGGTGCCACCAGCCTCAGCTACATCATCCACAAGGGCGACGAGAAGGACCTCCCGACCGACCAGTCGCTCGACCTCACCGCGAACGGCCACGAGGTGTGGCTGGTGAACGGCCAGGAGAAGTACCTGCTCCCGCAGCCCGCGGGCAGCGCGGCCGCGCTCGACCTGACCACCTCCAAGGCGGTCTGGATCGACCGGAACACGGTCGCCTGGAACGGCTCCGAGGCCGCGGCCTCCACTCAATTGCTGTACTCCCGCGACGGCTCGATCGCGGTCAAGGACGGGACGCTGACCAGCGACGACGAACGCTGGATCCGGCTGTCCAGGACCAGCCTGACCGACGCCCAGAAGGCCGCGTTCCCGCACCTCAAGGACTACACCGCCTGGTCCGTCGACCCGCGCGACCGCGACCGGGTGCGCGAGGCGCTGAGCGGTCAGCTCGTCGCCTCGCAACGGGCTGCAGGCGGCGCCGTGCTCGCGGCGACCGGCGTCCAGATCGCCGGCGTACTGGACGATCTGTACGACGCGACCAAGGCGCAGCTGGGTCCGACGTTCCGCGACGGGCGTCCCACGCTGGCCGTGTGGGCGCCGACCGCGCAGAGCGTGGCACTGGAGCTCGACGGCTCCACGGTCGCCATGAAGAGGAACGACACCACCGGCGTCTGGTCGGTCACCGGCGCGAAGTCCTGGCGGAACAAGCCCTACCGGTACGTCGTCAAGGTGTGGGCGCCCACCGTCCACAAGGTCGTCACCAACAAGGTCACCGACCCCTACTCGGTGGCCCTGACCGCCGACTCCGAGCGCAGCCTGGTCGTCGACCTCGGCGCCAAGTCCCTTGCCCCGAGCGGCTGGTCGCACCTCGAGAAGCCGAAGGCCGTGCCGCTGAAGGACGCCCAGATCCAGGAGCTGCACATCCGGGACTTCTCGGTGCAGGACACGACCGTCCCCGCCAAGGACCAGGGCACCTACCTCGCCTTCACCGACAAGAACAGCGACGGCTCGAAGCACCTGAAGCAGCTGGCCAGGTCCGGGACGTCGTATGTGCACCTGCTGCCCGCCTTCGACATCGCGACGATCCCCGAGAAGAAGTCCGACCAGGCGAGGACCGACTGCGCCCTCGCCTCCTACGCGGCCGACTCCCAGAAGCAGCAGGAATGCGTGGCGAAGACCGCCGCGAAGGACGCGTACAACTGGGGCTACGACCCGTACCACTACACGGTGCCGGAAGGCTCGTACGCGACCGACCCCGACGGCACCGCGCGCACGGTCCAGTTCCGCAAGATGGTCAAGTCGCTGAACGAGGACGGCCTGCGGGTCGTCATGGACGTGGTCTACAACCACACGGCCGCCAGTGGTCAGGCGGACACCTCCGTGCTCGACAGGATCGTGCCCGGCTACTACCAGCGGCTCCTCGCCGACGGATCCGTCGCCACCTCCACTTGCTGCGCGAACACCGCCACCGAGAACGCCATGATGGGCAAGCTGGTGGTCGACTCGATCGTCACCTGGGCCAAGGAGTACAAGGTCGACGGCTTCCGCTTCGACCTCATGGGTCACCAGCCGAAGGCCAACATCCTCGCGGTCCGCAAGGCCCTCGACGCGCTGACCCCGCAGAAGGACGGCGTCGACGGCAAGAAGATCATCCTGTACGGCGAGGGCTGGAACTTCGGCGAGGTCGCCGACGACGCCCGATTCGTGCAGGCCACCCAGAAGAACATGGCCGGGACCGGGATCGCGACCTTCTCCGACCGGGCGCGTGACGCCGTACGCGGCGGCAGCCCCTTCGACAGCGACCCGGGCGTCCAGGGTTTCGCGTCCGGCCTCTACACCGACCCCAACTCCTCGACCGCGAACGGCACATCGGCCGAGCAGAAGGCGCGGCTCCTGCACTACCAGGACCTCATCAAGATCGGTCTGACCGGCAACCTCGCCACGTACCGCTTCACCGACTCCGACGGCAAGGAGGTCAAGGGCTCCGAGGTCGACTACAACGGGCAGCCCGCCGGATACGCGGACGCGCCGGGTGACGCGCTCGCGTACGCCGACGCGCACGACAACGAGTCCCTGTACGACGCGCTCACCTACAAGCTGCCCGCCGCCACGAGCGCGGGCGACCGGGCCCGGATGCAGGTCCTCGCCATGGCGACGGCCACCCTCTCGCAGGGCCCGGCCCTCTCCCAGGCGGGCTCGGACCTGCTCCGCTCCAAGTCCCTCGACCGCAACTCGTTCGACAGCGGCGACTGGTTCAACGCCATCCACTGGAACTGCCAGGACGGCAACGGCTTCGGGCGCGGGCTGCCGATGGCGGCCGACAACCAGTCCAAGTGGCCCTACGCCACACCGCTGTTGACCTCCGTCAGGGTGGGCTGCGAGCAGATCGAGGGCGCCTCCGCCGCATACCAGGAGCTGCTGAAGATCCGTACGACCGAGCGCGTCTTCGGACTCTCCACGGCCGGCCAGGTGCAGTCCAAGCTCTCCTTCCCGCTGTCCGGGAAGGACGAGACGCCCGGGGTGATCACGATGGAGCTCGGCGACCTCGTCGTCGTCTTCAACGCGACGCCCGACAAGCGTGAGCAGACGATCGGCGCGCTGGCCGGGACGGCGTACGCGCTGCATCCGGCGCAGGCGTCGGGCGCGGACCCTATCGTCAAATCCTCGTCCTACGCGGCGAAAACGGGCACGTTCGCCGTTCCGGGCCGTACGGTGGCGGTTTTCGCCCGAACCTCGTCATAGCGGACTAGTTTGCTGGGGGCAGGCCGGAGAGCCCGGTCTGTCCCCATCACCCGTGCCCCGAGGGACTGTTCCCATGGACGGCTACGACATGGACGGCGACGACATCGAGCCGACCGACGCGGTGGACGGCGACTCCACCGTGATGGTGGTCGACGACACGGCGGCCAACCGCTACGCGCTGGGCGCCCTGCTCCGCCGCGCCGGGCACCGTGTCATCCCGGTGGCCAGCGCCGGCGAGGCGCTCGTCGAACTCGATGTACGGCTGCGCGCGGGCCTCCTGCCCGACGTGGCGCTGGTGGACGTCGGCCTGCCCGACATGACGGGCTTCGAGCTGTGCCGCAGACTCAAGGCGCGGCCGCCCACGGCCGGCCTGCCCGTCGTGCACTTCTCCGCCATGTCCGCGGGCCCCGCCGACCGTTGCCGGGGACTGGACGCGGGCGGCGACGCCTACTTGGCGGTGCCCGCGGAACCCGAGGAGATCCAGGCGGTCGTACGCGCCGCGGTGCGCGGAGCCAGGATGCGCACGGGCGCCGAGACGCTCGTACGACGGCTGACGCTGCTGTCCGAGACGATCGCCGCCGTCCAGACGGCGCGCTGCATGCGGGAACTCGCCGACGCCGCGGCCGAGGGCACCGCGCGGCTCACCGGCGCACCGGCCGCCGTGTTCGTCCTCGCCGAGGACGGCGAGCTGTACCGGGGCATGTCCCCGAGCAGGGCGCGGGCGGCACTGCCGGACCCCGGCGCGCACCAGGCCGTGGCCCGGCTGATCCGGCACGCCACCGCCGGACGCACCGGGGTGCGCCGCACCGTCGTGCCCGCCCCGCTGTGGCCCGCGGGCTTCTTCCGGCCCGGCGCGCCCGACGACGCGCGCCTCGTGCTGGCCCAGTCCCAGGACGGCCGGACACCGGTGTGCCTCGCCACGCCCGCGCGCGCCGACCGCGAGGCACCGCCGGAGACCGGCGCCCTGGTGGCCCGGCTCGCCCGCGCCACCGCGCTGGCCGCCGAACCGCTGCTCATGTACCAGGCCGAACGGCATATCGCGCTGACCCTGCAACACAGCTTCCTGCCACAGCAGTTGCCCGAGCTGCCGGGCGTCGACGTGGTCGTCCGCTATGAGCCCGCCTCCCGGCAGACCGAGATCGGCGGCGACTTCTACGCGGCGCTGCACACGGCGGGCGGGGTGCTCACGGCCGTCGGTGACGTCGTCGGGCACTCGCTGGAGGCGGCCACCGTGATGGTCGAGATCCGGCACGCGCTGCGCGCCCACTGCGTCGAGGAGTCCGACCCCGGGGTGCTGGCCCGGCGGCTGGACCGGATGCTCCAGCACTACCACCCCGACGTCACCACCACCGTCTGTCTGGCCCTGGTCGACCCGGTGAGCGGGCGGACCCGGATCGCCAACGCGGGCCACATCCCGCCGCTGATCGTCGCCGCCGACGGCACCGCCGGCTACGTCAAGGCGCACGGCCCGCTGCTCGGCCTCGGCCTGGACCGGCCGCCGCCCACCGAGGTGACCCTGAAGCCCGCGGACCGGCTCCTCATGGTCACCGACGGCCTCATCGAGACCCGCGGCATCGACCTGGAGGTCTCCATGGAACAGCTGCGCACCGCCGCGGCGGTCGCCCCGCCCGGCACGGCGGCCCTCTGCGACACCCTGCTC
Source organism: Streptomyces sp. NPDC058246 (assembly GCF_042881985.1). Lineage (NCBI taxonomy): Bacteria > Bacillati > Actinomycetota > Actinomycetes > Kitasatosporales > Streptomycetaceae > Streptomyces > Streptomyces sp. NPDC058246. Next base: position 46,695 of record NZ_JBHVWZ010000038.1, on the reverse strand, counting down.
GACTGCTTCGGCCGGGACCGGGAGGACGACATCGCGCTGCTGGCGCTACGACTGGAATGACGATTCGAGCGCTGCGGCTCGGGGCCTGTCCGGCGGATCACGCCGGAGACGCGGGACAGGCCCTAGGGTGACCGGGAGATCCCTGGAACAGGAGTGCCCATGCCGCAGATCACCGTCGACTACTCCGCGCCGCTGGAGGACGCCTTCGACCGGCGCGGGTTCGCGCTGGCGCTGCACGCGGAGGTGGTCGAGACGGCCGCCGCGAAGATCGGCGCGTGCAAGACGCAGTTCCGCCGGACCGAGGACACCGTGGTGGGCGCCGACACCGACGGGCACGCCATCGTCCACGTGACCCTCGCTCTCCTGGCCGGACGCACCGACGAGACCAAGGTGAAACTGACCGAGGCCGTGCTGGAACTGCTGAGGACGTATGTGAAGCCGGCCGGGGGACTGGAGCTGCACGCCTCCGCCGAGGTGCGCGACCTCGATCCGTCGTACCGGAAATTCGAGGCGTAGCCCTCAGGGGTCAGTGGTTACGCCGCCGGGGGCGACGCCAACGAGATCAGCCGGACGACGAGGTCGCTGAACGGCCCGTCGCCCGGCTCGTCCTTGAGCCCCCTGCGCAGCAGCTCGCTCATCTCCTCGTCGTACGCGGCGCTCACCGCCGCCAGCGCCGCGAAGTCGTGCACGAGCTGCACCTCCAGCTCGCCGCGCGGAATCCGCCGCCCGTCCAGCCAGATCAGCGCCGTCGACTCGACGAGCGAGATCCAGGAGCGGATCACCAGCTCCAGACGGGCGGGCGGGTTCTCGACTTTGAGATGCGAAAGGATCTGGACATACGCGGCCTGCCGTACGGCGTCGATCAGGGCGTTGGTGGTGGAGGAGCCGACCGCGGGGCCGCCCCGCATCAATGCGGCGAAACCGGGCCCGTGGTCGTCCACGAAGTCGAAGAACCGGCGCATCACCCGCAGCAGCCGCGCCCCCAGCGGGCCGTCCTGCGGCTCCACGAACCGGCTCGCGAGATCGTCCGACGCACGCTGCAACGCCGCCTCGTACAGGCTGAGTTTGCCGGGGAAGTAGTGGTAGACCAGCGGTCGTGAGATGCCCGCGGCCGAGGCTATCTCGTCGATGGAGACCTCGTCGGGCGAGCGTCGGCTGAACAGTTCGAGGGCGACGCCGATCAGCTGCTGCCGTCGTTCCTCGACACCCATCCTGCGGCGTACCCCGGTAGTCATACGAACACCTTACCGATCGGATCCGGCCCGGAACGGGCCGGTCCGGCCACGGTCGTTCACATGTCCAACACGATTCTCTCACCGCGTGCCCGCGATACACAGATCAGCATCGAGTCGCCACGCTCCGCATCCGTCAGCAGTTCGTCCCGGTGCTCGATCTCCCCTTCCAGCACCCGCTGTTGGCAGGTCCCGCAGAACCCCTGCTCGCAGGAGTACACGGTGCCCGGCAGTTCCGCGCGCACGGCGGCCAGCACGGTGGAGCCGGCGGACACGGTCACCGTGCGTCCACTGCGGCGCAGTTCCACCTCGAAGGCGCTGTTGCCCTCGCTCGACGTGACCGGTGCGAAGCGCTCCAGATGGAGCGCCGCCCCGTCCGGGACGCGGGCCTCGACTTCTTCCATCAGCCCCTTCGGGCCGCAGCAGTAGACCGCCGTGCCCTCGGGCAGATCCGCCAGCAGCGCGTCCAGGTCCGGCCGCCCGTCCGCGTCCTCGGCGACGACGGTGACCGTGCCGCCGGGCAGCTTCTCGATCTCCTCCAGGAACGGCATCGAGGCGCGTGTCCGCCCGCCGTACAGCAGCCGCCAGTCCACGCCGTCCCGCTGGGCGGCCCGCAGCATCGGCAGGACCGGCGTGATCCCGATACCGCCGACCACGAAGACATACGCGGGGGCCGCTACCAGGGGGAACCGATTCCGCGGCCCGCGCACCTCGACCTCCATGCCCTCCAAGAGCCGCTCGTGGACCTCGCGCGAGCCGCCCCGCCCGTCCTCGACCAGCCGGACCGCGACGGTGTACGACGAGGTGTCCTCCGGGTCCCCGCACAGCGAGTACTGCCGTACGAGGCCCGACGGCAGCACCAGATCGAGGTGCGCGCCCGGCTCCCAGCCCGGCAGGTCCCGCCCTTCCAGGCGCAGTTGTACGACACCGTCGGCGACCCGCTCGTGCCCGGCGACCAGCAGCCGCAGGGCCCGCGATCGCGGCCGGCCGGAGATCGGGTTCTCCAGGGCGGGCAGCGGCCACAGGGGCGAGGTCCCGATCCGGCGCCGCATCGCGCGCCTGACGAGCAGGGCCCCACCGGCGACGGCCACGACGGTCCGCAGCCGGGGCATCACGCCACCCCCCGTTCCGCCGCCGTCGCCGCGGGGGAGGAGGCGAGATAGGCGACGGCCTGTTCGGTGGAGCCCTCCTGGGAGGGGTGATAGGTGCGGCTGAGATAGCGGGGTATGGACCTCAGCATGTCCCCGGTCGAGGGCAGCACCGCCCGCTTCCCGCTGACGTAGAAGTCCTTGAAGCTCGCCCTGCCCGCCGCCAGTGTCGGATCGTTCTCCATGAAGAACCGGGCTCCGCGCTGCCACAGGAAGACCAGCGCGGTGAACGCGGTCGCCCAGGTCCGCGCACGCCGCCGGTAGCTCCCGTCGACGTGCAGGAAGAGCTCGAAGGCCACGGACCGGTGCTCGACCTCCTCCGCGCCGTGCCAGCGCAGCAGGTCCAGCATGGTCGGATCAGCGCCCCGCCGGTCCAACTCCTCCGCGTTCAGTACCCAGTTGCCGAGGAAGGCGGTGTAGTGCTCGATCGCCGCGATGATCGCGACGCGCTCCATCAGCCACCATGTGCGGGCCTTGCCGGGCGGCAGGGTGCGGTCGCCGAGCAGCTTCTCGAAGAGCCAGTCGACCTGGGCGGTGTACGGCGTCGGGTCGAGCCCCAGTTCCTTGAGGTGCGGCAGCACCTCGTCGTGCGCCTGCGAGTGCATCGCCTCCTGCCCGATGAACCCGATGACGTCCTCGCGCAGCCGCTCGTCCCGGATGTAGGGCAGCACCTGCTTGTACACATGCACGAACCAGCGTTCACCGGCCGGCAGCAGCAGATGCAGCACGTTGATGGTGTGCGAGGCGAAGGGCTCCCCCGGAACCCAGTGCAGGGGCGTGTCCTCCCAGGAGAACGACACCTTGCGCGCCTTGAGCGCCGTCCGCTCGGACTCGACCGGCCGGGGCAGCCGGGTCTGCTTGTTAGACATGCCGTCAATGTACTGATGAGTAAGTCCGTGGGGAACCCTCGTGCGGGGACGGAGTCGGAACCCTCGTACGGAGACGGACCCGGAGTGCGGGGACGGAGTCGGAACCCTCGTACGGAGACGGACCCGGAGTGCGGGGACGGAGTCGGAACGCTCGTACGGGGAGGGACCCGGAACCCTCGTACGGAGACGGGCCCGGAACCTTCGTGCGGAGACGGATCCGGAACGCGCCGAGAGCGACCCGGGGGCGTACGCACAGACGGACTCATGGATTCCGTACAACCAAACCCGCGGCACGCGGGTCACTTACGCGCCAACCCGCACGAACACCAACGGGAGACCCTTCGGTGCACCTGCCCCTCAGACGTGTCCTCGCCTGCGCCGCCACGGCCGCCCTGGCCGGCGGCGGCCTCGTCGCCACCTCCGCCCCCGCCGCCACGGCGGCCCCGGCCAAGCGGCTCGTGGACGACTTCAACGGCGACGGCTACGGCGACGTGGTCCTGAACCTGCGCCTGTACTCCACGGCCACGCTCGACAAGAGCGGCGCCGTCCTGGTGCTCTACGGGTCGCCGAGCGGTCTCAGCCGCACGCACCGCACGCTGATCACCGAGAGCACCGCCGGGGTGCCCGGCACCGCCGAGTCCGCCGACTGGTTCGGCGAGGCCACCACGACGGGCGACTTCGACGGCGACGGCTATGCGGACCTGGCGGTCTCGGCTCCCGGCGAGGACTACACCTCCGGCGCCACCTCCTGGAAGGACGCCGGTCAGGTCAAGCTGATCTGGGGCGGCCCGAACGGCCTGACCCACCACGGTGCCACGACCGTCAAGCTGGGCACCCCCGCGGTCCAGGGGCTGCTGGCCGGCATGGACCTCGCGTCCGGCGATTTCAACGGCGACGGCAAGCGGGACCTCGCCGTCGGCAACGGCCGTGGCGGCGAGGCCGGATCGGTGCTCTTCGGCCCGATCGACCGCACCGGCGCTCCCGCGTCGCGCAAGCCGCTGGGCCTGGACACCGGCGAGCCCCACTACGCCGACACCATGCTCGCCACCGGCGACCTGACCGGCGACGGCCTCACCGATCTGCTGGTGTCCTGGGACACCGGAACGCTGAAGAGCACACACGGGATCCATCTGCTGCGCGGCGGCGCCGGCGGTTTCACGAATGCCGGGTACCTCAAGGATGCCAACGGGGCCACGATCGACCACCGTGAGAGCGAACGACTGGCCACCGGCGACCTCGACCGCGACGGCCACGACGACGTGATCGTCCCGCAGCCCTTCGCCCTCGGCCACAAGGGCGAGTTCCTCGTCGTCTACGGAGCGGCGAACGGCCAGGACCCGGCCCGCAAGCCGGTGCACTTCAGCCAGGACACGCCCGGCGTGCCGGACACGAACTCCGACGGCGGCTCGGACCACTTCGGCAAGCAGGTCGCCGTCGGCGACGTCGACGCGGACGGCTATCCGGACGTGATCGCCACCAGCCCCGACGAGAACCACAGTCAGCTGACCAATCCCGGCAAGGTGACCGTCCTGCGCGGCGGTCCCGGCGGCCTGACCGGAACGGGCGCCACCGCGTTCACCCAGAACACCCCGGGCGTGCCGGGCTCCTCGATCGGTGAGGGCGGCTTCGGCATGGGCGCCAAGGCCACCGACGTGAACGGCGACGGTCGAGCCGACGCGCTGATCGGCGTGCACGCCGTCGACGAGGTCGGAGTGAGCAGCCACGCCGGCGGCCTGTGGGTGCTGCCGGGCAGCGCCACCGGCACCACGGCCACCGGCTCGAAGGGCTTCACACCGGTCGACCTCGGTCTGCCGCGGGACGGTTACCTGTACGTGGGCTGGTCCTTCAACCGCTGACGGGCCGACGGCCCCGAGGAGGCGCACCCACTGCGGTGCGCCCACCGCAGTGCGCCCACCGCAGTGCACCAACCGCAGTGCACCTACCGCAGCGCGCCGATCGAACTGCCGTCGCTCAGCGTCCCCTTGAGGCCGGCCTGCACGCCCTGCTTGGTCCGAACGGCCAGCAGGTTGCCCTGCGACGCGGCGTGCGCTCCGCCCGTCGTCCGGATCGACTCGGTGTCCTGGCTGCCCGCCGCCAGCAGGTACCAGGACCCGCCCGCCGACTTCCACAGCACCCCCGCCAGGACGTGCGGGTCGCGGGAGCCGCACGCGGGGGAGTTCTCCGCCTTCGCGGCGACCGCCCCGTACGGGCTGCCCGGGGTGTGGAACTGGGCGAGCACCCGCGTGCCGCCGCCCCGCCAGGTGTCGGCCCGCGTGCAGACCCACTCCGCGCTGCCGCTCGCGTCGGGCAGCGACTGCTGGGTGTACTGCCAGGCGTTCACGGACCGCACGCCCTGGGAGCGCACGGAGGCCAGGGAGCAGGCGAAGGGGGCCCAGCCGCGCAGCGCCTCGGCGCCGGACGCCTCGTGGGGCGACGAGGGGCGGCCCGCGGTGAGGTGCGCCGGGGTCAGCTCGCCGAGGTCGCTCATCAGGCGGGTGCCCCTGTCGTCCTTGAGCTGGAGCACGTTCCACGAGGTGCAGGCGCCGGTCTTCTGGGCCGGGCTGGCCAGCGGAGAGGTGACGCCGTCGGCCGAGAGGGTGAGGTCCATGGCGCCGGAGGACGGCTTGAGCAGGTCACGCTCGGCGGCCTTGGACACCCAAGGCGCCGTCAGATAACGGACGTTGCCGTCGGTCCTGTCCACCACGACCGCCTGTGCCTCGGACCCGGTCGCCCCGTCGACGCGCGCGAAGTCGAGGGCCGCCGCGTTGGTCCCGTCCTTCGGCTCGGCGTACCGCACGATGCGCAGACCGTCGTACAGGAGCACCACGCGCGCCTGGTCGACATCGCCCGCGTACAGCAGCTGCGGCGGTCCGGCGGGGGCGCCCGAGGGGGTACCGGGTGTCGCGGAGACCGCCACGGACTCGCCGGGCCGCGCCCAGACGGCGAGCGCGCGGCGCAGCAGCGCGGTGTCCCCGGTGAGGTTCCCGCGCGCGGGCCACACGGAGAAGTCGGTGCGCGCGGAGGACTCCCAGGCCGTGGCCACCACCTTGGTCAGCTTGGCGGGGTCCAGGGCGGCTTCGGCCGCCGGGTTCTGCGCGTACGAGGGTGCCGCGGCGCCGTCGGGACCCCATCCGTCGCCGGGCAGGCCGAGCAGCGCGCCGCAGACCGCGACGGCCGCGGCGGCGGCGAGCGCGGCCTTCATGTGCTGCCTGCGCCGCATCAGATCGGTGGGCCGGGCGTGCAGTGAACAGGGGTCGAACTCGGGAGAGTCGAGCAGCGAGTCCTGGGCCTCGACGCCACCGGCCCCGGCCAGCGCCGCGCCCGGGTCCTCGACCCCGGCCGCCGTCAGCACCCTGTGCACATGCGCGTCGGACAGCTTCTCCAGGCCACGCAGTACGTACGCGGCGCGGGCGGGTCCGGAGAGCGCGGACAGCCGCTGGTCCAGCGCGAGTTCGTCGGCGCCGCCCGAGCGCGGGAAGAGCCTGAGACCCCACACCTGGGGCAGCAGCGGCGGCAGTTGGGACCGCTTGGGCCACGCCCGGCGCTTCAGCGGGAGACCCGCCTCCAGGGCCGTGCGCACCACTTGGAGGCGTACGAAGGCGTAGCCCGGGTCGCCGTCGCGGCCGCCGCCCGTCTGCTGGGACGGGATGACCGAGGCGTCACCGGACGTCCGGCCGCGGGGGAGCGCGCGCTGGGTGAGGGCGTGCGCGGTCAGCACCCGGCGGTTGCGGCCGAGGCTCGGCGGCAGCACCAGATAGGCGAGCCGGACGAGCCGCGGGTAGTGCTCGACGAGCGCGGCCTCGGCCTGCTCGACGTCGACGACCGGTCCTGAGGCGGGTGCGGGGCGCGGGGCTACATCCTGTGACTGCACGTTCAGCAAAACGAGCGAATCGGTGGATGGTCACCTGCCCCGGGAGAGTCAGTCCTCGGGGTGGACGAGCAGCCGGGCGTAGTTCGCCATCGACCGCTGGTAGCGCGGCAGATGGGGTGCCAGGGCGCCCAGGACGAGGGAGAGGCCCTCGCGGTCGCGGCCCAGGCTGGACAGGCACAGGGCGAGACAGGCGCGTACCGCGTCGTCCAGCTCGTCGCAGGGCGCGTCGAGTTCCGGGGTGAGGAGCTTGACCCCCTCCTCCGCCTGTCCGATGTTCCGCAGGGAGCTGGAGAGCTGGATCTTGGCGCGCCGGCCCTTGTAGCCGCTCAGGCCGCGCGCGAGTGCCTCCCGGTACAGCGGCGCGGCCTTGTCCGAGTGGCCCGTCGAGTCCCAGGCGCAGGCCTGCTCGAACGGTCCGAGGGGGCTGCCCTCGGGCAGTTCGGCGACCAGGGCGTCGATCACGGCCCGGAAGTCCGCCGCGCCCGCCGTCCCCGCTTCTTCGTAGGCGCCGAACGTGGCCCAGGCGGCCGCCGTACGCTCTTCCCAGTCTTCGTTCACGGGGGACACTCTCGCACATCTGTGCCCCTGGCGGCGTGGGCTTTACCGCCCGGAACGGCGGCCCATTGAGCACGGGGCGGGTGGGAGCCGTATCGAAGGGTGAGTCCCCGCCGGGGCTCTTATCGGCGTGAGCGCCGACAGGTACCGGAGGAACGTATGAGGTTGACACGCGAGAAGCTGCCGGCCGGGGCGGCCGTGGCCGTGGCCCTGCTGGCGCTGACCGGCTGCGGCGGATCGGGCGAGAAGGCGGCCACGCAGGACACGGTCCCGGCCACGGCGACAGGCAGCCTGGAGGATCTGGCGGCCGAGGTGAAGTGCACGCCGGACATCCAGACGGACGCCGACGAGATCCGGCAGGGCGTCTGCAAGGTCAGCGACGGCAAGTTCATCCTGGCGACCTTCGCCACCGACCGAGGCCAGCGCGAGTGGCTCAACGGGGCCAAGGACTACGGCGGTTCGTATCTCGTCGGCGCCAAGTGGGTCGCGGTGGGGGACCAGAAGATGGTCACGACGCTGCGCGGCCGGCTCGGCGGGACCCTGGAGGAGGGGACTTCGCACGCCGGTCACCACAGCGGCTGACCGCGCGGGACCTCGGGGCGACAAAAAGCCGGTGGTGGGAGATCCCACCACCGGCTTTCTCGGTGCCTCACTGCCATGTGCCTCAGTGCGTCACCGCTACGTGCGTCACCGCGCTAGTTGCAGCGCCTGCCCGTGTTGATGCAGTTGACCACCTTGTTCATCAGGTTCACGTCGAAGACGTTGATGAAGTCGTCGTGGTCGGTGGCAGGCTTGTGCAGCTGTTCCGGGAAACCGTCCACCGCGTAGGCGTTCTTGACCTGCCCGTTCTGGATGGTCGGCGCCGGCACGTTGTACACCAGGCGCATCGTCAGCTGCGGGATCGCCTTGAAACCATTGGCGCAGTTGCCCTGGGCGTCGGCGAAGGCCACGTGCGTCCGGTGGTTCGCGCTGTCGATGTTCTGGCCGTCCCAGCAGCTCTGGAAGGCGAACGTGCGGACCACCTTGCTGCCCTGGGGGCAGATCGGGTACTGCGTCGTCAGCTGCACCTTGTTCTCGAAGCCGGTGCAGCTCCAGTGGGCGTTGGCGTTCGCGAGGCCGTTGGTCGTGGTCTTCGCGTCACCGGTGATGATCCGCAGGAACTTCGGCATCGCGACGACCTTGTTCTTCGCGTTGCCGACGAACTTGATCTGCGCCTGCTGGGCCTGCTGGATCTGGCCGACGTTGCCTTCCTTGCCACCGCCGTCGTTGTTCTGGTCGAAGTCCTGCGTCCCGTTCTGGACCCGCACGACCGGCCAGTAGTACGACGACTTGTCGCCCTGGTTGCTGCAGCTGGTCTGGGCCGCGGCGAACGTGTCGTTGTTGGCGAAGGCGTCGTTCGACTGGTTGCCGACGTAGTCGTGCAGGTGGTGCGCGCCGTTGGTGACACCCGGCGCCACGATCACGTTGTCGGTGTTGAACTTCTTGTTGGCGTTCACACCGCAGGAGCTGGTGAACGTGCCGCTCGAACCGCCGGCCCGGGTCCGGGCCTTCTTGGAGACATTCGGCTGGACCTTCGTGATGTCCACGAAGTCGGCGGCGACGGGACCGTTTCCGGCCTGACCGCCATTGCCGGCCTGCTGACCGCCGTTGCCGTTCTGCTGGCCGCCGTTGCCGGCGGGCTGGCCGGCGGACGCGCTCGGGGCCGCGCTGGCCGTGGCGCCGCCGTTGTTCTGGCCACCGTTGTTGTTCTGGCCGCCGTTGTTGTTCCAGCCGCCACCCGCGTTGGTCTGGGCCTGGTCGGCGGTGGTGCCGGTACAGGGGGCGAGACCGTCCAGCGAGTCCGGCGCGGTGCCGCCGACCCGGCTGATCTCCAGCTGGATCCGGTCGATGATCACCGCTCGACGGTCCTTGAGCGGTCCGAGCACGGAGTTCTGGACGAAACTGGCGTCCCTGGCCTGTGCGTCCCGTGTGGTGGCCAGGCGCTGGTACGCGTCGGTGATCTGCTGGTCGAGCGTGGCGAGCTCGCCGTCGACTTCCGTACGGGCCTGGTTCGGCACGTCGGAGAGCTTCTGCCCGACGTCGGGGCAGCTGATCGTGGCGACCTGAGCGGCGGCGGCCTTCGTGGTGTTGGGGGAGTTGTTCTCCTCGTGTGCCGAGGCGTAGAAATTCGCCCAGATCAGCCCGCCCCCACCGATCGCGAGAGCCGCCGACGCGGCAACGGCGCGAACGGCCAGTGGCGAACGGCGTTTTCGTATGTTGCGTCCCATGGAACTCCTCTGACTTCCTTGCGGGGCAGCGAGGCGCCCGACAGGAGTGAAGCGGCTCCATTCCATACGGAGGGGGCGCGTGAGGTGTTCAGAAACCTCGGAGATTCTTAGAAGTTCGTGAGGTCAATTCAGGCACAATGGGCTCAGAAGCCCGCGTTCTTCCGGGAGTTGATCTCGCACATCAGGTTTGACTGCTGCTTTTGACTGAAATTCAGCATCCCTGATCTCCGCTCTCCGATCCCATTCAGCGCGAGCCCTGGTCCAAATAGGCGAGCACCGCGAGGACGCGCCGGTTGTCGTCGTCGGAGACCTCCAGGCCCAGCTTGGCGAAGATGTTGGAGGTGTGCTTGGCGATCGCCCGCTCCGTGACGACGAGGTGGGCGGCGATCGCCGCGTTCGACCGGCCCTGCGCCATCAGTTCGAGCACCTCCAGCTCGCGCGGGGTGAGCCGACCGAGCGGCTGGTCGACAGTGGCCCGCCGGGACAGCAGCTGCTGGATGACATGCGGGTCCATCGCCGTACCGCCCGCCGCGACCCGTCGTACGGCATCGATGAACTGCTCCGCCTCGAACACCCGGTCCTTGAGCAGATACCCCACCCCGCCCGTCCCGTCGGCGAGCAGCTCCCGCGCGTACAACTGCTCCACGTGCTGGGAGAGGACGAGCACCGGCAGCCCGGGCCGCCTGCGCCGGGCCTCCAGGGCGCACTGCAGCCCCTCGTCCGTGTGCGAGGGCGGCAGCCGCACGTCGACGACGGCCACGTCCGGCGCCAACTCGGCCAGCGCACGGCTGAGTTCGGGCCCGCTCTCGACGGCGGCGGCGATCTCGAAGTCGTATGCCTCGAGCATCCGGACCAGTCCGTCGCGCAGCAGGAACAGGTCTTCGGCTAGGACGACGCGCAAGGGATCTCCATGGTGACCATGGTGGGACCGCCGGCGGGACTGCTGACGGCCAGGACGCCGTCGAATGTACCGAGCCGCCGCTCCACCCCGGCCAGGCCCGAGCCCGCGCCGATGCGCGCGCCGCCCTTGCCGTTGTCGGTGACGGAGATACGCAGCATGCCATCGGTGTGGTGGAGGTCGATCCAGAGGCGGTCGGCGCCGGAGTGCTTGACGGAGTTGGTGAGGATCTCGCTGACGGCGAAGTAGGCGGCGGCTTCGACGGGCGCGTCGGCACGGCCGTCCAGCTCGACGTCCACCTCGGTCGCGAGCGGCATCCGCAGCGCCAACGCCCTGACGGCGTCGCCCAGTCCGCGCTCCGCGAGCACGGGCGGATGAATGCCCCGCACGAGATCCCGCAGCTCGGCGAGCGCGTCGGCGGACGACTGCCGGGCCTGCGCGAGAAGTGCCTTCGCTTTGGCCGGATCCTTCTCGATCAACGCCTCGACGGTCCCCAGATCCATGCCCATCGCGACGAGCCGCGCCTGTGCCCCGTCGTGCAAGTCCCGCTCGATGCGCCGCAGTTCGGCCGCCGAGGTGTCCACGGCGTCCCGCCGGGTCTCGGTCAGTACCCGCACCCGCTCGGCGAGCTCGCCCTGCCCGGAGGCGAGGACCGACCGGGTGAGCCGGAAGTGGAGGCGCAGCAGCGCCGGGCAGAGGTGGTAGGCGCCGACGAGGAGTACGGCGGCGAGGGCGGCCGCGAGGAGGGCGGTGCCCTGACCGGAGACCGGCACGAACCCGTACCACCATCCGACATACGTGCCGTCCGTGAAGACCCGCCACAGTCCGAGCGCGAGCGCGAATCCCTCCAGGGGATAGAGCAGCAGCACGGCGGGCAGCAGCGCGGTGACGAACCCGGCGGTCATGTCGACCGGCAGCCAGGCCAGGTCCCGCCAGGTGGCGGGGTCCCCGAGCATCCGGAAGCACCGGGTCCAGGGGTTGGCGCCGGCGGGCACGGGGCGGTACGCGGCCGGGATCCGTACTCCGCACCACTGCGCGGCGGCGACTCGGCGGACGTTCGCGAAGGCGCGTACGCCGGTGAGTACCCACGGTGTCGTGACGATGCCCACCCCTAGCGGGACGAGGGCGATCGACACGACGGTCAGCACGAAGAGGACGATGGATCCGGCCAGCCCTCCGACCGCGAGGGCGAGCGCCCGCACCCCGGCCACGACGCTCTCCCGACCTCGCGCCCGCACCTCTGTCTGCCTGGTCTCCATGCCCTCAGTCTCACCGACCGCGGTGGAGCGGGTCACTGGGTCGGGCACCCCGGGCGGGGGTGGTGCCAGCATCACTCCCGCGCTCGTGGGTGGGTTTTTCGCCCCCGCCGTCCCGGCCGCCCCCGCCGTCCCGGCCGCCCCGCCGTCCCGGCCGCCCCGCCGTCCCGGCCGCCCCCGCCCTCGCCGTCCCGGCCGCCCCCGCCCTCCTCCAAGCTCTCGGCTTCGCTCGAGCAGGGGGACCCCCGTCGTCTCTGGGGGCTGCGCCCCCCAGACCCCCGCCAAGAGGTCGCGCAGTTCCCCGCGCCCCTATTCAGGGGCCCCGAGGAGCTTCGCCTCCACCACGGGGTCCAGCCCCACCGCGGGCCGGTCGGGCCGTTGCGGCGCCACCCCGCCGAGGCTCTGCAGCCAGTCCCATGTGTCGGCGACGGTCTCCAGAACCGGCCGACAGCGGAGCCCGGCCCCCACCGCGAGGGAGACATCCGCCGAGTGAAGCGCGTCATGGAGGTCACTCCCGGCCGGCACCCACACCGGCAACTGCGTCCACGGCTCGATCCCGGCGCCGAGGATCGCGTCGGGATCGGTCCACCGGAGGTCCCCCCGGCCCCCGGTGACCTGGACGCACGCGTCGAGCAGCGCCCCCATCGTCGTATGCCCCGGCGGACTGACGAGGTTGTACGCGCCGCCCAGCCCCGCCTCCACCGCCCCGAGCACCCACTCGGCGAGATCGCGGACATCGACGTACTGGAGCGGCAGCTCACGCGGCCCGGGCGCGAGTACCGGACCGCCCCGCGCGACCCGGTTCAGCCACCACGGCAGCCGCCCGATGTTCTCGTACGGCCCGAGGATCAGCCCGGACCGCACCAGCAGCGAGCCCTGTGCGCCGAAGGCGTCGAGGGCGGCCAGCTCCCCGCCCCGCTTGTCCCGGGCGTAGTCCGTCCGCTCGGCATTCGCGTCCGCCCCCGCCACGAGCGGCGCGTCCTCGCCGTACCCGGCGGCCGGCGCCCACGCGTACACGGAACAGCTGGACACATACACATAGCGGGACACCCGGCCGGCCAGCAGGCGCGCCGAGTCCCGGACGGCCCGCGGCGCCCCCGACCAGGTGTCGACGACGACGTCCCACTCACCTTCGGAGAGCGCCGCGAGCCCGTCGGGGGCGGTGCGGTCACCGTGCGACGACCGCGCGCCGGCGGGAGCTTCGTGCCGGCCCCGGTGGAAGACGGTCACTTCCCAGCCACGGCCGAGTGCCGCCTCGACGACCGCCCGCCCCACGAACTCCGTACCGCCCAGCATCAGAAGTCTCATACGGACGACTCTGCACGCACGCCCCCGCCGGACGGAACCGATATCTGCTGACAGAAGACCGGCAGCCGAAAGACCACGGTCGACGGGCTACGGTCAACGGGCTACGGTCAGCGACCCGTCGGCGGCGCGTACTTGTACCCCACCCGGCGTACCGTCTGGATCGTCTGCCGGTGCTGCGCCCCGAGCTTGCGCCGCAGCCGGGCGACGTGGACGTCGACGGTCCGCCCGTCACCCACGTGCCCGTAGCCCCACACCGTGGTGACCAGCTGGTCGCGGGTGTGCACCCGGTGCGGATGCGCGACGAGATGCGCGAGCAGCTCGAACTCCAGGTAGGTGAGGTCGAGCGGTCGTCCGTCGACCTCGGCGGTGCGCTGCACGGAGTCGATGCGGACGAGCGGGTCGCCGTCCGCGGCGCCCGTGGCCGGCTCGGGCCGGTCGGGCACGGCGACCGGCAGTACCGGGTGCTGGTCGGCCGGGACGAGCACCAGGTAGCCGATCATCGGCGGCTGTCCCGGCAGGACCGGCAGGGTGTGCTGGGGAGCGGGCAGCCAGGTGGCACCCGGCGGCAGGAAGTCGGCGACGTCCACCACCTCGTCCCGGTCGACGGCACGCAGTCGGTGCCGTCCGGAACCGGTGGAGGGGGCGGATGGAGGTCCCCCCGCTCGAACGGAGTTGTGCGTGGGGGAAGTCGCGACGGAGGAGAAGGAACGAGTGGTCGCCATGAGAGGTCAGCTCTTTCGCGCGAGGAGTTCGTCGGGAAGGTCGACGACCGCGAGTTCGTGGTCGGGGCCGTCGAGGACGTACGTCGTGCGCGCTGGCCGAAGGCCGGGGTGTACGGCTTTAGAGGGCCGGCGCGTTCATCGCGCGGCAACACACCCGGTCGAAGTCGTGGTGCTGACGGGAAGGCCAGAAGGGCTCGAGGTCATGGCGACCCGTCGCGGTGTACTTCTGGAAGCTGGCCATACCTCCATTGAAGCAGAACCCGGAGCCGGCCAGGAGACTCCTCTCACAGGTCGGACGCTTCCTTGGCGTGAACTTGACGTTGCGCGCCTCAGCCCACCAGCCGTTTGTGCCAGGTCAGCGAGGTGACCTCGATCGCCTTGTCCGGATTCCCGTCCCACTCCGTGGACAGTCCGGCGGCGGTGAGGGTGGTGACGACCTCGTGCCCGACGGCCGTCGTGGTCTGGGCCGATTCGTCGAACCCGCCGTAGTGGAGGGCGAGTCCGTACCCGTCGGCGGCGTGCTCCGTGACCTGCTGGTGGAAGAAGACGAATCCGCGCGCGCCCTCCCGCTCCGCGCCTATCTCCGCCAGGCCGCACCCCCGGCAGCAGGCGAAGTTCTCCCGGGCCGTGATGCCGCTCGCCTCCAGCGTCTCGAAGGCGCGCGTGAGCCGCTCCGGATCGGTGACGCCCTCCCAGGTCTCCTGCTCGGCCAGCCGCTCCAGCCACAGCCGGTTCACCAACCGCCACGCCTGAGCGCTCGACACCGGCCGCTCGTCGCCGTCGACCAGGTGGTCCTCGGCGATCTCGGCCAGCACCTTCCGGCTGTCGTAACCGCAGCGCAGCCTTGTCCGCACGCGCTCCTCGACCTTCTCCCGCACCTCGTCGGGCAGCTCGGGAACCCCCTCCCGGGGCCCCAGGTCGACCGGCTCCCACACGACGCCCGCGTCCCAGCCGGCCTCCTGTCGCGCCCACCCCGTCAGGAGGTCCGCCACCCGGCCGGGGTCCGTGAGATTCGTACCGAGGAAATCGTCCTCGCCGAGCCGGTGCTCCAGCCGGTAGTCCCCGCCCTCCTCGTGCCATACCTGTGCGAACACATCCGGGATGTCCGGTATCCGCTGCACCACCAGATAGCGGTCCTGATCGCCCCCGATCCGGTGCACCAGCTCGCCCAGCCGCAGCGCCGAAATCCGCGCGAACGTCTGCCAGTTCTCCGTCTCGACCTTGATGGCGAGGCCCCCGTCGATCTCCATGCCCCCACCATGACACGCACCACTGACAACGCGAGAGGGCGCTCACCGCGACGGTGGACGCCCTCTCGATCAAGCCTCGGACAGGGTGGATCAGACCTGGGATCAGACCTGGCCGGCCTTCTCCAGCGCCGTGCAGCAGGTGTCGACGAGCAGGCGCGTCACCACGTACGGGTCGACGTTGGCGTTCGGACGGCGGTCCTCGATGTAACCCTTGCCGTCCTTCTCGACCTGCCACGGGATACGGACCGAGGCGCCGCGGTTGGAGACGCCGTACGAGTACTCGTTCCACGGGGCGGTCTCGTGCAGACCGGTCAGGCGGTCGTCGATGCCGGCGCCGTAGTTCTTCACGTGGTCCAGCGGCTTGGAGCCCTCACCCAGCGACTCGCACGCGGTGATGATCGCGTCGTAGCCCTCGCGCATCGCCTTGGTGGAGAAGTTGGTGTGCGCGCCCGCGCCGTTCCAGTCGCCCTTCACCGGCTTCGGGTCGAGGGTCGCGGAGACCTTGAAGTCCTCGGCGGTGCGGTAGAGCAGCCAGCGGGCCACCCACAGCTGGTCGGAGACCTCCAGCGGCGCCAGCGGGCCGACCTGGAACTCCCACTGGCCCGGCATGACCTCGGCGTTGATGCCGGAGATGCCCAGACCCGCCTTGAGACAGTTCTCCAGGTGCGCCTCGACGACGTCACGGCCGAAGATCTCGTCCGCGCCGACGCCGCAGTAGTAGCCGCCCTGCGCGGCCGGGAAGCCGCCGACGGGGAAGCCGAGCGGGCGGTCGCCCTCGAAGAAGGTGTACTCCTGCTCGATGCCGAAGATCGGCTCCTGCGCGGCGAACTTCTCCGCCACCTCGGCCAGCGCGGCACGCGTGTTGGACTCGTGCGGCGTCATGTCGATGTTCAGGACCTCGCACATGACGAGGACGTCGTCGCCGCCGCGGATCGGGTCCGGGAAGGTGGCGACCGGCTTGAGTACGCGGTCCGAGGCGTGGCCCTCGGCCTGGTTCGTGGAGGACCCGTCGAAGCCCCAGATCGGCAGCTCGGCACCCTTGGCGTCGTCGCCCAGTATCTTCGTCTTGGAACGGAGCTTGGCCGTCGGCTCGGTGCCGTCGATCCAGATGTACTCAGCCTTGAAGGTCACGGGCCACATCCTTCGGGTGGGTCTTGAGGCGCACTTGCGGGTGCTGCGGCGCTGCGGCACTGGGGCGCCGCTGGGGATGCCCGGCAGCCTGTCAACAGGCGATTTCCCGATCATTGCCCGAATGTGAACCCCGTGTTACCCGCCCTGTGTGTGCCCGTTCTCACGCGCCCCCGAGCGAGCGGAGTGTTCGCGCGGGAGCGTTCGCGACCGCGACGCGCGACCCCGCCGATCGGGCGGGTCCCACCGGTCCCGGCCGCGCCGGCTCGTATGCGATGGGCGTGAAAGCGATATGGGCGCATACGCATGGGTCGGCCCTGCCGCTCCCGACGAGGAGCGGCAGGGCCATCGACGTGCGGCCGGCCGGCCGTTACCCCACCTTCTCGATACGAGCCTTGCGGATCAGGAACTTGCCGGGCTCCCTGACCTGCTCGAACGCGGCGTTGTTCAGCAGGACGCAGCTGCCGGACACCGACGTGACCGTCACGGTGGTGGACTTGTTGTTGTCCAGGTTGGTGACCTTGAGTTTCGTGCCGGCCGGGAACTGGTTGCTGGACGCGGCCGGCGCGCCGCCCTCACCGGAGAGCGTGACGGTCGAACCGGCGCAGACCTGCTGACCGGTGGCGGCACCGGCACCACCGTTGTTCGCGGGTGCGCTCTGCGCCGGAGCCGAGGCCGCCGGAGCCGATGCCGCCGGAGCCGACTGGGCGGGCTGCGTGGAGCCCTGGGCCTGGGAGTCCTGAGCCGACTCCCCGACCGCGCAGCCCGACGCCTGCTGCTGAACCTTGATCTGCGCGATGACGGCCTCGCGGTTGGCGATCCGGGCCGCCGACTGCGCGTCCGGGTTGGCCCGTTGACCGTCGATGAACTTCTGGTTGTTGCCGAGTGCGGTGGCGAGCCCCTTGCAGACCGTCGAGGTCTGCGCGTTCTGCACCGACGCCGCGTTCGAGGTGGCGGCCAGGGCGAAGGCCCCGCCTCCGGCCACGGCCGCGGCGCTGACCAGCAGGGCGAGCTTCTTCTTGGCGCTGAGCTTTCTCCTACGCGACATGCGCGCCTCCGGGGTGAGGGGGAGCGTTACGCCGCTAAGTACGAGATACCGAACGGGGTTACTCAATAGTCACCGCAGTCACTGAAGTAACGTACGTCACAAGGAAGTTGGCTGTCCGGTCGGTCGCCGAGGACTTCCCGTACGCCCGACGGGACAAGGCTTCCGGTGCGCCTAGCCGGGCACGGCTGCCCGGCCGCCTAGCGGGACACGGCTGCCCGCGTGCCTAGCGGAACACGGCTTCCCGTGGGTCTAGCGGGACATGGCTTCCCGTGGGTCTAGCGGGACATGGCTTCCCGTACCGCCTCGTCCGTGCGGGCCACGACCGCCGTCCCGTCGTCCGCGGTGATGATCGGCCGCTGGATCAGCTTCGGATGCTCGGACAGCGCCTTGATCCACCGCTCCCGCGAACCGGCGTCCCGAGCCCACTCCTTCATCGCCAGTTCCTTGGCGACGGCTTCCTGGGTCCGCGTGATGTCCCACGGTTCGAGTCCCAGGCGATCGAGTACGTCGCGGATCTCGTCCTCGGTCGGTACGTCCTCCAGGTAGCGGCGGACGGTGTAGTCGGCGCCCTCCGCGTCGAGCAGGCTGACGGCGCTGCGGCACTTCGAACAGGCCGGGTTGATCCAGATCTCCATACCGCACACGTTACGTGAGACACGCTTCTGCGCTGGTGTCACGGCACCCCCAAAGCCCCAGTGGCCAGCGGCTTTTGTCAGTGGCCGGCGGTAGAATAGAAGCAGTGTTCGAGGGTGCCGCCGGGGGGTCCGGACGGTTCCCTGACCGCGACAGGAGGATGCCTGTGCCCGCTGCCGCACTGAAGCCGCTGCCCACTCAGTCCACATCCAAGAGGGCGGTCCTGATGGACCTGCCGTACGAGCCCGTGGAGAAGCGCCCGCTGCCACCGGGGCGTCCCCGGGAGTGGTACGTCACGCACAACCGCCGGCTCAAGGCGATGCGCCTCGCCATCGCCCTGCTCGACTCCGGTGTCCATGTGCCGAACCAGGCCCGCAACGAGAAGATCCGCAGCACTGCCCAACTCATCGGTGTCCACCCGCCGTCGGACATCACGTGCCACATGGTCCGCGCGCTGATGAGGTACAGCCGCTAGTCGCTAGTCGCTAGTCGCTAGTCGCCAATCGCCAGTTGCTTGCCGCTAGCGATTAGCCGCGGATCCGGTGGGGCGGGGGTGGGCGTTTTCGCCCCCTCCGCCCCTGCACCGTACCTGGGGCTGCAGGACCCAGACCCACAGATCCCCAGACCCACAGATCCCCAGACCCACAGATCCACAGATCCCCAGACCCACAGATCCCCCTGACGCTCCCCCCATCGGCCTGGACAGTCTCGTCCTCACGCGCCGGCCGGGAGGGAACCCGAGGACAGCTCCCGTTCCAGCGGTGTCCGGAAGCGGGGAGTGATCCGGGTCGGGCCCAACCAGGCCCCCAGCCGCGCGGCCTCCGTCGCGATCGCGTCGCGCGCGTCCCGCCCGAGCCCCTCCTCGTCCAGCAGCCGCCACACCAGCTCCCCATCGGGCCGCTGCGCCCACCCCCCGACCACCCGCCCGTCCCACCACACCGTCGGCCCGACATTCCCGCTGCCGTCGAACAGGGCGGGCCGAAGCGACGACGCGAGGTACCAGTCCCGTTCCTGCCACCCCATGGCGGAGGGATCGAGCCCGGGCAACAGGGCGGCCCAGGGCGACGAGGGGCCGGCCACCGGACCGTCGTCGCCCGCGGCCACGTACCCCGTGCCACCGTCGTCGAGCGACACGGCCACCGCCCCGATCGCGCCCAGCGCCCGCCGTACGTCCGTGACCTTCCACCCGGTCCACCACTTCAGGTCGCCCTCCGTGGCGGGCCCGCACGCGGTGAGCCGGCGGCGCAGCAGCTCCAGCTGGGCCTCGGCGGCCGGGAGTTCGGGATGCGGCGGGGCGACCGCCCAGCGGAACTGGCTCGACGTCCACGAGCCGAGCGGGCGCCCCCGCACCACCCGCCCCTCCACACCCAGCACCCGCATCAGCCGCGACGACACGGTGTGAGGACTCTCGTAGCTCTTCCCGGCCCCGTAGGTGAACTGTTCCTTCAACCGCGGTTCGTCCCGGGTGAGTTCGTTCACCGTGGCCTGTCCGCGCCGGGCCAGCGCGGCGAGCGCGGACGCCTCGACCTCCGCCAGCCACTCCTCGGTCAGCCGGCCGCCGCTGCCCGTGGTCATGTCCTTGATCAGCCCGGACCTGGCCTTCGCGGCGATCGCGAGCCCGGTCGAGGCGTGCACCACGGCGGCCAGCTCGGTGGGGAAGACGAACACGGTATGCCGCATGCCGTGCATCCGTACCAGCGTCCGGTCCTCGTACAGCGCCCGGTCGACCTCTGGCACCGTCTTCCCGGCGTCCGCCAGCCGCGCGCCCACGGCCAGGTACACCGTGGCGGGATCCGTGCCGTGCAGCGCGACCAGCGACTCCGCGACCTCCTCGGGACGCGCCGCCCGCGCGGCGACCGCCAGCCGCTGCCGCAGCGCGAGCCGGGCCCGCCGCTCCGCCACCCCGATGTGCCGCAGTCTCTCGCCCATTCCGCCTCCACCCGGTCCCGCCGTTCCCGTGGCCCTCATCCTCTCGAACACGCGCCCAGCCCCGGGCGCGCCTCACCCGTTCGCCGTACCCGGCATGCGTACGCCCTGCTCACAGCCTTGACTGGGACCACCGCGACGAGCGGATTCCGCAGGAGAGCGACCAAGGAGCACGTCGGGAGACGCGATGCAGAGGCACGGCATACGAGGGCTGGTCCTGGCGGTGGCAGCGGCGGCGGTCCTGACCGCGCCCCTGACCGGCTGCTCGAACGACAACACCCCCTCCGGCGTCGCCTCCCAAGCCGCGTCCGCCGTCTCCGCGGCCGGTGACGCGCTGGCCTCCGCGACCGCCGAGGCCGGCCGGAAGTTCGGCGAGTTCAAGAACGGCGTGGACGCCAAGGGCGACGTGAAGCTCGACGACCACGTGACCACCGACTCGGCCGGGCGCTCCACCGTCAAGGTGACCGTCACCAACTCGGCGTCCTCGACGAAGTCGTACCTCGTCCAGGTCGACTTCCGCGACAAGGACGGCAACCTCCTCGACGCGGCCGTCGTCACCCTGGGCGATGTCGCGGCGGGCGCCTCCAAGGACGCCACCGCCCGCAGCACCCGTACCCTCTCCGGCGACGTCACCGCCGGCGTCGCCCGCGCCGTGCGGCACTGACGGCCGTGGCCCACAACGGTGCCACGCGGTGGCAGCGGAGGTGGCCCCGGCGGCGCCGGAAGTCCGAGCGGGCCTAGCAACCGTCGTTCGGCGGAGAGCTCACCCGAGCGCGGGCGGAGTGCTCACCCGAGCGCGGGTCGCCGTCCCTTCCGCGTCCCCGAGCCCGGTGACCACGAGGTCCACGAACCGCCGCCGGTCCTCGGCGTGGTCGTGGAACCAGAAGCCCAACATGTGCTCCGCGTCGGGTACTTCGAACCGGGTGAACCGGGCACCCGCGGCGAGCGCGGCCGTCACGGCCTCGGTCACGGCGGGCGGGATCACGGCGTCCTTGCCCGGTACGGCGAGCACCGCCCGCCCCGTGAACGCCCGCAGGACGCCGAGCGCGGGGGCGTCCCGCCAGTTGTCCGGCGTACGGATGATCTCGCTGAAGCGGCTGTCGCCGTCCCCGAACGGAACCTGCCACGCCTGCGCGCCGTACACCGCGGGCGCGCACAGCCCGAGCGCCACCACGCGCTTCCCGTAGTGACCCGCGAGATCCGCCACCGTCTGGCCGCTCATGCTGAAGCCGACGAGGATCAGCGGACCGTCCGCCGGAACCGTCGCGTCGATGACGGAGACGGCCTGCTCGAAGCGGCGCCGAAGGCTCAACTCCCGCAGCTCACCGGAGCTTTCGCCGTGCCCGGAGAAGTCGAGGGCGAGACCTCGGAAGCCACGCGCGACGAAGTCCTCCAACAGCGGGAGCAGTCGCGCCTTGTTGCCGATGCCCGCCCCGTGCAGCAGGACGGCGGTGGCCGTCTCTCGATCGCCGGCGCCACCGCCACCGCCACCGCCGCCGCCACCGCCGCTGACGCAGCTCAGTCGTTCACCGTCGTGTTCGTGGAGGAAGGAGGAGAGCATCCCTCATTTACTCATGGCGCTCAGGCCGCCGGCGTACTGGCGCTCAGGCCAGGGGCGTACCGCTCTTCTTCGTCGTCCGGGCGGCCGCCACCGCTTCGTCGTCCGGGCGGCTGCCACCGCTTCGTCGTTCGGCCGGCCGCCACCGCATCGCGCTCGACGAGATGCTCCTTGGACGGCTCGAAGGCAGGTCGCGAGAAAAGGAGATGCACGCGGAGTGACCGAGTCCCTACGCTGGACACGCGTTTCGGAGCCGCTCACCACCGCTTACCGCCGGACAGGCATCACTCGGCGGGCTCAGGGCTACTCTCTACGCACCGACTGGCGGACGCCCACCCCCAGCGCCCCGTCGGACGCATCAGACACACCCAGTCATCACCCACGCTCACGGAGGCCCGTCATGGGCACCATCGTCATTTCCGGGACCGTCGTCCTGGTCGTCCTGGGATTCGGTCATCACATCTGGTGGCTCGCCGCGGTCGCCGTTCTCTTCCTGTACCTCCAGTACGGTCGGGGCTCGTCCTCGGCGTCGTCGTCCGGCGGCGGATCCACCCCGGGACCTGCCTCGGCGTCCACGCCCGCGTCGTACAAGGCATACCGCGATCGCCGTGACCGGCAGGCGAAGTGGGAACGCCGCTACCGCCGCGAGCGCCCCCTGGAGTCCCGCCGTCAGTCACGCGAACAGAGCAAGTAACCCCTCCCGGTCGGCCTCTCACAGACCGGGCGCGCCCCAGATCGGGAACCAGCGGCTCAGATCCTGCTCGATCCGCAGATCGTCGGTGAGCACCGCCTTGATCTGGAGTTCAAGCGCGTTGTCGCGCCGTTGGCCCTCTTCGGCCGACGGCGCGAAGGGGTAGAACGTTCCGCGTTTGTAGAGGTAGACGAGCCACAGCCGCCGGTGTCCGGTGTCCTGGAAGGCGGCCACCGAACACAGCAGCTGCGGCCCGAAGCCGCTGCCCTCCAGCGCGGTGTTCACCGCGTGCAGATCGCTCACCAGCGCGGGCAGATCGTCCGGCTCCCGCCGCGAGACCAGCCACGAGTACCCGTACTCGTCCTGGGTCAGCTCCACCGGCGGCTCTCCTCCAGCCTCTCGACTTCGCTCGCCCGCGGGGGACTTACGCTCGGCGTCCGCTTCCAGCAGCGCCAGCACCTCCTGGTGGGCCTCGGCGAAGGCCGCGCCCTCGACGCTCGCGAAGCACACCGCACCCGTCCCGGTCGGGGTGAACCCGGCCGCGGCCTGGAGGGTCACGGCCGCCGACGGCAGCCCGAAGAGCTGGTCGAGATCGGGAGCCACGGCTTTGCTGCGACCGAGCAGGATGTCCAGGAGACCCATGCGGTGACCTTTCCGGAGAGAGGGTCAGACGGCCTGTCCGGGTGTCGCCGGCTCGCCCAGCTCGGCGGAGATACGGGCCAGCTGTTCGAGCCGCTGCTCCAGACTCGGGTGGGTGGAGAAGAGCTTGGAGAGGCCCGGCTCGGAACCGAAGGCGGGCGTGAAGTAGAAGGCGTTGAAGGCCTGCGCGGTCCGCAGGTCCTTGGTCGGAATCCGTGCGATGTCCCCGGTGACCTTGGTCAGCGCGGAGGCCAGCGCCGAGGGCCGCCCGGTGAGCAGGGCCGCGGCCCGGTCGGCGGCCAGCTCGCGATACCGGGACAGCGCCCGGATGAGCAGGAAGCTGATCGCGTACACGGCCGCGGAGACCGCCATCACGGCCATGAAGATCGCGATGGTGTTCTGGTCCTTGCGTCCCCGCCCGCCGAAGAGCTGCGAGTAGAACGCGAATCGCACGATCAGTCCGGCGATCACCCCGAGGAACGACGCCACGGTGATCACGGCGACATCCTTGTGCGCCACGTGCGACAGCTCGTGCGCCAGCACACCTTCGAGCTCGTCGGGCTCAAGGCGCCGCAGCAACCCGGTGGTCACACACAGCACGGCGTGATCGGCGTTGCGTCCGGTGGCGAACGCGTTCGGCATGTCCAGGTCGGACACGGCGACGAGCGGCTTGGGCATGTCGGCGACGGCACACAGCCGGTCCACGACTCCGTGCAGCTGGGGATACTCCTCCCGCTCCACGATCCGCCCGTGCATCGCGTACAGCGCGATCCGGTCCGAGAACCAGTACTGCGCGCCGAGCAGCGCGGCCGCGATCACGACGACCAGCACCCAGGACTTCAGCAGCACGATCAACGCGGCGACGAACGCCACGTACAGCAATCCGAGCAGGAAAAGCGTGACCGTCATCCGTACGGTCAGCCGCCGATCGCTCCGGAACCGGCTCTGCATCATGCATCACCCCGCACTCAGGCACTCGTCCCGCTTCCCATTGTGCGCCCGCGCTGTCCCATAATCAGGCCGCGGTCGGCCCAGGGAGAGCAAAGATCTGCCCTGTCAAGAGCCACTTATTTATGCGGAGCACACCATGGGCACGCGGCAACGGAGCCGGCCTCCGGGGCCATGCGATGACGCAGCCCGGGCGAGGCAAACGACGGAGCCCCGCCGCCGTTGGAAGGCAACGACGGAGCCCCGCCACCGCCGGAAGGCGATGACGGGGCTCCGTACCGAAAGCCGTGCCGACGTACGACGCTCACGCGTCGTACCAGTCGTCTTACACGTCGTAGTACAGCTCGAACTCGTGCGGGTGCGGGCGCAGCTGGAGCGGCGCGATCTCATTGGTGCGCTTGTAGTCGATCCACGTCTCGATCAGGTCGGACGTGAAGACGTCGCCCGCGAGCAGGAACTCGTGGTCGGCCTCGAGGCGGTCGAGGACGGCCGGGAGCGAGGTCGGGACCTGCGGGACGCCCGCGTGTTCCTCGGGAGCCAGCTCGTAGAGGTCCTTGTCGATCGGCTCGGCCGGCTCGATCTTGTTCTTGATGCCGTCCAGGCCCGCGAGCAGCAGCGCGGAGAAGGCCAGGTACGGGTTGCCGGAGGAGTCGGGCGCGCGGAACTCGACGCGCTTGGCCTTCGGGTTCGAGCCGGTGATCGGGATACGCATCGCGGCCGAGCGGTTGCGCTGCGAGTACACCAGGTTGACCGGGGCCTCGAAGCCGGGGACCAGACGGTGGTACGAGTTCACCGTCGGGTTCGTGAAGGCGAGGAGCGAGGGCGCGTGCTTGAGGATGCCGCCGATGTAGAAGCGGGCGGTGTCCGAGAGGCCGGCGTAGCCCGCCTCGTCGTAGAACAGCGGATCGCCGTTGGCCCACAGCGACGAGTGGACGTGCATGCCCGAGCCGTTGTCACCGAAGATCGGCTTCGGCATGAAGGTCGCGGTCTTGCCGTTGCGCCAGGCGACGTTCTTCACGATGTACTTGAAGAGCTGGAGGTCGTCGGCCGCGGCGAGCAGCGTGTTGAACTTGTAGTTGATCTCGGCCTGGCCGGCGGTGCCCACCTCGTGGTGCTGGCGCTCGACCTGGAGGCCGGACGCGGCCAGTTCCAGGGAGATCTCGGCACGCAGGTCGGCGAAGTGGTCGACCGGCGGGGTCGGGAAGTAGCCGCCCTTGTAGCGGACCTTGTAACCGCGGTTGTCCTCGAGGGCGCCGGTGTTCCAGGCGCCGGCCTCGGAGTCGATGTGGTAGAAGGCCTCGTTCGACTTGGTGTCGAAGCGGACGCTGTCGAACACGTAGAACTCGGCCTCGGGGCCGAAGTACGCGGTGTCGGCGATGCCGGTCGACGCGAGGTAGGCCTCGGCCTTCTTCGCCACGTTGCGCGGGTCACGGGAGTACTGCTCGCCCGTGATCGGGTCGTGGATGAAGAAGTTGATGTTGACCGTCTTGTCGCGGCGGAAGGGGTCGACACGCGCGGTGGACAGGTCGGCGCGGAGCGCCATGTCGGACTCGTGGATGGCCTGGAAGCCCCGGATCGAGGAACCGTCGAACGCGAGCTCCTCGGCCGGGTCGAAGGCCTCGGCCGGAATCGTGAAGTGCTGCATCACGCCCGGCAGGTCGCAGAAGCGGACGTCGACGAACTTGACGTCCTCGTCCGCGATGAACTTCTTGGCCTCGTCGGCGTTCTGGAACATCCAGCTCCTCCTACTCCCGCCCACAGTGGACCGGGGTGGTAGTTCGTTCGTGCGGCCAGTGCGGTGGCACACGCTGGAGCCGACCATAGGGACGGGGGATTTCTCAAGCGTGACCCATTTGTTTCGCCCAAGTTAACCGGACTGAGTCCCCTGTACCCCGCCTGTCGGGAGGCGAAAACGGGCGCAGTACCGTGGACGGGTGGACAACAGGCAAGCAATCGGATCGTGGCTCTCCGGACCCCGCGCGGCCATGGAGGACGCCGGAGCCGACCTCGGACACCGGGGCGCACAACTCGGTCTGCCCGAGCACGGACCGGGCTCGATCGCCCGCCCGGGCCGCCGCCTCGGCGCCCTCGCCGTCGACTGGGCCCTGTGCCTGCTGATCGCATACGGACTGATCACCCACGGCTACAGGCCGGGAGCGACCGGCAACTGGGCCCTGCTCGTCTTCTTCGCGCTCGGCGTGCTCACCGTCGGCACGGTCGGCTTCACCCCGGGCAAGCGCCTGCTCGGTCTCCGGGTCGTCTCCGAGGGCGGCGGCCGGCTCAACCCCCTCCGCGTCCTGCTGCGGACCGTGCTGCTGTGCCTGTTCATCCCCGCGATGATCTGGGACCGCGACGGCCGCGGCCTGCACGACCGGATCGCCCGCACCATCGAGGTGCGGATCTAGTACTTCTCGCCGTGCGAGTCGTGCGTGTCGTGCGTGTCGTACGAGTGGTACGAGTGGTGCGAGCCGTACGAGTGGTGCGAGTTCGTACGACGATGGGGGCGCCCGGAGATCTCCGGGCGCCCCCATCGTCGTACGGACTCTAGGAGGGGTGTCAGCGGGCCTTCGGTCCGCCGCGCGGCATCCGCATGCCCTTCGGCATCGGACCCTTGGGAAGCGGCATGTTGCTCATCAGGTCACCCATCGCGCGCAGCCGGTCGTTGGTCGCGGTGACCTGGGGGCCGGTGAGGACGCGCGGCAGCTTCAGCATCGTGGTGCGGAGTTTCTTGAGCTCGACCTGGCCCTCGCCGGTGCCCACGAGAATGTCGTGCACGGGGACGTCCGAGACGATCCGCGCCATCTTCCTCTTCTCTGCGGCCAGCAGGCTCTTCACCCGGTTCGGGTTGCCCTCGGCCACCAGCACGATGCCGGCCTTGCCGACCGCGCGGTGCACCACGTCCTGGCTGCGGTTCATCGCCACCGCGGGGGTCGTGGTCCAGCCTCGGCCGACGTTGTCGAGCACCGCCGCGGCCGCGCCGGGCTGACCCTCCATCTGTCCGAAGGCCGCTCGCTCGGCCCTGCGCCCGAAGACGATCGCCGTCGCGAGGAAGGCGAGCAGAAGGCCGAGAATGCCGAGATAGACCGGGTGGCCGATCAAGAAGCCGATCGCGAGGAAGACACCGAGGGTGAGAATTCCGACAGCCGCGAGTACAAGACCGATCTTGGAGTCGGCCTTGCGGGTCATCTTGTACGTCAGGGCGATCTGCTTGAGTCGCCCGGGTTCAGCAGCGTCCGCTGCGGTTTCCTTCCTCGCCATGCCACGAAGTCTACGTGGCCCGGGAGGCGCCGACGACGGCAGTACCGGGGGAAGCCGACCGCGGTACCGGGGGAGCGGACGTCACGAACGTGACGCGACGGCTTCCAGCACCTGCTGCGCCTCGACCCTGTCCTTGGCACGGCGACGGTCCTCCAGGACGGAGGTCCACGCATTGCGGCGAGCGGTGCGCTGACCGCTGCTCATCAGGATCGACTCGACGGCACGGAGTGCATCGGTGAACGACGGGATGGCGGTGGCGCGTACGGGCGCGGCCTGCATGATGGAGGTCCCCCCTCGGGATCGGCGGCTCGGGCTGGGGCTGTACGTGGCGTAAGACCAGGGTCACTGATTGGTGTTACCAGGGCGTGACCGACCGGTCAAACACCAATGAAGCCTTGATGCGGCGGGCCCGCATGTTGATGTGCTCCAAACGGCGTCCCCCAGCTGCGGGGACGGTCGGGACCATCCGGAACGGGTCGTGGTGGAGGGGGAGTTGCTTGTGCGGCGATTCACACAAAAGCGGTGGCACTCAGTGCCACCGCTCGTGTGTACGACTCGTGTCCTAGGGCGTGTCAGACCGCCTGCGAGGCGACGTACGCGCCTCGCTTCTCGACGGCCATCTGGTAGAGGCGGCCGGCGCGGTAGGAGGATCGGACCAGCGGGCCGGACATGACGCCCGAGAAGCCGATCTCCTCGGCCTCCTCCTTCAGCTCCACGAACTCGTGCGGCTTGACCCAGCGCTCCACCGGGTGGTGGCGCACGGAGGGGCGCAGGTACTGCGTGATCGTGATGAGCTCGCAG
This sequence comes from Streptomyces sp. NPDC058246, assembly GCF_042881985.1. NCBI lineage: Bacteria > Bacillati > Actinomycetota > Actinomycetes > Kitasatosporales > Streptomycetaceae > Streptomyces > Streptomyces sp. NPDC058246. The sequence continues at coordinate 18,689 of NZ_JBHVWZ010000038.1, read as the reverse complement.
CCCGCCTCGTGCAGCTGCTGGAGCGCCTCGCTGACCTCCTCGCGGGTCTCGCCCATGCCGAGGATCAGGTTCGACTTCGTGACCAGACCGTAGTCCCGGGCCTCGGTGATGACCTTGAGCGAGCGCTCGTAGCGGAAGCCGGGGCGGATGCGCTTGAAGATCCGCGGGACTGTCTCGACGTTGTGCGCGAAGACCTCGGGGCGCGAGGAGAACACCTCGGCGAGCTGGTCGGGCTCCGCGTTGAAGTCGGGGGCGAGCAGCTCGACCTTGGTGCGGCCGGCCTCGCGGTCCGCGGTCTGCGCGTGGATCTGGCGGACCGTCTCCGCGTACAGCCAGGCGCCGCCGTCCTCCAGGTCGTCGCGGGCGACGCCGGTGATGGTGGCGTAGTTCAGGTCCATGGTGACCACGGACTCACCCACGCGGCGCGGCTCGTCGCGGTCGAGCGCCTCGGGCTTGCCGGTGTCGATCTGGCAGAAGTCACAGCGCCGGGTGCACTGGTCGCCGCCGATCAGGAAGGTGGCCTCGCGGTCTTCCCAGCACTCGTAGATGTTGGGGCAGCCCGCCTCCTGGCAGACCGTGTGCAGACCCTCGCTCTTCACGAGGCTCTGCATCTTCGTGTATTCGGGACCCATTTTCGCCCGGGTCTTGATCCACTCGGGCTTGCGCTCGATGGGGGTCTGGCTGTTCCGGACCTCCAGGCGCAGCATCTTGCGTCCGTCGGGTGCGACTGCGGACACATCGGCTCCCTGTAGCTTCGATTCTTCGGCGTACACCAGGGTACGCCCGTGCGGTTCTCGGTCCCCGGGGTGGGCAACCTTGGGGAGCGAGGGTGCATTCCCGCAGGGCCGCCGGCCCCGTGAGGGGCGCGGGGTACTGCGCGACCAGCCCCCGCCCACCCGCGGCCAGAACACGACCCAGGGGGTTCGGGGCGCAGCCCCCAGGTACGGGACGGGTAGGCGCGGAGGGGGCGAAAACCCTACGCCGACGCCCGCTCCACCACCCGCGGCCTGAGGTCGGCGTTCTCCAGCACCTCGCGCAGGTGCCGCTCGGCGATCGGCAGGACGTCGGAGATGGTGATGTCGCGGCCCAGCTCATTGGCGAGCGACGTGACCCCCGCGTCGCGGATCCCGCACGGGATGATCCGGTCGAACCACGCGTTGTCAGGGTTCACGTTCAGGGCGAAGCCGTGCATCGTGACGCCCTTGGCGACGCGGATGCCGATCGCCGCGATCTTGCGGTCCTCCCGGCGCTGCCCGGCGTTGGACGGCGCGTACTCCGGCCCGTTCAGCCGGGGGTCGAACTCCTCGTCGTGCAGGCGCGGGTCGAAGTCCAGGGACAGGCCGCCCAGCGAAGGCCGCTGCTCGACGGGATCGCCGAGCACCCAGACCCCGCTGCGGCCCTCGACCCGGCTGGTCTCGAGACCGAATTCCGCACACGTACGGATAAGTGCCTCTTCCAGGCGCCGTACATGTGCTACGACGTCCACCGGGCGGGGCAGCTTCTGGATCGGGTAGCCCACCAGCTGGCCGGGACCGTGCCAGGTGATCTTGCCGCCGCGGTCCACGTCCACGACGGGCGTGCCGTCGAGGGGGCGCTCGTTGTCCGCCGTGCGCCGGCCCGCCGTGTAGACCGGCGGGTGCTCCAGGAGCAGACAGGTGTCGGGGACCTCGTCCAGGAAGCGGGCGGCATGGACACGACGCTGCTCGTCCCACGCCTCCTGGTACTCGACGGCCTCGGCACCGAATCCCATGCGGACGAACCGCAACTCACTCACGGCAAGCGCCTCCCTAGAAGGTTCGTCGGGCACGCGGCGGTGCCCGTGTGGGGCACGCGGAAGAACCTTTCGGCAGGTACGTGGCCGGTACGGAGGAACCATGCGTCAGGTACGTGGCGCGCCCACGCCACTGTACGTCCGGCCGACGCCCGTCAGCCTTGCGGCCAATCCTCACACGATCGGATGAATGAACGTCGAAGGGTGCGATGAGGTGCTCACGCTCCGCTACATTCGCGCCGTTCACGAGGCCATAAGGGCTGCTCACAGGCGATCCGGGCGCCGGGTGGCCTCGGGGAGGTGTGCGTGCGTGCCGAACGACGTGGGAAGCACGCGCACCTCCCCGAGATCGCCCGGGGACCCGAAAGGCAGGAGACCGCACCGCAGATGACGGAACGACCCGCGCAGCGCACCCCCAACCGCCAGCTCGCCGCGCTCATCGCAGAAGCGGGGTTCTCCAACGCAGGTCTCGCCCGTCGCGTGGACCAGCTCGGCCTCGAACACGGACTCGACCTGAGATATGACAAGACATCGGTGACCCGGTGGCTGCGCGGGCAGCAGCCCCGCGGGACCACACCCGCGCTCATCGCGGAGGTGTTCACCCGGCGCCTGGGCCGGCGGCTCACCGCGCAGGACCTCGGGCTCGACGCCTGCGCCCCGGTGTACGCGGGGCTGGAGTTCGCCGGGAGCCCCGAGGAGGCCGTCGACATCGTCAGCGGGCTGTGGCGCAAGGACTCCGGCAGCCACGCCGAACTGCGCAAGATCGCCTTCACCCCGGCGGGACTCGTCGTCCCCAGCCGGGACTGGCTGATCGGGCGCGCGGACGACCGGGTCGGCCGCGGTGAACCGGCGCCGGCCCGCGTCCCCGCCCAGGGGCGCCCGGCGTCCCCCAAGTCGCCGGCTCCGCTCGTACAGGGGGCACCCACGTCCCGGCAGCGCAGCCAGACCGAGCGCGGCCCCGGCCAGAAGGTCACCGGCGGCGACATCGCCGCGCTCCGCTCGGTCGGCGAGCTCTTCCGCACCCTCGACCACGCCTACGGCGGCGGCCACGCCCGCCAGGCCCTGGTCCGCTACCTGGAGCACGAGGCCGAGCCGATGCTGCGCGGCTCGTACGGCGAGCAGACCGGCCGGCGCCTGTTCGCCGCCGCCGCCGACCTCACCCGGCTCGCCGGCTGGACCTCGTACGACATCGCCGCGCACGGACTCGCGCAGCGCTACTTCGTCCAGGCGCTGCGGCTCTCGCAGGCGGCCGGGGACCGGGCGTACGGCTCCTATGTGCTGGTGACGATGAGCCGCCAGGCCGTCTACCTGGGCCATGGGCGGGAGGCCGTGCAGCTCGCGCGGGTCGCCCAGCAGGGCGTCGGATCGGCGGCGCCCGCAGCGGTGCAGGCCATGCTGCACGCGGTGGAGGCGCGCGGGCACGGGGTGCTGGGCGAGGTACGGGCCTGTACGGCGTCCCTGGTGCGCGCCGAGCGCGCGCTGGAGGCGTCCCGGTCCGGCGACGAGGTCCCGCACTGGGCGCGGTTCTTCGACGAGGCCCAGCTCGCCGACGAGTTCGGGCACTGCCACCGGGACCTTCAGCAGTTCCGGGCCGCGGCGCAGCACGCCGAGCGCTCGCTGCACCTGCGAGCGCCCGGCTATGCGCGCAGCCGGCTGTTCTGCCGCGTGGTGCTCGCCTCGGCACGCCTTGGGCTCGGGGAGCTCGACCAGGCCTGCCAGTTGGGCGCGGAGGCCGCGGGGCAGGCCGTCGAGATGCGGTCGGTACGGGCCGTCGAGTACGTACGGGACTTCGAGAAGCGGCTGGAGCCGTACAAGGACGCGGCGCCCGTACGCGGGTACCGGGACAAGGTGGCCGCGCTGGGCTGAGGCCGGTTCGGCTCAGGCCGCGGCCTCCAGGGGTTCGGTCAAGGGGGTCGGTTGGGCGCCCAGATCCCCGAGCAGGGCCTGGGCGGCCCGGCGGGCCGAGTGGAGGGCGCCCTGGACCGTGCTGGTGTCCCGGTGGTCGCCGCACACGTACAGGCCCGCCAGCAGCCGTACCGGGCGGCGCAGGTCGTGCGGCGGCGGCATCGCCGGGACCGCCTCGGGGGTGTGGTGGACCGCGAGGAGTTCCCAGCGGTTCGTCGACGTCCCGTACAGGCGGGCCAGTTGGTCACGGACCGCCGCGTCCAGGTGGGCCGCGGCCGGCGGTGTGCCGAGCACGGTCGAGGAGATGAGCGCGCGGCCCGCCGGGGCCCGCGTGGGATCGACCTGGCTCACGACAGCGGTGTGGGCCACCGGGCCGCCGCGGTCGGCGTCCAGGAGCAGCGCCGGGTCGGTGAGCGGGGGCTCGTCCGTGGTGTGGTGCAGGACCGTCACCGGGTGGAAGGCGGGCACGTGCAGACCCGGCAGCAGCTCGGCCGCGGCGCGCGCACCGGTCGCCAACAGGATGGCGCGGCAGGTGAGTTCGCCGTGCTCCCGCGTCGTCACGGTGGTGGTGGAGACCGAGGTGACCTGGACGCCCGTGTGGACCGTGCCCGGCGGCAGGTCGGCCGCGAGGAGCTCCGGGAGCGTGTCCGCGCCGCCCTCGGGCAGACACAGGCGGCCCGTCGCGAACGAGTGCAGCGCGAGGTCCGCGCAGCGGCTGGACGTCTGAAGGGCCGGGTCGCAGAGCAGCGCGGCCAGGAGGGGGCGCAGAAAGCCGTCGACCGTGCGCGCCGGGAGCCCCCGGGTGGTCAACGCCTGCGCGGCCGTACGGTCCGGGCGTGCGAGGAGGTGGTCCGGTGGGGTGGTGGCGAGGCGGCCGAGGGCGGCGGCGAGACGGGACTGGTCGAGCGGGCCGCCGAGGGGACCGGGACGTGGGGTCCCGCGCTGCGGGCGGGCCAGCGGGAGCGGACGGGGGAGCGCCCGGGGGAGACGGGGGGCGCTTGCGAGGGCGCGCGCGGTGCTGAGTGCGCCCCTTGCGCTCCGGGGGATGGCGGGGGCGGCGGCGCGGTGGTGGTGGCCGTCGCTGTGGAGCAGGACGCCCGGGGAGAACGTGCGAAGCGTCAGGGCCTCCAGGCCCGGGGTGCGGCGCAGTTCCGGGTACGAGGTGGACAGGAGCCGGCCCACTCGGTCCAGCCGGAAGCCGTCGACTTTCTCCGTGGACATGCGGCCGCCCACGTTCGGGGCGGCCTCCAGAACGGTCGTCGTGAGACCTGCCCTGGCCAGATGCCGGGCGGCGGCGAGGCCGGCCACTCCGGCTCCCACGATGACGACGTCCACGTCTTGGCGTGCGGGCTCTAGCACGTACCCCTCCTCGAGGTTGCGCGGCCGGTGGGAACGTCATGCCCCCAACAGGCTTCTGGGATACCCGAGTTCGGGTCGAGGGTGTGCCGGTGTCGGCGGGTGGGGGGAGTCGCGCGGTGGGTGTGCACGGGTGCATGGGGGGAGCATCTCGCGGGCCGCTGGGGGTGAGCCTTTGGGGTTGTTCGCCCCCGCCGCCCCTGAATGGGGGCGCGGGGAACTGCGCGATCTTTTGCTCGGGTCTGGGGGCGGCAGCCCTCGGGGACAAGGGGGGTTCCCCTGCTCGAGCGAAGCCGAGAGCTTGGGGGAGGGCAGAGGCGGCAGGGGCGGCCAGGGCGAAGAAACCTCTGTCAGCCGAGGGCGGCCCGCAACGCCCCCTCGATCGACGGGAACGCGAACGTGAAGCCCGACTCCAGGAGGCGGGTGGGCAGGACGCGCTGGCTGCCGAGGATGTCGTCGGACATGTCGCCGAGAGCGAGACGGAGCAGCGGAGCCGGCGTGGCGAAGAGGGTGGGCCGACGCAGCACGCGCCCCATCGCCTCGGTGATCTCACGGTTGGTGAGCGGCTCGGGGGCCGTCAGATTCACCGGCCCCGAGACCGACTCCGTGTCGATGAGGTGCCGGATCGCCGCCACCTCGTCATGCAGCGAGATGTAACTCCAGTACTGCCGCCCGTCCCCCATCCGCCCCCCGACCCCCGCCTTGAAGAGCGGAAACAGCTTCCCCCAGGCCCCGCCCTCCCGGGCGACCACCAGCCCGGTACGGGCGAAGACGGTACGGATCCCCGCCTCCTGCGCCGGCCCTGTCGCCTCCTCCCACTCCACACACACGGAGGGCAGGAACCCGTCCCCGGGCGGCGCCGACTCGTCCACCGCCCGAGCGCCCGTATCGCCGTAGAACCCGATCGCACTCCCGTTGACGAGCACCCGCGGCGGCTCGTCCAGGGACGCCAACGCCTCGGCCAGTGTCGCCGTCCCGAGCACCCGGCTGTCCCGGATCTTCCGCTTGTACGGCTCCGTCCAGCGCCGCGAAGCGATCCCCGCCCCGGCGAGGTTCACCACCGCCGCACACCCGACGAGCCCCACCGCGTCGATGCGTTCCCCCTCCGGATCCCACTGGACCTCGTCCTTCGCGCGCGGCGCGCGGCGCACGAGGCGGACCACCTCGTGTCCATCGGCGGCCAGGGAGCGCGTCAGCGCCGAGCCGATCAGGCCGGACGCGCCGGTGATCGCGATGCGGGAACCGGTGGGAAGGGGTGAGTCGCTCATGGGTCCATCCTGCCCGGGCGGCCCGGAAATCGCGGGACATGGACGGGCAGGGCCGCCGTACAGTGATCCGCATGCCAGTTCCGCACATACGTATCGCCACTCTCGACGACGGGGAGGCGCTCAGCCGGCTCGACCGCGACACCTGGTCCACGCTGCACGCCGTCATGCCGCGCCCCCAGCCGCCGTACGACCCCTTCTACAGCGAGCGGTTCGGTCCGCGGGACCACATCGTGGCGGAGCTCGACGGCCAGGTGGTGGGGTACATCCGGCTGGGCTTTCCGACCACGCTCGCCTGCAACGCGCACGTCCGGCAGATCCTGGGCCTCGCCGTCGCCGACCGGGCGCGCGGTGCCGGCGTCGGACGGGCGCTGCTGCGCGCCGCGCTGGAGGAGGGCCGCCGCCAGGGCGCCCGGCGCATCACGCTGCGCGTGCTCGGCCACAACACCCCGGCGCGCAAGCTGTACGAGGCCGAGGGCTTCGTGGTGGAGGGAATCCTGCGCGAGGAGTTCCTGCTCGACGGGGAGTACGTGGACGACGTATTCATGGGACGCTCGCTCTGACCGGTATCCGGTATTCCTGGCCTGACGCCTGACGCCTGACGCCTGACGCCTGACGCCTGACGCCTGACGCCTGACGCCTGAGCGGTACGTCTGCGCGACCAGTGCTCCCGCGTCAGATCAGTTCAGTTCTTCCCGGGGGCGAGCAACGGGCGCATGCCGCCCATGAGTTGACGCAGGCAGCGGACCGCCAGTTCGGCGGGTGACCCCGGGCCCCTGGTCGCGGCGTCCGTCTCCGCCCAGGTCTCCAGGGCGACCCGGATCGCGTCCGTGGCCGCCGCGGCGGCGAGGCGCGCCTCGAGCGAGTCCGCGGCGGGGCCGGCCAGGCGGGCCACCACCGGGATCAGCCGTTCCTCCGACTCCTGGTTCACGCGGTACCAGACGGCCCGCAGCGCCGGGTCGTCCACCGCCGCCCGCAGCAGCGCGCGGGTCTGCTCCAGGCCCTCCGCCGCGTGCTCGTCCGGGACGGACAGCGCGGCCTCGACCGCCTTCTCCAGCGCCTCGGGCACCGCCGTACCCGGCTCCGTCGCCGCCAGCAGAGCGCGCCAGCGGTCGCCGCCGGCGGCGAGCAACGGGCCCACGGCGTCCTGCTTGTTGCGGAAGTAGCGGTAGAAGGTGCGCAGCGCGACCCCGGCGCGACGGGCGATGTCCTCCGCCGTGGTGCCGTCCGGACCGTACGCCGTGAAGAGCTCCGCGGCCGCGCGCGCGATGTCGAGCTGGGTCGCCGCCTTGCGGCGCTCGGTCAGGGAGAGGGCGGGGGGTTCGGGCGCGGGAGGCGGCTGGCTGCTCACGGGGAAAGCGTACGCCCGGGAGAGGCGCTGGGACGCATCTTGCCATGACGGCAAAACGCGTCACATCGGCGTACCGTGCATCGCGTTTCGACTGCCGTTGCGGTGCCGGAAAAGATCTCGACGGCGAAATCCCCGAACGGGCCTAGGACGTCACCAGGTCGCCCGTGTCGACCGGTGCCGTGGCGTTCGCCGCCTGCCGGGCGTCGCCGGCGACCTCGTGCGCCGTCAGGACGTAACCCGTCTCGTTGTCCGAGGTCGAGCGGGCGAAGACGACGCCGTACACCTTGCCGTCGGTGCTGAGGAGGGGGCCGCCGGAGTTGCCCGGGCGGACGGTGGAGCGGATCGAGTAGATCTCGCGGGTGACGGTGCCCGTGTTGTAGATGTTCTGGCCCGTGGCGTTGATGCGGTTCGCGACGGTGGCCGCCTGGAGGTCGAGGCCGCCGTCCTGCGGGTAGCCCGCCACGACCGCCGAGTCGCCGCGCGAGGCGCTGTCGTCGAAGCTCAGAACGGGTGCCCGCAGACCCGGGACGTACAGCACCGCGATGTCCCTCTCGGGGTCGAAGAGCACCACCCGCGCCTCGTACGAGCGTCCGACACCGCCCACCCGTACGGTCGGCCGGTCGATGCCCGCCACCACGTGGGCGTTGGTCATCACATGCCGGGACGCGTAGACGAAACCGCTGCCCTCGCGTCCCTGGTTTCCCGAGGCGCCCTCGACCTTGACGGTGCTCAGCTTGGCGGCGTTCGTCGCGGACGCCGTGACGCTGTCTCCCGAGGGTTTCGCGACACCCGCCGTCGGCTCGTTCTCGAACGGGTTGAAGACCTGCGGGAAGCCCGCCTCCGTGAGCGCCGAGGTCGCCCGCGAGAACCAGGCGGGCGTGGTGTCCGGCATCGCGTTCTGCACCGCGCCCAGCAGCGCCGAGTTACGGATCGACTGTGTGACCACGGTCGAGGAGGAGGCGCCCAGGACGCTCGCGGCCACCCAGGCCACCAGCAGCACGGCCAGCGTGTTCGCCGCGGCCCCGCCGATGCCGTCGGCCACCCGCAGCGGCCCCCGGTCCAGTTCGTGGCGCAGCTTCAGCGCCAGCCGTCCCGCCAGCTCGTGGCCCACCACCGCGGGCACCAGGACGGTCAGCACGGCCGCCACCGTGGCCGCCGCGGTCCCCGCCGTGACCAGGTCCATGATCCACGGCAGCACCCATACGCCGATGACGGCGCCGCCCACGAAACCGGCCAGCGAGACACAGCCGGCGACCAGTCCTCGCCGGTAGCCCGACGCCGCGTAGACCAGGATCACCAGCATCAGCAGGAGGTCGAGCACGTCCACGGAGCCGCCTTTCTCTCGGGCCCCCTAGTACGCGCGGGGCGTGCCCAGTGATCAGCCACGCGCGCGCGGCCGCCAGGAAGCGGCCGCACATGGCTGGACCTGTGAACAACACATGCCTGGACCTCGGAACCACACATGCCTGGACCTGTAAAAACGTCCCGGACCGGGACGATGGTTCCACCGGGTGGCACAGCGCACATCGCGGATGGCACGGAGGGGGGTGAGGGTGGGGCCATGCGTGTCTTCCGGAAAACGCGGGGGGCGCCGAAACAGCGAGCGGGGAGCCGCCGACGTGCGGCGCGGCCGCGGTTGCCGCGCGCGGTGGTCGCGGTGCTCGGATGCGTGCCCGGGCTCGTCGCCGTCATGGCGCTGGTGCTCTGTGCGGTCGGTGTGGACCGGGCGATGGACCGTGCGAAGGGTCGCCCCGGCCGATCGCCGGTCGCCGCCCTTCCCGCCGCGGCGGGCAGGCAGGCGGCCCGGCCGCCCATCGTGCCGCGCTCACGATGGCTGGACGCCAAGAGCACCCGTGCGCAGCCGCCGCCGCGCTACGACGACCGGGTCGTCGCGATCTTCGTCCATCACACCGACTCGCCGAACGCGTACGAGTGCGACGACTCGCCGCGCGTCATCCGCCACCTCTACGCCGGCCAGACCGGCGCCAAGGAGTGGGACGACATCGGCTACAACTTCCTCGTCGACCGCTGCGGCACGATCTACGAGGGCCGCGCGGGCGGGGTCGACCGGCCGGTCACCGGGGCGCACGCGCAGGGCTTCAACCATCGGACGGCCGGGGTGGCGGCCATCGGTACGTTCACGGCGGGTACGACGGTGCCGCGGGCGATGAGCGAGGCGATCGCGGCGCTTGCCGCGTGGAAGCTGGGGCTGTCCGGGGTGGATCCGCGGGGCACGGTTCGCCTGGTCTCCAGCAACGACCTGAGCCGGTACCGGGCCGGTGCCGCTGCCGAGTTGCCCACCGTGGTCGGGCACGACGTCGCCTTCATGACCAGCTGCCCCGGCGCCGCCCTCACGGCCCGCCTCCCGGACATCCGGAGCCGGGCGGCCCGCCTGCAGGGGCGGTGAGCCTTTCTGTCCCGGCCGTCCCCTCCGTCCCGGCTGTCCCCTCCGTCCCGGCCGTCCCCTCCGCCCCCCGGCCCTCTCCGGCGCAGTTGCGGCCACCTGGCGGGCAGTCACAGTCCCGCCGCAGGCGACTCACAGAATCCCCAGAGCCGGGCGTCCTACCGTCGTCGTAGGCACTGACTGGAGGTGGGGATCATGAGGGGCAGGAGCAGTCGGACGGACGGCACGGCCACCGAGCGGACGGCCGGCTGGGCGAAGGCCGCGCGCAGTCCGTGGACGGTGGTCTGCGCGGTGGTGTCCGTCGTCCTGGGCCCGGCGGCGGTCACGGCGTCCGCCCTGGACCAGGCGAACGCGGCACCCATGTACCACGCCGTGCGGGCCGACCAGACGCAGGCGTACATCCCCTCGGACCTCAGCCGCCGACGCACCACGACGTGAACCGTGGTGGCCTTGACCGTGGCGACCTAAGCCGTGGCGGCGTGAACCGTGGTGGCCTCGACCGTGATGGCGTGAACCGTGGCGTGAACCGTGGCGCGCCGGGTCGGCGGCATCCACGCGCCGTCAGCCCCTGAACCGGTCCCACAGTTTGGGGTAGCGCTCCGCGATGACCGACTCGTTCTCGAAGTCGAGCGGGGTGCCCTCGGGCTCCGCGGCCGCGGGCGGGATGCCGAGGTCGGGGGCGACGGTGCCGGTGAGCTGCTCGTACGCCTCGTCCGCCGCGTAGCCCAACTCCTCGCCGTCGCCGTCGATCTCCTCGTCGAAGTCCTCCAGGAGCTCGCCGAGCGAGTCCGGGTCGTGCATCGCGCCCTCGAAGACCTCCCGGCCCTGGCCGATCAGCCAGCACCGGAAGAAGTCGAAGGCGTCGTCGCTGGCGCCGTCGAGCAGCACCCAGGCCGCGCCCCACAGGTCCCAGCGGTACGCGCGGTTGTAACGGGCCTCGAAGTGCCGGGCGAAGTCGAGGACCGCGTCGGGGTCCGACTGGACGAGTCGCTCGACGAGCAGGTCGGCCTGTTCCTCGGGGTCGCCCTCGGCGGCCTCGCGGGTCGTGTCCACCAGCTCCCAGAACTCCGTCTCGTCCATCACGGGTCAAGCATCGGGCCTGGACGGGAGGGACGCACGTGGAGTGGGGCAGATTGTTATGCGTGCACATGCCGAAGGTAAAACCGGCGGGTTCGTACGCATTTCAAGGGCGCCCGGACGGATGACGCCGCCGGCCTGTGCCGTGGTCACCGGTAGAGCTCCGCCAGCCGGACCGCGTCCCTGGCGAAGCGGTCCCGGAGCGTCGCCGGGGAGAGCACCTCCACCTCCGGTCCGAGTCCCGAGAGCTGGGTGTGGGCGACCTCCTCGGACTCGACGGGAAGCGTGACGGTCACCCACCCCCGGGCGTCGGGGGCACCCGGCGCGTCCAGGGCCTCCTCCGCGGAGGCGGGATCAAGCACGTACGGCAGTCGTCGCACACCGTCCGGAGACACCCGTACGACGACCTCGGCCCGCAGGATGGACCGGGCGAACTGGTCGGCCCGCTCCCGCCAGAAGCCGGGCAGGTCGAACTCCCCGTCCCGTCTGAAGCGCTCCTCGTCGAGGGTGACCGCGGTGAAGCGGTCGATCCGGTACACCCGGAAGGACCCCGCCTCCGCGTCCGGCACCCGCGCGCACACGTACCAGACCCCCGCCTTGAGCACGAGTCCGTACGGCTCCAGCGACCGTTCGACCTCCGCCTCACCCCTCCGGTAGCGCGCGACGATCCGGCGGTCGTCCCACACCGCGTCCGCGACCGCGGGCAGCAGCTCGGGCGTCTCGGGCTCGCTGAACCAGGCCGGCGCGTCCAGATGGAACCGCTGCGCGGCCGCCCGCGAGGCGTCCCGTACGGAGGGGAGAAGGGCGGCGGACACCTTCAGCCGAGCCGCCGAGGCCGCGTCCTCGAGCCCCATCTCGCGCAGCGCCCCGGGCACTCCGCTCAGGAACAGCGCCTCCGCCTCACTCCGGGCCAGCCCCGTCAGCCGCGTCCGATACCCCCCGACCAGGCGGTACCCGCCGGCCCGCCCCCGGTCCGCGTACACCGGGACCCCCGCCTCGGAGAGCGCCTGCGCGTCCCGCGTGATGGTCCGCTCGGACACCTCGAGCTCCCGCGCCAGCTCGGCGGCGGTCATCGACGGCCGTGACTGGAGCAGCAGCACCATCTTGATCAGGCGGGCAGCACGCATGGGTTCATGATGCAGGGCACCACTGACAACGCAGAGACCTACGACGGACACCTGAGGGGGACGCGGCAGAAAGGCCGGAGAGGCACGGCGCGAACGCCGGAGAGGCACGGCGCGAACGCCGGAGGGGCCTGGTGGAACGCCGAAGGGGCACGGCAGTCGCCGTACCCCTTCGCCGAGTTGAGCCTCAGGTCCGCCGGGGGCTGTAGCCCCGTCAGTCCTACAGGCCGTAGCGCTCCCGCGCCTCCTTCACCGCCGACGCCTTGACCTCACCGCGGCGGGCGAGCTGCGCCAGCGCCGCGACGACGATCGACTGGGCGTCCACGCCGAAGTGGCGGCGGGCCGCCTCGCGGGTGTCGGAGAGGCCGAAACCGTCCGCACCGAGCGAGGAGTAGTCCTGCTCGACCCACTGCGCGATCTGGTCCGGGACCTGGCGCATGTAGTCGGAGACCGCGAGGACCGGGCCCTCGGCGCCGTGCAGCGCCTGACGGACGTACGGCACGCGCTCCTCGCCGCGCAGCAGCGCCGCGTCGGCCTCCAGCGCGTCGCGCCGCAGCTCGGTCCAGGAGGTCGCGGACCACACGTCGGCGGCCACACCCCACTCCTCGGCGAGCAGCCGCTGCGCCTGAAGCACCCAGTGGATCGCGGTGCCGGAGCCGAGCAGCTGGATGCGCGGCGCGTTGGCGGCCTTGACGTCGACCCCCGCCGACTCGGCGGTGTTGAAGCGGTACAGGCCCTTGACGATGCCCTCGTCGATGCCGAGACCGGTCGGCTTCGCGGGCTGCGGCATCGGCTCGTTGTAGACGGTGAGGTAGTAGAAGACGTTCGGGTCCTCACCCGGGGCCGACTCGCCGTACATCCGGCGCAGACCGTCCTTGACGATCGCCGCGATCTCGTACGCGAACGCCGGGTCGTACGACAGCGCCGCCGGGTTGGTCGCGGCGATGACGGGGGAGTGGCCGTCAGCGTGCTGGAGGCCCTCGCCCGTCAGCGTCGTACGGCCGGCCGTGGCACCGACCAGGAAGCCGCGGCCGAGCTGGTCGCCGAGCTGCCACATCTGGTCGGCCGTGCGCTGCCAGCCGAACATCGAGTAGAAGATGTAGAACGGGATCATCGCCTCACCGTGCGTGGAGTACGCGGTGGACGCGGCGATGAAGTCCGCCATGGAGCCGGCCTCGGTGATCCCCTCGTTGAGGATCTGGCCGTCCTTGGCCTCCTTGTAGTACATCAGCTGGTCGCGGTCGACCGGCTCGTACGTCTGGCCCTTGGGCGAGTAGATGCCGAGGGAGGGGAAGAGGCTCTCCATGCCGAAGGTGCGCGCCTCGTCGGGGACGATCGGCACCCAGCGCTTCCCGGTCTGCTTGTCGCGGACCAGGTCCTTGACCAGGCGGACGAAGGCCATCGTCGTCGCCACGTTCTGCGAGCCGGAGCCCTTGTCGAAGGACGCGAACGCCTTGTCGGCGGGCGCGGGCAGCGGCGCGAGCGCGTGCGTACGGCGGGCGGGAGCGGGGCCGCCGAGGGCCGCGCGGCGTTCCTGGAGGTAACGGACCTCGGGGGAGTCGGCGCCCGGGTGGCCGTAAGGCACCACACCGTCGACGAACTGGCTGTCGGAGATGGGCAGTTCGAGCAGGTCACGCATCTGCTTGAACTCGTCCGTCGTCAGCTTCTTCATCTGGTGGTTGGCGTTCTTGGACGCGAAGCCCTCGCCGAGCGTGAAGCCCTTGACCGTCTGGGCCAGGATGACCGTCGGCGCGCCCTTGTGCTCGACGGCCGCCTTGTAGGCCGCGTACACCTTGCGCGACTCGTGGCCACCGCGCGAGAGGTGGAAACACTCGAGGATCTTGTCGTCGCTCAGCAGCTTCGCCATCTCGGCGAGCGCCGGGTCGGCGCCGAAGAAGTCCTGGCGGATGTAGGCGGCGTCGCGGGTCTGGTACGTCTGCACCTGCGCGTCGGGTACCTGACGCAGCCGGCGTACGAGCGCGCCCGTGGTGTCGAGCTGGAACAGCTCGTCCCAGGCCGAGCCCCACAGCGACTTGATGACGTTCCAGCCGGCGCCGCGGAACTGGGCCTCCAGCTCCTGCACGATCTTGAAGTTGGCGCGGACCGGGCCGTCGAGGCGCTGCAGGTTGCAGTTGATGACGAAGGTCAGGTTGTCCAGACCCTCGCGGGAAGCCAGCGCGAGTGCGGCCGTCGACTCGGGCTCGTCCATCTCGCCATCACCGAGGAAGGCCCAGACGTGGGACTGGGAGACGTCCTTGATGCCGCGGTTGGTGAGGTAGCGGTTGAAGCGCGCCTGGTAGATGGCGGAGAGCGGGCCGAGGCCCATCGACACCGTCGGGAACTCCCACAGCCAGGGCAGGCGGCGCGGGTGCGGGTACGACGGCAGACCGTTGCCGCCGGACTCCTGGCGGAAGTGGTCGAGGTGCTGCTCGGTCAGCCGGCCGTCGAGGAAGGCGCGGGCGTAGATGCCGGGGGAGGCGTGGCCCTGGATGTAGAGCTGGTCGCCGGACCCGTCACCCTCCTTGCCCTTGAAGAAGTGGTTGAAGCCGGTCTCGTAGAGCCAGGCGGCGGAGGCGAAGGTGGCGATGTGACCGCCGACGCCGTATTTGCTGCCCCGGGTCACCATCGCGGCCGCGTTCCAGCGGTTCCACGCGGTGATCTTCCGCTCCATCTCCTCGTCGCCGTCCACGACGGGCTCGGCGGCGGTGGGGATGGTGTTGACGTAGTCCGTCTCGAGCAGCTTGGGCAGCGCGATGCCGTTGCCCTCGGCGCGCTCCAGCGTGCGGCGCATCAGGTACGCGGCACGGTGCGGCCCGGCCGCCTTGGTGACGGCGTCCAGGGAGGCCTGCCATTCGGCGGTCTCCTCGGGGTCGCGGTCCGGGAGCTGGTCGAGCTCGCTCGGCTGGATTGCGGTGGGGTCGGTCATTGCGCCGCCTTCCGGATATGGAGGGGGGTTCCCTCATCGGCAAGGGGTTTTCGGGGGTGCCCTTGGTCTTTGGCAGGACAGGGCGGAGGGCTCTGGTTCGAGCCCGTCGGTGACTGTAACTCCCTGATCGATGATCGATCAAAGGGTTGAAGCGGAAAACCCCTCGGTATCGAGAAAGTCGGCACCCGGTGCCTTCAGGCCAGGCACCGGGTGCCTTGGAATCGAAGGTCGGTCGAGGGATTTTCGCAGGTGAGCGCGTACATGCTCGGCTGTCGTCACGCGCGCGGCGCGCATCCGAGGACATGCGCCTTCACGAGGTCGGCGATCAGCGGATCCCGGCGGCGGAAGGCGTCCACGAGGGCCTCGTGCTCCTCCGCGTACGACTGCTGCACGGTCCCCAGCCAGCGGATCGACAGGGCCGTGAACACCTCGATGCCGAGCCCCTCCCAGGTGTGCAGGAGGACGGAGTTGCCCGCGGCGCGGACGAGTTCGCGGTGGAAGGCGACGGTGTGGCGGACCTGGCCGGTGCCGTCCGACAGCCGGTCGGCCTCGTACAGCGCCGCCACGTGCGGCTCCAGGGCCGAGCAGTCCTCGGCGAGCCGCTCGGCCGCCAGCTCGGCGGCGATGGCCTCGAGACCGGCGCGTACGGGGTAGCTCTCCTCCAGGTCGGCGGCCGTCAGGTTCCTCACCCGTACGCCCTTGTTCGGCGCCGATTCGATGAGCCGCAGTGACTCCAGCTCGCGCAGCGCCTCCCGCACCGGGGTCTGGCTGACCTCCAGCTCGGTGGCGATCCGCCGCTCCACGATGCGCTCGCCCGGCTTCCAGCGCCCGCTGACGATCCCCTCCACGATGTGCTCGCGGATCTGTTCGCGCAGCGAGTGGACGACGGGCGCGGTCATGAAGGCTCCTTTGGGAGGGGCATGAGAGCCCCGAGGGCGTTTGACGTTTAGACAATAAGGCCGCGCCCCTGCCGGTGAGAGGCGCACGGGGGCGCTTTCATGCAGGTGAGACGAGACTTACACGCTGTCAGAGTGTCCGCGGCTGTAAAGACCCGTACCGGGTGGTGCCCGGAGGTGTCACGTCCGTGTCACCCCGCGAACCCGATGGCCCCCGGCGGTGTCGAGGTCGGCACAGGGGTTCCCGCGCGGGGCACCCCGTGAACGCCGGGGGGACGGCATGAGCGGTCGGGGACGAGAGCGAGGGCTGCGCTGGGCCGTGGCGGCGGTGGCGGCGACGGCGGCGGCGGTCGTGGGGATGACGGCCGGCTGCCGGCCGATGGACACGGGCGCGGCGGCACGGCCGAGCGACGGCACGCGGACGACGAGCACGTCGACGAGCACGTCGACGGGGGCTGGGACGGGGGCGGGGTCGGCTGCTCCGGGGTCGGTGGGTTCCGGGCCGGTGGCTTCCGGGTCGGTCGGTGGGGAGCCCGCCGACGGGGGTTCGGCGGGTGCGGGTTCGGTCGGCGCCGGTTCGGCGGGAGCGGGATCCGTCGGTGGAGGTTCGGGCGCCGGAGGATCGGTGGGCGGCGGAGTGGGCGGTGCCGGATCGGTGGGTGCCGGATCGGGCGGGCAGCCGCCCGGGCCCGGGGGCGCCTGTGTCTTCGTCAAGCCTGACGGCGCGCAGAAGTTCGGCCACACCGGCTGGGGCTTCCGCGTCACCGGCACCGACCGCTGGGAGTACGGGGCGGTCGAGAACCCGAGCAACGCGCTGTACACGCCTCCCGGCGGCGACATCGGCGCGTGGCACGCGGAGGGGACGTACGCCCAGATGCTGAGCGACATGTCCCGCGACGCCCACTACCCGGGCAAGTCCACGCACCCGTACAGCCGTTACCGCTGCACGTCCTCGTCCACGAGTGATGTGGGCTCGGCGCGCGCCATGATCCGTAGGGTCGAGAGCCGCGGTTTCCTCGTCGGCTTCGATCCGAAGACCGGAGACCTCGGCTCCCGTGACTGTCTCGACGCCACGTACGACGTCCTCAGGGCCTACCGGACACGGCACTTGACGCCCGCGTACCAGACGGAGATCCCCAATGTGTGGGTGGAGACGTTGGTGCTGTGGACGGACAAGACGCTCAAGCCACGCTAAGGAGCGGGACGCCGGGGCCGCGTGGGACCGGACGCCGAGGCTGCGTGGGACCGGACGCCGAAGCCGCGTGGGACCGCACGCCGAGGCTGCGTGGGACCGGACGCCGAGGCCGCGCGGGCCCGGACGCCGAAGCCGTGGGAAACGCGAAGCCCCCGTCCGGAGTTCCGGACGGGGGCTTCGCGTTCGACAAGCAGGCAGGACTACAGGCCGAGCTCGACCTCGAACTCGCCCGCCTCCAGGATCGCCTTGACCGCGGTCAGGTAACGGGCCGCGTCGGCGCCGTCCACCAGACGGTGGTCGTAGGAGAGCGTCAGGTACGTCATGTCGCGGACGCCGATGACCGTACCCTCCTCCGTCTCGATGACGGCCGGACGCTTGACCGTGGCACCGATGCCCAGGATCGCGACCTGGTTCGGCGGCACGATGATCGTGTCGAAGAGCGCGCCGCGCGAGCCGGTGTTGGAGATGGTGAAGGTCGCGCCGGACAGCTCGTCCGGGGTGATCTTGTTCGCCCGGACCTTGCCCGCCAGCTCGGCGGTGGCCTTGGCGATACCGGCGATGTTCAGGTCGCCCGCGTGCTTGATGACCGGGGTCATCAGGCCCTTCTCGGAGTCCACCGCGATACCGACGTTCTCGGTGTCGAAGTAGGTGATCGTGCCCTCGTCCACGTTGATCCGGGCGTTGACGGCCGGGTGGGCCTTCAGCGCCTGGGCCGCCGCCTTCACGAAGAACGGCATCGGGGAGAGCTTGACGCCCTCGCGGGCCGCGAAGGAGTCCTTCGCCTTCCCGCGGAGCTTCATCAGGCGGGTGACGTCGACCTCGACGACCGAGGACAGCTGGGCCTGCTCGTGCAGGGCCTTCACCATGTTGTCGCCGATGACCTTGCGGATGCGGGGCATCTTCACGGTCTGGCCGCGGAGGGGAGAGACCTCCAGGGCCGGGGCCTTCTTCGCGGCGGCCGGAGCGGCGGCAGCGGCCGGAGCCGGAGCGGCAGCGGCGGCCTTCGCGGCCTCGGCGGCGGCGATGACGTCCTGCTTGCGGATACGACCGCCGACGCCGGTGCCCTTGACGGCGGCCAGGTCGACGCCGTTCTCGGCGGCGAGCTTGCGCACCAGCGGGGTCACGTACGCACCCTCGTCACTGGCGGTCGCGGCGGGCGCCGGGGCCGGGGTGACGGGGGCCGGAGCCGGAGCGGCAGGGGCGGCCGGCGCCGGAGCCGCGGGCTGCGCCGGAGCCGGCGCGGCAGCGGCCGGGGCGGCGGGAGCGGCCGGGGCGGGAGCCGGAGCGGCGGGCGCGACGGGCGCCGGAGCCGCGGGGGCGGCCGGGGCATGGCGCGGACCGGCCCGGTGAAGATCGGGCTGCGCGGGCCGGGGCGGCACCTGTCTCTTTTACACATCTGAGCTGCCGACGCAGGTCGAG